>CALRZF020000009.1:0-29696 GCA_943372585.1 Ramlibacter sp. 2FC | reverse complement strand
CGTCAAGCCCGAACCAACGGGGCCGGGACACAGGCGGTGCATCGGGATCAATCGCCACCACCTCCAGGTAAACAGTCGGGCCCAGCGACAGCAGCAGGTTGTGTGTTCCCATGTGCGGATGCTGGCGCCCCAGACCGGGTGGGACGCCGAGCGACTGCTCTACCAGGGCTGCGCCAGCGCGCAACGATGGGGCAATGACCACGACGTGATCAAGATGGGACGGCACGATCTTTCCGTGGTGGACCGCAGGTCATCAGCCTTCGCCCCCGTTGAGCGTCAGGAATCCATTGGCAACGATGTTGGCCACACCCGTGAGCGTGACTGTGGCTGCAGCACCAGCACCCGTGTTGTAGTAAGTGAGCAGCTTGGTGCCAGCGTTGAATGACCATTCGCCGGCGACATCCACCGCCGCGTTGTTGCCGCCCTCGATGTCGGTTTTCCCGGTGCCGGTGCCCGTCACAAAATTCAGCGTGCCAATGGTCAGCTTGGCCGCTGCAAGGATGTTCAGCGTACCGGTGATGTTGGCCACACTGTCGGCAATGCCCCCGGTGACGCTCATGGTCCCGTTGCCATTGGCGGCGTCGATCGCGTTCCATTGCGCGACGGTTGCCGTACCTGCCATTTGCGCGGACCAGTTGGCCGCGCGGGTCACGCCTGCCGACGCGCCAAAACTGGCAACATCTGCCGCCGAGCCGGTGACCGTACCCACCGCGGTGGCCGACACCACGACCGTGGTGATTGCATCGATTGCGTTCATGTCGGCTGCCGCTGCGGAGCCGCCCGTCAAGGTGAGGCTGTAGGCATTGGCGGCGCCAACGGCCGTCAGCGTCTTCAGATTGGCTGCCGTGTCAGCAGCCAGAGTGGCCGTGATCACACCCGTTCCGTTAGCCGCGTCCAGCGTGTTGGCATCGGCAATGGAAATGGTGCCGGTCACGTTGGCACCCCAGTGGGTGGCGCGGGTGATGCCGGTGGCCGCGGCCACGGTCTTCAGATCCGTGGGGGTGCCGCTGAGCGTGGTCGCAGCCGTTGCAACCACGTCGCCGGTGGTGGCGGTGTCTATGGTCACCAGATCGGCGGCCGCAACGGTTGTGTCAGTGACGGTGACCGACCCGGTGAACACGGGAATCAGCTTGAGGGCCACGGCTGCACCTTTCAGTGTCATGCCGGACGTGACCACCTGGTTCAGCGCGGACTTGAGCAGCGTCACGGCGCTGCCGGTGGCGGGCGTGAATACATAGCTGGTTTCTGTATCGGTCAGCGTGACCGCACCATTGCCGGACCCCGGCGTCCAGATTTTGGAACCTTCGGCGGTTTCGGTCACGGCGAAAGCGGGCGCCGGCGGCGGCGCGGGCTCGGGTGCAGGGGCCGGTGGCGCGGGCGGCGGCGGTGGTGCCGGCGGCACGTTCACGTTATCGGCGGTCACGTCCCGCTTGAATTTCTCGACAGTTGCGGGGTCATCGGTAATCGTGCTCAGGAATAGCTCTGCATTCTCCGGGTCACCGCCCATGTCGGCGTAATGCTCCGCCGCTGCAGCGCGGTTCTCGAACAAGGCCTTGCTTTTCGCGCCTTCCTTGCCACTGTCGTCTGCTGTCGGCTTGTAGTCGTCAATGGCGGTCATCATCTTCGCGATGACTTCCGCCAGATCGGCCTTTTTATTGCTTTTGAGCTCTTTCGTCCAAAACGCCAGGCCTTCCGCGTCAGGCTTGCGGCCCAGCATATCCTTGTACAGCTCGGTAATGATTTCGTTGAGCGACAGCGTGGGGCCATACTTTTTCTCGTATTTTTTCTCGAGCCTGGCGGGCAACGCATCCATCATTTCGTTGGCGATCTTGGTGATGGATGCACCGGATGCCATCATCTTGGTCCAGTGCGCAAGCCCCTTCGCGTCAGGCGCCCGGCCAAAAAGGGAAATGTAGAGCTTGGAGATACTTGATTTGATCGAGGCCATTGACACCAGTCTTTCAGCGGCTGTTTAAGGTGTGTCGAATTGTATCTACCGTTACATATCATGCAACTCGTTGAAATTTCAATCCAGCCATCGCTTCACTGATGCGTTGCACCTGCGTTGCTCGCTGCTCCCCAAACCCGCGCCTGAACAGCCGCATCGTCGGGTACCACGGCGAATCGTCCCGATCCAGCAGCCAGCGCCAGTCGGGGTTGGGGGCCAGCAGCACCCACACCGGCTTGCCCAGTGCGCCGGCCAGGTGGGCCACTGCCGAGTCCACCGTGATCACCAAGTCCAGGCATTCGATCATCGCGGCGCTGTCGCTGAAGTCTTTCCATTCGCCCGTCAGGTCCACCAGCGCTTGTGCATCGGGCGTGATGTCAGTAAAGCTCCCGCCCGGCCCCTTCTGCAGGCTAAAGCATTGCACGCCCTGCATATCCAGCAGCGGCGCCAGCGCGCTCAGCGGCATGCTGCGGTTGCGGTTGTTCACCTGCACGGGTGAGCCGGCCCAGGCGATGCCGACTTTGCGTTTGCCGTCCCACGGCTTCAGGCGTTCGCGCCACTGCGCCACCTTGGCCTCTGGCGCACGCAGGTACGGCACCGGCGCCGGCAGGTTCTCCAACGTGGTGGCGTAATGCATGGGCAAGTCCAGCAGGGCCACATGGCAGTCGGCCGCCACGTCCGTTCCCGGGCGGTAGCAGTGCAGGCCGGGGATGGTCTCCAGCAGCGTCATCAGCTCGGGCTGCACCACGGCGGTCACACTGGCGCCATCGGCCTGCAGCAGCGGCACGTAGCGGATGAAATGAATCACATCGCCCAGCCCCTGCTCGGCATACACGATGATGCGTTTGCCTTTCAGTGGCTGGCGTTGCGGGCCCTGCCATTCCAGCGCAGGGTTGTAAAAGCGCGGGCGCGCCATGCGCACGGTGTCGCTCCAGCGGGCGCTGTATTGCGCCCAGCCCTCTTCCAGCTTGCCGGCCAGCAGCAGGGCCAGTGACAAGTCCACCGCCGCCAGCGGAAAGCCCGGCTGCAACTGCAGCGCGCGGCGCAGCTGCACCTGCGCTTCGTCCAGCTGGTTCATGTGCAGCAGGGCCGTGCCCAGGATGCGCACGGCATAGGGGTGCTGCGGCGCGATCTCTGCCGCGCGCCGCGCGTGGGCCAGCGCACCGGCGTGGTCTTCCACCCGCCACAGCACGCCGGCCAGGTCTACATGCGCTTCCAGGAAGTCGGGTTCTTGCGCGATGGCTTCGCGGTACAACCGTACGGCACCATCCAGGTCGCCCGTGTGTTCCAGGCAAAAGCCATAGTGCAGCAGCGTGGCGCGGTCGCGCGCGTTGAATGGGCCGTACAGCCGCTGGTACACCGGCAGGGCTTGCGCGTGCTGGTTCAGGTTCAGCAGCAGCTCGGCTAAGCGGTGTGCGGGGGCCGGGTCGGCGGGTGCGATGCGGCAGGCATCGTTGAGCCAGGCCACCGCAGCCCAGGCATCGCCTGCGCCCGCGTGGGCATGGGCCAGGCCCATGCGGGCGTCCAGCGATTCAGGCTGGGCACGCAGCACCTGCGCGTACAACGCCAGCGCCTCATGGAAGCGGCCGCCAGCCAGCAGCGCGGCGGCCTCCTCCAGCGGGTTCATGCCGCAGCGCTCACGCCGATGTGGGGACCAGGAAGTCGCGGCTGATGCGCGCGCCCAGTTCGTTCACGCGGTCCAGGAACTGCGTGAGGAATGCATGCAGCCCCGTGGCCAAAATCTCGTCGATGTGGCCCCACTTCAGGTCCGCGCGCAGCTTGCCCGCGCGGCGGATGGTTTCGTGCGACTGGTCGTTGGCCACCATTTCCAGGTTGCTCAACACTTCATTCATGCTGGCGTGGAGCGACCGCGGCATGTCGGGCCGCAAGATCAGCAGGTCGGCCACGCGCTCGGGCTTGATCACGTCACGGTAGACCTTGCGGTAGATCTCAAAACCGCTGACGCTGCGCAGGATCGCGCTCCAGTGATAAAAATCGTATTCCTGGTCCTGCTCGGTGGCGGCGCCGAAAAAGTCGCTTTGCACCGCGTGGAATTTCACATCCACCAGCCGCGCGGTGTTGTCTGCGCGCTCCAGAAAGGTGCCCAGGCGCATGAAGTGCAGCGCTTCGTCCATCAGCATGGTGCCCACCGTCACGCCGCGCGACAGGTGCGAGCGGAATTTGACCCATTCAAAGAACTGCCCCGGGTCGCGTTCAAACTGCCCGGCCTTGAGCATGCGGTTGACTTCCAGCCAGGTCTGGTTTTGTGTCTCCCAGGCCTCGGTGGTGAGCGAGCCGCGCACGGCGCGGGCGTTTTCGCGCGCGGCCTTCAGGCAGCTGACGATGGACGAGGGGTTGTTCTCGTCCTTGACCATGAATTCCATCACCCGCTGCGGCGTGATCTCGCCATGCACCGCGCCATAGGCCGGCAGCAGCTCGCTGATGGACAGCAGGCCCTGCCAGCCCACCTGGGCCACAGCGGCGGATTGGGGCAGCAACGACGTCTGGTAATTGACGTCCAGCATGCGTGCGGTGTTTTCAGCGCGCTCGGTGTAGCGCGACATCCAGAACAGGTGGTCTGCGGTGCGTGACAACATTTTTATTCCCTCCTCAGACTTCCAGAATCCAGGTGTCCTTGGTACCGCCGCCTTGCGACGAGTTCACCACCAGCGAGCCTTCCTTCAGCGCCACGCGCGTGAGGCCACCGGGCACCATCTGCACTTCCTTGCCGCTCAGTACAAACGGGCGCAGGTCGATGTGGCGCGGTGCCACGCCGCTTTCCACAAACGTCGGGCAGCTGGACAGGCTCAGCGTGGGCTGGGCGATGTAGCCGGCGGGGTTGGCTTCCACCGCCTTGCGGAAGTCTTCAATCTCGGCCTTGGTTGCGGCCGGTCCCACCAGCATGCCGTAGCCGCCGGCGCCGTGCACCTCTTTCACCACCAGGTCTTTCAGATTGGCCAGCGTGTACTTCAGGTCGTCGGGGTTGCGGCACATGTAGGTGGGCACGTTGTTCAGGATGGGCTTTTCGCCCAGGTAGAACTCGATCATCTTGGGCACGTACGGGTAGATCGACTTGTCGTCCGCCACGCCGGTGCCGATGGCATTGCACAGCGACACATTGCCCGCGCGGTACGCGTCCAGCAGGCCCGCGCAGCCCAGCGTGGACGTGGGGCGAAACACCGATGGATCCAGAAAATCATCATCCACCCGGCGGTAGATCACGTCCACGCGCTTGGGGCCGCGCGTGGTGCGCATGTACACGTAGCGGTCTTTCACAAACAGGTCTTGCCCTTCGACCAGCTCCACGCCCATCTGCTGGGCCAGGAAGGCATGCTCGAAGTACGCACTGTTGTACATGCCGGGCGTCAGCACCACCACCGTCGGGTCAGGTGCGCCGGGCTGGGCTGATGCGCGCAGCGTTTCCAGCAGCAGATCGGGGTAATGCATGACCGGCGCCACGCGGTGGCTGCTGAACAGGTCGGGGAACAGCCGCATCATCATCTTGCGGTCTTCCAGCATGTAGCTCACGCCGCTGGGCACACGCAGGTTGTCTTCCAGCACGTAATACTCGCCCTGGCCTTGGGCATTGGGTGCGCGCACGATGTCCACGCCCGCGATGTGTGAGTACACATGGTGCGGCGTGTACACGCCCATCATTTCCTTGCGGAACTGCGCGTTGTTCAGGATCTGCTCGGCGGGGATCAGGCCGGCCTTGATGATGTCCTGGTCGTGATAGACGTCATGCAAAAAGCGGTTGAGCGCGGTCACGCGCTGCACCAGCCCTTTTTCCATGCTGGCCCATTCATGGGCCGGGATGATGCGCGGGATCAGGTCAAACGGGATCAGCCGCTCGGTGCCGGCGCCGTCTTCGTCCTTGGCGCCATACACCGCAAAGGTGATGCCCACGCGGCGAAAGATCATTTCCGCCTCTTCGCGGCGTGCGCGCATGACATCTTCAGGCTGGCGCGCCAGCCACTGGGCATAGGCCTCGTAATGCGCCCGTACGTCCCCGCCCTGCAACTGGGGCGGGCTCTGGCTTTGGCTCTGGCCTTGAGATTGGCCTTGTGTCTGTGTCTGACCGGTGCCCGGCAGCTGGGCATACATCTCGTCGAATTTCTGCATAAAGGCTATCTCCTGCCCCCAGCATAGCAAGTTCCGGGCCCTGTTTCGGCCCACATCATGCGATGTCAGCCTAGGGAAAGCGATGGTGCCAGTAGCGCGGGGCGGTGTCGCGCTGGCAGCTTATCGACTGTGGCGCGACCGATTGCCAATGCGCCGCACCGCAGCGCGGCGACTCGGCCACCTGAATGCCGCGCTCTTCATACCGCTGCATCACCACCGGCGCCGGGTGGCCAAAACGATTGCGGTAGCCCACCTGGGCCAGCGCCACTGCTGGCTGCACCGCGTCCAGGAACGCGGCGCTTGAAGACGTCTTGCTGCCGTGGTGCGGCACAAGCAACACGTCGGCAGACAGGTTGGCGCCCGACATGACCAGCGCCTGTTCCTGCGGCTGTTCGATATCACCCGCCAGCAGGGCCGACGCGCCACCGGCAGAGCGTGCGGCCGCGATGCGCAGCACACAGCTCAACGTGTTGGGTTTCCCGCCAGCCGCAAGCGCGCCGGGCGCGGGGTGCAACACCTCAAAGTTCACGCCGTCCCACTCCCAGCGTTGGCCCGCTTCACACGGCGCAACGGGTCGCGCCGCGTGCAGTTCATGTCCCGCCTCAATGGAGCCTTGCGCCACCGCCTGCGGTTGCGATGCCAGCACGGCTGCCGCGCCGCCGGTGTGGTCTGCGTCGCGGTGGCTCAGCATCAGCACATCCACCTGCTCGCCCAAAGCGCGCAGCAGCGGCACCACCACACGGTGGCCGGCGTCGCTGCTGGGGCCATAGCGCGGCCCGGCGTCATAGACCAGCGTGCGGGTGGCCGTGCGCACAATGACGGCATTGCCCTGCCCCACGTCTGCCGCCAGCAAGTCGAACTGCCCCTGCGCCGGTCGCGGCGGCTGCCACAGCAGCACGGGTACCAACAGCGGCAAGCCCAGCACGCGCATGGGCCAGGGCCAGTGCATGGCCAGCACCACGCCGCCCAGCACGCCTGCAGCGCCTGCCCACAGCGGCGGCATGGCCAGCGACACGGCGGCAAATGGCAGGCCCGCCATCCACTGCAGCACCACCCCCAGGCCCTGCACGGCCAGCGCGGCCGCGTCCCACAGCGGCGGCGCGAGCACACCCAGCAACGCCAGCGGCGTGACCACCAGCGTTACCCAGGGAATGGCCAGCAGGTTGGCCGGCAGCCCCACCACCGAGGCCTGGCCGAACAGCAACAAGCCCAGCGGCGTGAGGGCCAGCGTCACCACAGCCTGCTCGCGCAGCATCGCCCTGGCCCGCCCGGCCATGCCTCGCTGTTGCTCATGGGCGCCGTTGTCGGTGGCAAACAAGACACCCACCGCCACAAAGCTCAGCCAGAAACCCGCTTGCAGCAGCGCCCACGGGTCCGCCGCCACCACCACGGCGCAGGCCAGCAGCCACACCAGCGGCCACGGCCAGCGCAGCCCGGCAAAACGCAAGGCGGCCACCGTGGCCAGCATCCACACCGTGCGCTGCGCCGGTACACCAAAGCCGCTGAACAGTGCGTAGCCCAGGGCGAGCAACAGCCCCCCGGCCAGCGCCGCATGCTGGGCCGGCCAAGCCAGGCACAGGCGCGGGCTGCGCCGCCACAGCCAGCCGACCACCGCCGCAGCCGCCCAGGCAAACATGGTCACGTGCAGGCCCGAGATGCTCATCAGGTGCGCCACGCCCGTGGCGCGGAACACATCCCAGTCGGCCCGGTCTATCGCGCTCTGGTCGCCGGTGACCAGCGCCGCCACAATGCCGGCCAGCTGGCGGTCGTCCACCCGCGCAAAGATCGCGTCGCGCACCGTCTGGCGGGCCTGCTCAATGGGGTGCTGCCAGGTCACGCCCACGCGCCGGGGCGGGGCGTCGCCGGGGCCAGTGCGGACGTAGCCCGTGCCCTGGATGCCCTGTTCCCACAGCCACAGCTCGTAGTCAAACCCATGCGGATTCAGGTGGCCGTGCGGCGCCTTTAGCCGTACCGCCATCTGCCAGCGCTCGCCGGCGCGCACATCGGCTGGCTGGCGGGTCAGCTCGCCGCTGCCCAGGCCGCCGTACCAGCCCAGCTGCAGTTGCGGCGGCAGTCGCACCTCATCGGCCCCCAGCCGCGCCGATTCCACCGCCAGGCGCAGGCGCAAACCGGTTTCATTGCGCTGTGGCATCGCGGCAACGACACCCGTCACCACCAAGTCGCGGCCTTCCAGATCGGGCGCCAGTGCGTCGCCGGCAAAGGCCTGCGCGCGCCAGCCGCAGTTGCCACCCCCGGCCAGCAAGGCGCCCACCAGCGCCAGCAGCACAGGCCACGGGGTTGCTATCTTTCTGGAAGCAGACAACGCGAGCAACACGCCACCCGCCGCCACGCAGGCCACATAAGCGGCCACCGGCCACAGCGCCGCCTGTTGTAGCTGCAATACGGCACCCGCCACGCTGGCGCCCAGCACGGGCACGATCAGCGCCGTCCTGCCCTCCCTGTGTTCCCCTGTTTCTGGCATGGGCTGATTGTCCACGGACTGATCGATGGTCACGCCCACTGGCTCGGACCTTGCCACTGGCTCAGACCTTGCTAGTATCTGCCGCATGTCTATCCATGCCGCCCTGAACCACGTCACCCATTACAAGTACGACCGCCCAGTGACGCTGGGGCCTCAGGTCATACGCCTGCGACCTGCGCCGCATTGCCGCAGCAACGTCATTTCGTACTCGCTCAAGGTCGAGCCCGCAGGCCACTTCATCAACTGGCAGCAAGACCCGTTTGCCAACTACCAGGCCCGCCTGGTGTTCCCCGAGAAAACAACCGAGTTCAAGGTCACGGTGGACCTAGTGGTCGAGATGGCGGTGTACAACCCGTTCGACTTTTTCCTGGAGCCGGAAGCCGAGAACTTCCCGTTCAAGTACACGCAGGCCGTGCGCGACGAGCTGGCACCTTACCTGACCACGGACCCCATGACGCCGCTGGTCAAGGCCTACCTGGACAAGGTTGACCGTACCGAACGCCGCACCATCGACTTCCTGGTGGGGCTGAACCAGCAGGTGTCGCAGGACATCAAATATTTGATCCGCATGGAGCCCGGCGTGCAGACGCCGGAAGAAACGCTGAAGCTGGCTGCAGGCTCCTGCCGCGACTCGGGCTGGCTGCTGGTGCAGCTGCTGCGCCACATGGGCCTGGCCGCACGTTTTGTGTCGGGCTACCTGATCCAGCTGGTGCCCGACGTCAAGTCATTGGACGGCCCCAGCGGCACCACGGTGGACTTTACCGACCTGCACGCCTGGTGCGAGGTGTATTTACCCGGCGCGGGCTGGGTGGGTCTGGACGCCACGTCGGGCCTGATGGCGGGCGAAGGCCACATCCCGCTGGCCTGCACGCCACAGCCGTCGGGCGCTGCGCCCATCGAGGGCGGCGTGGACAAGGCTGAGGTGGACTTTGCACACCACATGGTCGTGTCGCGCATTTATGAATCCCCGCGCGTGACCCTGCCCTACACCGAAGAGCAATGGGCCAAGGTCCTGGCCCTGGGCGACGCGGTAGACGCCGAGCTGCAGGCCGGCGACGTGCGCCTGACGATGGGCGGCGAGCCCACCTATGTGGCGGTGGCAGACCGCGACGCGGCCGAATGGAACACCGACGCGCTGGGCCCCACCAAGCGCGGCTACGCCACCGAGCTGGTTCACAAGCTGCGCGCCGAATACGGCGACGGCGGCTTTTTGCACTTCGGCCAGGGCAAGTGGTACCCGGGTGAACAGCTGCCGCGCTGGGCGCTGTCGATCTGCTGGCGCGCCGACGGCCAGCCCACCTGGCGCAACCCGGCCCTGTTTGCCGACGAGCGCGACGCCCACCACTACACCAGCGAAGACGCCAGACGCTTTGCCGAAACGCTGGCGGGCAAGCTGAACCTGAGCAACCGCTTCATTCAGCCCGGCTACGAAGACGTGTTCTATTACCTCTGGCGCGAACGCCGCCTGCCGGTCAACGTGGACCCGTTTGACTCACGCCTGGACGACGAGCTGGAGCGCGCCCGCCTGCGCCGCGTGTTTGAACAGAAGCTGGACAGCGTGGTGGGCTATGTGCTGCCCCTGCAGCCCAACTCGAATTCGCAGGCCACCGGGCCGCGCCTGGCCGGCAGCCTGTGGAGCACCGGCCCCTGGTTCTACCGCGACGACCGCATGTACCTGATCCCCGGCGATTCGCCCATGGGCTACCGGCTGCCGCTGGATTCACTGCCCTGGGTCAGCAAGGCTGACTACCCCTACCTGATCGAGCAGGACCCGACCGCGCCGCAGACGTCCCTGCCCGCCGCCGCGTCCATGCAGGCCCGCTATGCCACTGCGCCCGCCGGCGTCGCCGGGCGCGACCTGCCCTACCTGGCAGGGGCCAGCGCGCCCGGGGAAGCCCAGCGTGTGCATCAGAGCAGCCTGGGCCAACCTGGCGGCGCAGGCACCGGCACGGCCCGCACACCCGGCCAGCCCGAGCCCGAAGGCTTCATGCAGCCGCCCACGCGTTTTGAGTCAGCCCACGGCTACACGCGCACCGCCCTGTGCGTGGAGGCGCGGGACCCGCGCCGCGCCAGCGGCCCCAAGGCCGAGGCCACGGGCAAAAAGTCGACCATGCTGTATGTCTTCATGCCACCGCTGGAGCGGCTGGAGGATTACCTGGACCTGCTGGCCGCGGTGGAAGCCACGGCTGAATCCCTGGGCGTGAAAATTGTGCTGGAGGGCTACCCGCCCCCGCGCGACGCACGCCTGAAGCTGCTGCAGGTCACGCCCGATCCGGGCGTGATCGAGGTCAACATCCATCCCGCCCACAGCTGGCGTGAGCTGGTGGACCACACCGAATTCCTGTACCAGGCCGCGTTTGAATCGCGCCTGTCGGCCGAAAAATTCCTGACCGACGGCCGCCACACCGGCACCGGCGGCGGCAACCACTTTGTGATGGGCGGCGCCACCACGGCCGACAGCCCGTTCCTGCGCAAGCCCGAGCTGTTGGCCAGCCTTATCCTTTACTGGCACAACCACCCGTCGCTGAGCTACCTGTTCAGCGGCATGTTCGTGGGCCCGACCAGCCAGGCGCCGCGTGTGGACGAGGCGCGCAACGACCAGCTGTACGAGCTGGAAATTGCCCTGCGCGAGATCGAGCGCAACCGCGAAGAGTTCGGCCAGGACATGCCGCCGTGGCTGGTGGACCGCACGCTGCGCAACATCCTGGTGGACGTCACCGGCAACACCCACCGCAGCGAGTTCTGCATCGACAAGATGTATTCGCCCGACTCGGCCACGGGCCGCCTGGGCCTGCTGGAGCTGCGCGCGTTTGAAATGCCGCCGCATGCCCGCATGAGCATCGTGCAGCAGCTCCTGCTGCGCGCGCTGATCGCGCGCTTCTGGAAGGCGCCGTACAAGGCGCCGGCGACCCGCTGGGGCACCGAGCTGCACGACCGCTTTTTGCTGCCCACCTTTGTCAAGATGGACCTGAACGACGTGCTGGCTGAAATGCGCGAGGCCGGCTATGCGTTTGACACAGCCTGGTTCGCGCCGCATTTTGAGTTCCGCTTCCCGCTGGTGGGTGAAGTGCAGTCGCGCGGGATTGAGCTGACGCTGCGCAACGCGCTGGAGCCCTGGCACGTGATGGGCGAAGAAGGCTCGCCGGGCGGCACCGTGCGTTATGTGGATTCGTCGCTGGAGCGCATCGAGGTGCGCGTGACCGGCCTGAACGAAAGCCGCTATGTCGTGACCGTGAACGGCCATGCGCTGCCCATGCAGTCCACCGGCACCATGGGCGAATTTGTCTCGGGCGTGCGCTACAAGGCGTGGAACCCGCCGTCGGCGCTGCACCCCAGCATCGGCGTGCATGCGCCGCTGACGTTCGACATCGTGGACACCTGGATGAAACGCTCATTGGGCGGCTGCCAGTACCACGTGGCCCACCCGGGCGGGCGCAACTACGACACCTTCCCTGTCAACGCCTATGAGGCCGAAAGCCGGCGCATGGCGCGCTTTTTCCGCATGGGCCACACGCCGGGCACGATGGACGTGCCGCCGGCGACGATCAACGTGGCGGGCAGCCGCGAATTCCCGTTCACGCTGGACCTGCGGCGCGCGCAGCAGGGCTAGGCCAGACCTTCGGCCATGCGTCGTGGGCATGCAACATGTGCATGGCCCGCGCCCTTGGCCAATGTGACAATAGGATGACGTGGACAAACGCAACGATTCGCTCGACTCCCTTTTTGCTGCAGATGCCCAAGAAGCCCCGGCAGATCTGGCGGCGGCCTTGGCGCCGCCTGCTGCCGACGGCCATTTCGACGAACTGCGCGGCGCGGCTGGGGCGTCGCAGCAAGACCCGCTGACGCCCCACTGGTCGCGCTTTTTCGAAAAGCTGGGCCGCGAGGGTTTCAACGACCTGAACCGCCGCACCGTCAACCTGGAACGCCAGGTGCGCGACAACGGCGTCACCTACAACGTCTATGCCGACGCCAATGGTCCGCAACGCCCCTGGTCGCTGGACCTGTTTCCGCTGATCATTTCGCCTGAAAGCTGGAAGAAGATAGAAACCGGTGTGATCCAGCGCACGCGCCTGCTGGACCGGGTGATGGCCGATGTGTACGGCCCCCAGCGCCTGCTGTCTGACGGTCTGCTGCCCAGCGCGCTGGTGCAGGGCCACCCCGGCTACCTGCGGGCCATGCACGGCGTGCAGCCGGTGGGTGGCACCCACCTGCACATTGCGGCGTTTGACCTGGCGCGCGGCCCCGACGGCCACTGGTGGGTGGTGTCGCAGCGCACCCAGGCGCCGTCCGGCCTGGGTTACCTGCTTGAAAACCGCCTGATCACGTCGCGCCTGTTCCCCGAGGCCTTTCGTGAAATGCAGGTACAGCGCCTGGCCGCCTGCTACCGCGCGCTGGTGGACGGCCTGCGGCAGACGAGCCCCGGCGGCGCGGACGCGCGTATCGTTCTGCTCACGCCCGGCCCCTACAACGAAACCTATTTCGAGCATGCTTACCTGGCACGCTACCTGGGCCTGACCCTGGTGGAGGGCAGCGACCTCACGGTGCGCGACCAGCGCCTGTACCTCAAGACGCTGCAAGGCCTGCAACCCGTGCACGGCCTGCTCAAGCGACTGGACGATGAATTCCTCGACCCGCTGGAGCTGCGCAGCGATTCACGCCTGGGCGTGCCCGGGCTGCTGCAGGCCATTCGTGCGGGCAACGTGCTGGTGGCCAATGCGCCGGGCTCGGCGTTCCTGGAGTCCACTGCGCTGCTGGGCTTCCTGCCCGCGCTGTCGCGCCACCTGCTGGGCGAAGAGCTGAGCCTGCCCTCGCTGGCCACCTGGTGGTGCGGCGAGCGCGCCGCGATGGAGTCCGTGCTGCCCCAGCTGCAGGGCAGCGTGATCAAGCCCACCTGGCCGGGTGGCGACATGTCGGCGGTGCTGGGCCGTTCGCTGTCACGCCGGGGCCTGGACGAATGGGCCGGACGCATCGTGCGCCAGGGCGACGAACACACCGTGCAGGCCTACATGCCGCTGTCGCAAATGCCCACCTGGAAAAGCGACGCCAGGGGCGACCACATCGCCCCGCGTTCGGTGCTGCTGCGCGTGTTTGCCGTGAGCGACGGCGCGCAGTCCTGGCGCGTGCTGCCCGGCGGCCTGGCCCGCATTGCGAGCGCCGACCACGAAATCGCGTCGATGCAGCGAGGCGGCAGCAGCGCTGATGTCTGGGTGCTGACCGAGGGCGAGGTGGACGCCACAACCCTGCTGGCGCACGACCAGCCGGGCCCCGCCGTCACCCACCGCAGCGGCCTGGTGACCAGCCGCGCCGCCGAAAACCTGTTCTGGCTGGGCCGCTACACCGAGCGCACCGAGAACACCATCCGCCTGGCGCGCCTGGTGCTGGAATGCATGAACGGCGAAGACCAGTCGTCCCAGCCGCTGCTGGCCTGGCTGAGCGAGCTGGCCGAACAGCATGCTCTCGTGCTGGACGGGGTGCCGCCGGCCACCCACGCGCGGCGCGTGTTCGAACGCTCGCTGATCGCGGCGCTGACCGACACCGAACACGCCACCAGCGTGGGCTACAACCTGCGCTCGCTCAAAAGCGCCGCCTCCGCCGTGCGCGAACGCCTGTCGCAAGAGCAATGGAACGTCATCGTGCGGGCAGAGACCGAATTCTTCCGCCAGTGCGCCATCTGCACCGAAGACGGCGACTATTCGCCGGTGGAGGCCATGCGCATCCTGGACACCGTCAACGGCTACACCGCCGCCATGACGGGGGCGCAGACCGACCGCATGTCGCGTGACGCCGGCTGGCGCCTGCTGTCCAGCGGGCGCCACATCGAACGCCTGGGCTTTCTGGCGTCGGCCCTGGCGCAGAGCTTTGAAACCGGCGCCGTCTTTGACGAAGGCGGCTTTGAGGCCGTGGTGGCGCTGTTTGACAGCACCATCACCTTCCATTCGCAGTACCAGCAGCGCCATGATGTGCCCGCGCTGGTGGACCTGCTTGTGATTGACCGCGACAACCCCCGCTCGCTCGGCTGGGTGGCGCAAACGCTGCGCGGGCGGCTGGCCAAGCTGGAAGGCTCGGCGCCCGGCGTGGTGCCCGACGTAGCGCAGAGCGTGCCTGACCCGCAGGCGTGGTCGCTTGCCGCGCTGTGCGAGCGTGACGCCGAAGGCCACTACACCACGCTGATCACCGAGCTGCAGCGTTGCAGCGATGCGGCGTGGCAGCTGTCGGATGCATTGAGCGCGCGCTACTTCACGCATTCAGACGCCCGCCAGAGCCTCGGAGCCTGACCATGCTATTGCGTGTGATCCACGAAACGGTGTACGACTACGCGCCGCCGGTCAAGAACGCCCAGCACATGGCGCACCTGAAGCCGCGCGAAGGCGACGGGCAGGCGCTGCTCAGCCACACGCTGGCCGTCACGCCCGAGCCCGCCCAGCAGACCGAGGCCGTGGACGTGTATGGCAATGCGCGCGCATTCTTCAACCTGCCTGCGGCACATGACGAACTGATCGTCGTGGCGCACAGCGTGGTGTCCACCACGGCCCCGCCCGCGCCGCAGCCCGGGCTGCCGTGGGAACAGGTCCGCGAGCGCATGCGCTACCACCGCGGCGCGGCCTACGACGCCGCGACGGAATTCACCTTCCCCTCCCCCTATGTGCCGCGTCATGACGAATTCATCGCGTACGCACGGCCCAGCTTCTCGGCCGACCGACCGCTGATGGAGGCGGCCTGGGACCTGATGGAGCGCATCCATGAAGACTTTGAATACGAGTCGCAGGCCACCGAAGTGAGCACCCCGGCGCTGGAGGCACTGGCCATGCGCAAGGGGGTGTGCCAGGACTTCGCCCACATCATGATTGCCTGCCTGCGCGGCATGGGCCTGCCCGCGCGCTACGTCAGCGGCTACCTGCTGACCGAGCCGCCGCCGGGCCAGCCGCGCTTGGTGGGCGCCGACGCGTCGCATGCCTGGGTGTCTGTCTGGTCGCCGGGGCGCGAGGGCGGTGGCATCTGGTGCGACCTGGACCCGACCAACAACCGCGCCCGCGGCGAAGACTACGTGACACTGGCGGTGGGACGGGACTATTCAGATGTTTCACCGGTCCGCGGCGTGATTCATGGGGGTGAGCGGCATACACTGAATGTGGGCGTCACGGTGGAACCCGTGGAAAGCCCGCTGACGCAGTCCCAATCGCAGGAACAATCGCAATGAGTGTTTACGACAAACTGAAAGAGCTCGACATCACCCTGCCGCCGGTCGCAGTACCGGCCGCGGCCTATGTGCCTTTTGTGCAGACCGGCAACCTGATTTTCATCAGCGGCCACATTGCCAAAAAAGACGGCAAGCCCTGGGTCGGGCAGTTGGGCAAGGACACCGACACCGAAACCGGCAAGGCCGCCGCCCGCGCCATCGCCATCGACCTGATGGGCACGCTGCATGCGGCCTGCGTGGCAGCCGGTGGCGACCTCAACAAGGTCAAGCGCATCGTCAAGCTCATGAGCCTGGTCAACTCCACCGGCAGCTACACCGAGCAGCACCTGGTCACCAACGGCGCCAGCGAGCTGTTCGGGCAGGTGTTCGGTGACAAGGGCGCGCATGCGCGCAGCGCGTTTGGCGTGGCGCAGATTCCGCTGGGCGCCTGCGTGGAGATCGAGCTGATCGCCGAACTGGGCTGAGCCTCGCCACGCCCCTCAGGTCGTGTAGTCGCCGCTGGCTTCCGGCTGGAACAGCACGGCCCTGATCTCGGCTTCACGCTGGCTGCCGTCCGGCAAGGTCCAGCGCGCCACGCTGCCCACCCGCAAGCCCAGCAAACCAAGGCCCACCGGTGACAGCACCGAGATGAAACCGTTTTCCGGTTCGGCGTCTGCCGGGTAGCACAGGGTGAGCTTGCGGGGCTCACCGCCACGCAGATCCGCCAGCAGGACCTGCGAATACATGGTCACCACATCCGGCGAAATCACCGGCGCGGCCACCAGGTCGCAGTTGGCAAGAAGTTGCTCCATGGCCTGCTGCGCCGGCGACGCAATGCGGGTCAGGCGGATGTGGTCTAGGGGCGTGAGCGTGCGCTCAACGGGTTGGGTTGATTCCATGGATGGCTCCTGAACAATAAGCGCCGGGTGAACTGAGGGCCCGGCGATTGGAAGATTGCGCAGAAGTGGGAGTGGAAAATCGCCGGGCTCAGGAAAGTGCGTGCCGCTGCGGTCGCAGCAAGGCGACGCGGGCAAGGTTCTGAGTGGCAAAAGAGTTCACGAGGCCGAGTCTAGGCCGGATCATCCGGAACCCCAAACGCACCGCAGCAATACCCCCGCAGGTCTTGCCAGAATCAATCTGGCTAGCGGCGCAGAGCCGGCTTACTCCACCCGCTTGATGGACGTTGGCTTGAAGCCCAGGTCAGCCGCTTTGCCCTTGCGCGCACGCGCTGCGCGGGCGTTGTTGAGGCTGCGGATTTCCAGCGTTTCGTCACGTTCCTTGCCGCCGCGCCCGATACCTTCGATCTTCACGCTGCGCGTGTAGGCTGCGGCGCCCGCCAGGGTGTCCTTGGCTTCCAGGTCGATCAGCAGCAGGCCGCGGCCGCCCTTTTCCATGAGCTTGAGTTCGCTGATTTCAAAGGTCAGGATGCGCCCACCGGTGGACGCACAGGCCACATGCGTGGCCGGCAACAGCGGCTGGCCGCCGGAGCCGAACGCCGCGTGCGACGGCGCGCACAGGGTCTCGCCCTCACCCAGGCTCACAAAGGCCTTGCCGGCTTTCAGGCGCGAAACCATGCTGTCCACCGTCGCCAGAAAGCCATAGCCACCGCTGCCGCTGAGCAGCAAGGCGGCATTGCCCGGCCCCGCAAAGTAATGCAGCAGCTGGGTGCCCGATTCAAGCTCGATCAGGGTGGTGACGGGCTGGCCGTCACCGCGCGCGCCGGGCAGTGTGGCCACCGGCACCGAGTACACGCGTCCGTTGCTGCCAAACGCCAGCAGCGTGTCGACCGTGCGGCATTCAAACGTGCCGTACAGGCCGTCACCGGCCTTGAAGGCAAAGCTCGCGGCGTCATGGCCGTGACCGGTGCGCGCGCGTGCCCAGCCTTTTTGCGAAACAACCACGGTCACCGGTTCGTCCACGATCTTCACTTCGGCCACGGCCTTTTTCTCCGCCTGGATCAGCGTGCGGCGCGGGTCGGCAAACTGTTTGGCGTCAGCTTCGATTTCCTTGATCATCAGGCGGCGCAAGGCGGCCGGGCTGCCCAGGATTTCTTCCAGCTTTTTCTGCTCGTCGCGCAGTGTGGACAGCTCCTGCTCGATCTTGATCGCCTCCAGCCGCGCCAGCTGGCGCAGGCGGATTTCAAGGATGTCCTCGGCCTGGCGCTCGCTCAACCTGAAGCGTTCGATCAGCGCCGCCTTGGGCTCGTCGCTCTGGCGGATGATGGCGATGACTTCATCGATGTTCAGCAGCACCAGCTGGCGGCCTTCCAGGATGTGGATGCGGTCCAGCACCTTGGCCAGGCGGTGCTGCGAGCGCCGCTGCACCGTCTGCTGGCGGAAATCAATCCACTCCTGCAGCATCTGGCGCAAAGACTTCTGCACCGGCTTGCCGTCCAGCCCCACCATGGTGAGGTTGATGGACGACGAGGTTTCCAGGCTGGTGTGCGCCAGCAGCGCGGTGATCAGCTCCTGCTGCTCGATGCGGCTGGTCTTGGGCTCAAACACCAGGCGCACCGCGGCATCTTTGCTCGATTCATCGCGCACGGCGTCCAGCACCGCCAGGATGGACGCCTTGAGCTGGGTCTGCTCCTGCGTCAGGGCCTTCTTGCCGGCCTTGACCTTGGGGTTGGTCAGTTCCTCGATTTCTTCGAGCACCCGTTGCGTGCTCACGCCCGGGGGCAACTCGGTCACGATCAGCTGCCATTGGCCGCGCGCCAGGTCTTCAATCTTCCAGCGCGCGCGCACCTTGAGCGAGCCACGGCCGGTGCGGTAGGCGTCGGCAATGTCTTGTGCCGGGCTGATGATCTGGCCGCCGCCCGGGTAATCAGGCCCCGGCACCAGCGTCATCAGTTCATCGTCGGCCAGCTTGGGGTTCTTGATCAGGGCCACGCAGGCCTCGGCCACTTCCTTGAGGTTGTGGCTGGGGATCTCGGTGGCCAGGCCCACGGCAATGCCGCTGGCGCCGTTGAGCAGCGTGAACGGCAGCCGCGCGGGCAGCTGGCGTGGCTCTTCAGTGGAGCCGTCGTAGTTGGGCACGAAATCCACCGTGCCCTCGTCGATCTCGTCCAGCAGCAGACTGGTGATTTTGGCCAGGCGCGCCTCGGTGTAGCGCATGGCCGCGGCGCCGTCGCCGTCGCGGCTGCCGAAGTTGCCCTGCCCGTCAATCAGCGGATAGCGCTGGCTGAAGTCCTGCGCCATGCGCACCAGCGCGTCATATGCGGCCTGGTCACCGTGCGGGTGAAAGCGGCCCAGCACATCACCCACCACACGCGCCGACTTGACCGGCTTGGCCCCGCTGTTGCCCGAAAAGCCCAGGCCCATGCGCGACATGCTGTACAGGATGCGCCGCTGCACCGGCTTCTGGCCGTCGCACACGTCGGGTAGCGCGCGGCCCTTGACGACGCTCAGGGCGTATTCCAGGTAAGCACGCTGCGCGTAGGTGGCCAGGTTCAGCTGCGAGTCGTCGCTGCTGTCAAACGTAATGAGGTCTTGCTCCATGGCTTGTTAATCAACGATCCAGAAAGTAAAAAGGGGTCAGGCCAGCAGCTCTTGCGCGCTGACCGAGACAATGCGCCGGTCAGTGGGGGCACGCAGCTGTTCGTCCAGGAACACGGCCAGCCGCGCCAGCAGCGCCTTGGCCGTCAGGCCTTCCAGCGGCACGGCTGCCACCACCATGCGCAGCTGCAAAAATTCTGCCTTGGCCTGCGGCAGGGGCTCCTTGAGCGCGGCCACCAGGATGCGCGTGCCCACCTTGGCGGCGCCCTCGGCCAGCGACACGCCTTCGGCCAGTACGGCAATGCGCCGGTGCGAAATACGCGCGGCCACGTCGGCTTCACCCAGCGCCTGGCGGATGCGCCCGGCGGCCGTCAGCACGGCAGATTCCGCCACCTCGGGGCCGAATTCACGCACCAGTGCGTTGAGGTTTTCAATCTCCACCAGCAGCACCACGCTGGGGTGGCCGTAGCGGCGCAGGATCGCCCGTGCCGCGTCAATGCGGTCGGCAAAAATCAGTGGCGTGCTCAGGCCCGTCAACGGGTCTGTCACCTTGCGGGCATCGACCCGCACACGGGTTTCGGCAAACATGCGGCTGCGCCACACGGTGGCCAGGTAGGTCCCGGCTGCCCACAGCGTCAGTGCTGCGGCCAGTTGAACAGGCGCGGCCGCGACCAGCCCCAGCGAATGCCCGCCCAGCGCGACGGCCGCCAGCACCAGTGCCAGCAAGGCCGCGCCCAGCCACCAGGCCCAGGGCTGGCTTTGGGGCCAGGCCCGCAGCAGCACCAGCAACACCGCGGCACCGAACGCCGCAGCCCCCGGCAGCAGCAGGCTCCAGCCACCCGCCGCACCCGCCAGCGCCATGACGGGCAACGCGGCGCTCAAAACCAGCAGGGCTTGGCGCAGCCGGCGCATGGCGCCTGCATGGTTGACCAGCTCGCGCAGCACCAGGCAGGCCACACCCAGCAGGGCGAGCATGGCGGCCTCGGGCAGCCACTGGCCCAGGTTACGGGGCAACGGCCACACAAAGGCGTACAGCACGGTCAGACCCAGCCCCGCGGTCAGCGCATGCAGCAGCAGCGCGCGTTCGCGGTAGGCCTGTGCAATCAGCACACTGAAAAAAGCCACCAGCAGCTGCGCCCCGGCCAGGGCTGCCAGCAGCAACATGTCAAGGGTGCTGGCGGTCGCGAGCTCAGTCACGTTCGATCTTGAACTCGGCCTGCGCCGGCGCCACAGCCACGGGCGCCAGCGGAGCGATCATGTTGCCGCGGCCCATCGCGCCGCCAATCGGCGCGGTTGCTCCGTACACGCCCCCAAGGGGCGCGGCCATCTGCACCCGCACCCGCGTGGGCGTGCGCCGCTCCGCCAGCACCTCCGGCGGCTTGAGCATGGTGTACAGCTGCATCACCGTGCGCACGTAGTTCTGCGTTTCCTTGTAGTTGGGTATGCGGTTGCCGGCGCGTTGCACCGCGCCTTCGCCCGCGTTGTACGCTGCCAGCGCCAGTTCCAGCTTGCCCGGGAACATGTTGATCAGGTCGCTCAGGTAGCGGCTGCCGGCGCGGATATTGGTGCGCGGGTCGGTCAGCTTTTTCTGTACCGGT
The DNA here is from genome assembly GCA_943372585.1 of Ramlibacter sp. 2FC. Lineage (GTDB taxonomy): Bacteria > Pseudomonadota > Gammaproteobacteria > Burkholderiales > Burkholderiaceae_C > RAM1. Next base: position 8,875 of record CALRZF020000009.1, on the reverse strand, counting down.
GTTTTGGCGTCACCCGACACGCCATAGCGCTCCGCTGTGGCCGGGATGATCTGCATCAGACCCACCGCCCCCTTGGGCGACACGGCGTGGGCGTCAAAACCGGATTCGGTCGCAATCAGCGCCTGCAGCAGTTCGTAGTCAATGCCGTGGCGGTTGGACGCTTCGCGCAAATGGTGCTTGACCTGCTTGTAGCTGGGCGACACCTCAAAGAAAGCCAGCAGCTTGGGCGGCGCGGTCGGCACCGCCACGGCACGGGGCGTGTGGGCAACGGGCGCGACGCCGCGCGTGGTGTCAAACCGCTCGTCACCGCGAAAGAACAGCTCGTAGCGCTCGTCCAGCCGCTCGGACGCAAAGTGCGCCACACCCTTGCTGTCCACAAAGCCCCAGATATCGGCCCGTGCCGCCAGCGGAAACAGGCACAGCACCACCAGGGCCAGCAAGGCCGTCTTGAGCCCGGGTACCTGGCGCAGCCACTGGAAGAGCGCGTTCATGCAAACATCTCCCGGCCCTGGGCGCGGCGCGCGGCAAACTCCGGCGCCAGCATGGACATGACGATCAGCGAGTCGCGCCCGCCGGCTACGCGCACCGCGTCGCGCAAACGGCCTTCCAGTTCAAAGCCCTCGCTCTGGTACAGGGCCTGGGCACGCGCATTGCGCTCTTTCACGTCCAGCCAGAAGCGATGGGCCGCCAAGTCGTCAAACACAATCTTCTTGATCACCCGCAATGCGGCACGCCCGCAGCCCTGGCCCTTGTCCTGCACCACCATGCGCTTGAGCTCAATCGACTGATTCTGGCTGCGGCAGCCGATCAGGATGACAAAGCCGGCCGCGTCCAGGCCGGCACCCGCTTCAATGATGAAGTGGCGAAAGTCAGGGAAGCGGATCGCCGCTTCATGCTGCGTGCGCTCCCAGGGCGTGATGAACGGCAGGTTGGCCGGGTCCTGCTCCAAAGACAGCACAAAGTCCAGGTCGCTCTGCATGGTCGGGCGCAGCCGGACCCGGGCGGGTGCCTTGGTGGATGCGGAGACGGCGGCGGCTGTCATGTGTTGTCAGATATCGATTTCGACCGAATCACCGTGTAATTCCATCAGCTCGCGACGGGCCGCGGCCTCGCCCTTGCCCATGAGCTTGGTGATCAGGTTCTCGGTCTGCAGGAAGTCCATGCTGCCCAGTTGTACCGGAAGCAGCCGGCGCGTGTCCGGGTTGAGCGTCGTTTCCCACAATTGTTCCGCGCTCATTTCACCCAGGCCCTTGAAGCGGCTGATGCTCCAGGCGCCTTCGCGCACGCCTTCCTTGCGCAATTTGTCCAGTATGGCGGTCAACTCACCTTCATCCAGCGCATAAACCTTGGATGCGGGCTTCTTGCCACGGGCCGGTGCGTCCACCCGGAACAGAGGCGGGCGGGCCACATAAACATTGCCCGATTCAATGAGTTTGGGGAAATGGCGGAAAAACAGGGTCAGCAGCAGCACCTGGATGTGCGAGCCGTCCACGTCGGCGTCTGACAGGATGCAGACCTTGCCGTATCGCAGGCCGCTCAGGTCGGGGGTGTCGTTGGGCCCGTGCGGGTCCACGCCGATGGCCACGGCAATGTCGTGGATTTCGGTGTTGGCAAACAGCCGGTCGCGCTCGACCTCCCAGGTGTTGAGCACCTTGCCGCGCAGGGGCAGCACGGCTTGGCATTCCTTGTCGCGGCCCATCTTGGCGCTGCCGCCCGCGGAATCGCCCTCGACCAGGAACACCTCGTTGTGGCTCACGTCCTTGCTTTCGCAGTCGGTCAGCTTGCCGGGCAGCACGGCCACGCCAGAGCCTTTGCGCTTTTCCACCTTCTGCCCGGCTTTTTGCCGGGTCTGGGCCGCCTTGATGGCCAGTTCGGCCAGCTTCTTGCCATAGTCCACATGCTGGTTCAGCCACAGCTCCAGCGCCGGGCGCACAAAGCTGGACACCAGCCGCACGGCGTCGCGCGAATTCAGCCGTTCCTTGATCTGGCCCTGAAACTGCGGGTCCAGCACCTTGGCGCTGAGCACGTAGCTGGCACGGGCAAACACGTCCTCGGGCAGCAGCTTCACGCCCTTGGGCAGCAGACTGTGCAATTCAATAAAGCTCTTGACGGCGTTGAACAGGCCGTCGCGCAGGCCGGCCTCGTGCGTACCGCCGGCGCTGGTGGGAATCAGGTTGACGTAGCTTTCGCGCACCGGCTGGCCGTCTTCAGTAAAGGCCACGCACCACGACGCGCCCTCGCCTTCAGCAAAGTTGTCTTTTTCGTTGACGACCTTGTCGGCAAAACCTTCGCCTTCAAACAGCGGAATCACCGGGTCGCCCGTGAGCGTCTGCATCAAATAGTCGCGCAGGCCACCCTTGTACAACCAGGTTTGCGTGTCTTTGGCCTTCTCGTTGACCAGCGTCACGGTCACGCCAGGCATCAGCACTGCCTTGCTGCGCAGCAGGTGCGTCAGGTCGGCCATGGGCAGCGCGGGGGATTCAAAGTATTTCGGGTCGGGCCAGACGCGCACGGACGTGCCCTGCTTGCGGTCGCCCTCGCCGGCTTTGCGCGTCACCAGCGGCTCGGTCACGTCGCCCGCTTCAAACACCAGGCGCGCCACCATGCCATCGCGGTAGCTGGTGGCTTCCAGCCGTTTGGCCAGCGCGTTGGTCACGCTCACGCCCACGCCATGCAGGCCGCCCGAGAAGCTGTAGGCGCCGCCCTTGCCCTTGTCGAACTTGCCGCCCGCATGCAGCCGGGTGAACACCAGCTCGATCACCGGGGCTTTTTCCTCCGGATGCAGACCGTACGGAATGCCGCGGCCGTCGTCTTCAATGCTGGTGGAGCCGTCGGCGTGCAGCGTCACCTTGATCTTGCGGCCGTGGCCGGCCAGGGCTTCGTCTGCCGAGTTGTCCAGCACCTCCTGGATGATGTGCAGCGGGTTGTCGGTGCGCGTGTACATGCCCGGTCGCTGCTTCACGGGCTCCAGGCCCTTGAGCACGCGGATCGAGCCCTCGGAGTAATCAGAAAGTGGTTTGGTTGCCATGGGAGGGGGGATTGTAGACCTGTACGAATATACAGCTTTCCAAAATCCATCACCAGATTCATGCGGCCCGGTCATCAATGGGCTGAAAAGCTTTCACGAGCTGGCCTTGTGCGGCAAAGGGCGCCTTTGGGTACATTCAACCGCATGACAACGCATAACAAATCCCTTTCAATGGCGCAGGTGCTGATCTGCGGCGCGGCCATCGTCACGCTGTCCATGGGCGTGCGCCATGGCTTTGGCCTGTGGCTGCAGCCCATCACCCAGGCACAGAACTGGTCGCGCGAGACCTTCGCGTTTGCCATTGCCATCCAGAACCTGGCGTGGGGGGTGTTTGGCGTGTTCGCCGGCATGGTGTCCGACCGGTTTGGCGCGTTTCGCGTGCTGATTGTGGGCAGCCTGCTGTACGGCGCGGGCCTGGCCGGCATGGCGCTGGCCACCACGCCATTGACCTTCACCCTGACCGCCGGCGTCCTGCTGGGCGCGGCGCAGGCCGGCACCACCTATGCCGTGGTCTACGGCGTGATCGGCCGGCAGATTGACCCGGCCAAGCGCTCCTGGGCCATGGGCGTGGCGGCGGCGGCCGGGTCGTTCGGCCAGTTCCTCATGGTGCCGATTGAAGGCTTTTTGATCAGCAGCCTGGGCTGGAAAGAAGCGTTGCTGGCCCTGAGCCTGTTTGTGCTGCTGATCAGCCCGCTGGCCATTGGCTTGCGCGAGCCTGGCTTTGCAGGCGGCGCAGCGCCCGTGCGCGAGCAGTCCATCATGCAGGCGCTGCGCGAGGCGTTCAAATACCCGAGCTTCCAGCTGCTGATGGCGGGGTATTTTGTCTGCGGCTTCCAGGTGGTCTTCATTGGCGTGCATATGCCCAGCTACCTCAAGGACAAGGGCCTGTCGCCCATGGTGGCCAGCTATGCCCTGGCGCTGATCGGCCTGTTCAACGTATTTGGCACCTACATTGCCGGCTCGCTGGGCCAGCGCATGGCCAAGCGCAAGATCCTGGCGTTCATTTATTTGGCACGTGCCGTCGCGATCGCGGTGTTCCTGGTGGTGCCGCTGTCGCCGCTGTCGGTCTATGTGTTCGCCAGCGTCATGGGCCTGCTGTGGCTGTCTACCGTGCCGCCGACCAACGCCACCGTAGCCCAGATTTTCGGCGTGGCCCACCTGTCCATGCTGGGCGGGTTTGTGTTCTTCAGCCACCAGATCGGCTCGTTCATGGGCGTGTGGCTGGGCGGCTACCTGTACGACCGCACCGGCAGCTACGACATCGTCTGGTACATCGCCATTGCCTTGGGTATTTTTGCGGCGCTGGTCAACCTGCCGGTCAAGGAAGCGCCGATTTCGCGTGGCGCGCCCCAAGCGGCATGAGCATGATGAGGCAGCGCACGCGCACCCTCCTCGCCTGGGCCGCCGCCACAGCGGCGCTGCTGGCGGTGTTTGCCCTGTACACACAGCCGGATTTCATGGTCACACTGGCCGACCAACTCTGGGCCTGTTTCTAACCCCATGAAAACCTTCGTCATCACGGGCGCCTCCGATGGGATCGGCGCCGAAATTGCACGCCAGCTGGCAGCCAGTCACAAGCAGGACGCTGCACTGGTGCTGGCGGCGCGCAATGAAGCCGCGCTGGAGGCCGTGGCCGTCCAGTGCCGCACGCATGGCGCCCAGGCGCTGGCAGTGCGTACCGATGTATCAGACACCGCCCAGTGCCGCGCGCTGATTGACACTGCTGCCGGGCGGTTTGGCGGCATCCACGCGCTCATCAACAACGCCGGCATGTCCGCGCAGGCCTTGCTGGAAGAAGTCAAGGCAGACGACCTGGCCTGGTACGAAGATCTCATGCGAATCAACCTGTGGGGCAGCGTGTGGTGTACCCACGCTGCCTTGCCCCACCTGAAAGCGTCGCGCGGGCACATCGTGGCGGTGTCGTCGCTGGCGGGGCTGGTGGGGGTGCCGGGGCGCACCGCCTACAGCGCCACCAAATTCGCCATGACGGGCTTCTTTGAAGCGCTGCGGGCAGAACTCAAGAACGCGGGCGTCAGCGTCACCACGGCTTACCCCGGGGTGGTGGCCACGCAGATCCGCCACCGCGGCTTCAACGCCGCCGGCAAGGCGGCTGGCCGCAGCGGCCTGAAGGAAGACGGCGCCATGAGTGTGGAGGAATGTGCGCGGCTCATCATCGACGGCATGCAGCGCCGCGAACGCGAGGTGGTCATGACGTTCAAGGGCAAGCTGGGCCGCTGGCTCAAGCTGCTGGCGCCAGGCGTAGTGGAAAACCTGGCCCTGGCCGCCCTCAAAGACGACGTTAAACCCAAATGACGCACGGCCTGCAGGACGCGTCAGCCTGGGTGCGGCGCTGGTCGCATCTGATGCCAAGCGGTGGCACGGTGCTGGACGTGGCCTGCGGGGGCGGGCGGCACATGCGCTGGTTTGCCGGGCGTGGGCACGCGGTAACTGGGGTGGACCGCTCGCCAGAGGCGCTGGCGGAAGCCAGCCTGGCGGGCGAAGTCGTTCAGGCCGACATCGAAAACGGGCCCTGGCCGTTTGCGGGCCGCAACTTCGACGGCGTGATCGTCACCCACTACCTCTGGCGCCCCCTGTTGCCCGACATCGTGGCCGCCGTGGCCCCTGGCGGTGTACTTGTTTACGAAACCTTTGCCGCCGGCAACGAAACCGTGGGCAAACCGTCGCGCCCGGATTTCCTGCTGCGCCCGGGCGAACTGCTGCAGGCCTGCAGCGCTTTGCGCGTGGTGGCCTATGAAGACGGCTTTGCGGACAACCCGCCGCGTTTCGTGCAGCGCAGTGCCGCCGTGCGTGAACGGCCAGACCCGCAACCAGCGCGTTACCCGCTCTAGGTAGAATGCCCTTTTCCCGTTCAAAACTGCGGACATGACACCGATTACAGGCAGCATCGTGGCGCTCGTCACCCCGATGCATGAAGACGGCAGCGTGGACTACCCCACCCTGCGCAAGCTGATTGACTGGCACATCGCCGAAGGCACCGACTGCATTGGCGTGGTCGGAACCACGGGCGAGTCGCCCACGGTCAACGTGCAGGAGCACCAGGAGATCATCCGCGTGTCGGTTGAGCAGGCTGCCAAACGCGTGCCCATCATGGCCGGCTGCGGCGCCAACTCAACGGCCGAGGCCATCGAGCTGGCCAAGTTCGCCAAAAAGGTGGGCGCCGACTGCCAGCTGCAGGTCGTGCCCTACTACAACAAGCCCACGCAAGAGGGCCAGTACCAGCACTTCAAGGCCATCGCCGAAGCCGTGGGCGACCTGCCCACGATTCTGTACAACGTGCCCGGGCGCACCGTGGCCGATATGGCGCACGACACCGTGCTGCGCCTGGCCCAGGTGCCCGGCATCGTCGGCATCAAGGAAGCCACCGGCAACATCGAGCGGGCCCAGTGGCTCATCCGCGAAGTGCCCAAGGGCTTTGCCATCTATTCGGGTGACGACCCTACTGCCGTGGCGCTCATGCTTTGCGGCGGCCAGGGCAACGTGAGCGTCACGGCCAACATCGCCCCGCGCCTGATGCATGAGCTGTGCGTGGCGGCGATTGCTGGCGACACGAAGCGCGCCATGGACATCCAGTTCAAGCTGATGCCGGTGCACAAGCACCTGTTTGTTGAAGCCAATCCGATTCCGCTCAAGTGGGCCATGGCCCGCATGGGACTGTGCGGCGGCACCATGCGCCTGCCCATGACGCCGCTGGCGGCGTCCAATGAAGCTGTCGTTGAAGGCGCCTTGCGTGCCAGCGGCCTGCTGGCGGCCTGAGCCTAGATTCAAGAGGAACCACACGTGAACCACATCGCACGAATCGGGCTGCTGGGCCTGTCCATCACGCTGGCGGGCTGCAGCATGCTCGAAGCCGACAAGATCGACTACAAAAGCGCCAGCCGCGGCACGTCCCTGGAAGTCCCGCCCGACTTGACCCAGCTGTCACGCGATACGCGCTATGTGGTGCCCGGCGGCTCCGTGACGGCCAGCAGCTTCCAGGCAGGCCAGGCCGTGCCGGGTGCGCCGACCGCAGCCTCCACGCTGGGCGACGTTCGCATTGAACGCGCCGGCAACACCCGCTGGCTCGTCGTCAGCCGCCCGGCCGACCAGCTGTGGGGACCAGTTCGCGACTTCTGGCAGGAAAGCGGTTTCCTGCTCACGCTGGACCAGGCCAACCTGGGCATCATGGAAACCGACTGGGCCGAGAACCGTGCCAAGCTGCCGCAGGATTTCATCCGCAACACGCTGGGCAAGGTGTTCGACTCGCTGTATTCCACCGGCGAACGCGACCGTTTTCGCACCCGTCTGGAACGCAACGCTACCGGCGGCACCGAGATCTACATCAGCCACCGCGGCATGATCGAGGTCTACAACAACACCCAGAAGGACCAGACCGTCTGGCAACCGCGTGCCACCGATCCCGAGCTGGAGGCCGAGTTCCTGCGCCGCCTGATGGTGCGCCTGGGCACCCCTGCAGAGCAGTCGCGCGCCCTGGTGGCTGCCGGCGGGCCCGCCAAGCCGACGTCCCGGGTAGCCACCGTGGGCACCCAGCCGGTGGTGCAGATCGACGAAGGCTTTGATCGCGCCTGGCGCAGGGTCGGCCTGACCCTGGACCGCACCGGCTTCACCGTTGAAGACCGCGACCGCAGCCAGGGTACGTACTTTGTGCGCTATGTAGAACCGAATCCGGACAAGAAAGAGCCCGGCTTTTTCGGCAAGCTGTTCAGCTCTTCGGGCAACGACGCCGCTCCTTTGAAGTTCCGCATCAGTGTCAAGAGCCAAGGTGAGTCCACCACGGTGTCGGTGCTCAATGCCAGCGGCGCGCCTGAGTCGTCTGCCAACGCGCAACGCATCGTCAACGTCATTGCAGACGACCTCAAGTAAGTGTCGCTGCGTGTGCTGAGCCACTTGTGTTGAGGTTCCGCAGCCTGGGCAGCGGCAGCACAGGCAACGCCACCGTTATAGAAGCCGGTAACGGCCAGCAGACCACCCGCCTGCTGGTGGACTGCGGGCTGGGGCAAAAGCACCTGGAAGCCCGGCTGGCCGCAGCCGGCCTGGCGCCTGGCGACATCAACGCCCTCTTCATCACCCACGAACACGCCGATCACATCGGCTGTGCGCGCGCCTGGGCGCTGCGCCGGCGCATCCCCGTGTGGATGAGCCAGGGCACGCATGCGGCCATTGGCGCGCCGGACTTTGATGGACTTCTGCGCCTGGCGCGCGACTCACAGCCCATCGAGGTAGGCGAGCTGCACCTGATGCCGTTCACCGTGCCGCACGACGCGCGCGAGCCACTGCAACTGGTTTGCAGCGACGGCGCTGCAAGGCTGGGGATTCTGACCGACCTGGGCCATGCCAGCGCCTATGTACTGCAGCGGCTGGCGGGCTGCCACGCCCTTCTGCTGGAATGCAACCATGACACAGACCTGCTGGCTGCGGGCAGCTACCCGCCGTTTTTGAAGCGCCGCGTGGGTGGCTTGTGGGGCCATCTGGCCAATGACGCCGCCGCGCAGATCGCGCAGGCGGTGCATCACAGCGGGCTCAGGCATGTGGTGGCCGCCCACCTGAGCGAGCAGAACAACCGCCCTGAACTTGCACGCAACGCACTGGCGCAGGCGCTGGGTTGCGCTGACGCCGATATTGCCGTGGCTGATGCGGCCGGCACCGGCGGCTGGTTCAGCGCCTGAAAGGCTCACAACCCGCCCGGCCAATAAAAAAGCCACCCGAAGGTGGCTTTTTGTGGAATCGCTGAAACGATTACTTCTTGGGAGCAGCAGCTTCAGCAGCCTTCTTGGCGGCGTCAGCAGCAGCGTCGGCAGCGCCGGTAGCGGCAGCAGCAGCGCCAGAAGC
>CALRZF020000008.1:0-31396 GCA_943372585.1 Ramlibacter sp. 2FC | reverse complement strand
CCACCACCCGCGTGCTGGCCGTGCTGGACCTGCTGCAAAGCGAGGGCCGGCTGACCGGCGCCGAACTGGCCCGGCGCGTGAACGTGGACGGCCGCACGCTGCGCCGCTACATCGCGCGGCTGGAGGAACTGGGCATACCGGTGCAGGCCGAGCGCGGACGCTACGGCTGCTATTCACTCATGCCCGGCTTCAAGCTGCCGCCCATGATGTTCAGCAACGCCGAAGCCGTAGCGCTGTCGCTGGGCCTGCTGGCTGCGCGGCAGATCGGTGTGACGGGCGCCGCACCGGCGGCCGACAGTGCCCAGGCCAAGCTGGAGCGCGTGATGCCCGCGCCGCTGAAGACACGCGTGCGCGCCCTGGGCGAAACCATCCAGATGGACCTGGCGCGCACCCTGCCCGCCGGTGACAACGCCGCGTTGCTCGCTTTGAGCGAAGCCGCCCACGTGCGCCAGCGCGTGCACCTGCGCTATGAATCTGCCGACGGCGAGGCAACGGGGCGTGAGGTGGACGTGTACGGCGTGGCGTTGCGCAACGCGCGCTGGTACGCCGTGGGGCATTGCCACTTGCGCGGGGGCATGCGCAGCTTTCGCATCGACCGGGTGCAAGCCATTGAGCCACGCCTGGCCACCTTCGACCCGCCCGCCGACTTTGACGCCGTGCGCCACCTGGCGCTGGGCCTTGCCACGCTGCCGCGCGCCATCAGCGTGCAGGTGCTGCTCAAGACCGACCTGGCCACCGCACACGAGCAGCTGTTTGAAACCATAGGCCTGTTCCAGCCCGTGGGCAAACACCTGATGCTGCACGCCCAGGTGGACGACCTGCGCTGGTTTGCGCGCCAGCTATCGCGGCTGGAATGTGTGTTTGAAGTGATCAGCCCGCCGCGCCTGCGTACCGAACTGGCTCGGCACGCGCAGCGACTGTTGCGCTATTCGGGCAGTCCGCGGAGCTGAGGCATCAGGCCTCCCGCAGCGCAGACGCCAAGGCAGGCAGATCAACCTGCCATTGACCCAGCAACGGGTTGCCATCGGCAGAAGGAACGGCGACCTCGGCCGGCACGAAACTGTGACGCAAACCCGCAACATGCGCAATGAGCTGCATGGAGCTCACCTTGTGCAACGGGCTGAAGATTTCGATGACCCTGCAGCCTGCCGTACAGAAGATGGTGTTGGCCATGCCCGCGCCATGCACTGCGACAACGGCTTCTGCGTGACGGAACAAGTCAATCTGCTCCAGGAAGGACTTGCTGGCCAGTTCGTACTTTTCAAAGCCGGCATGCTGCAACAACGCTACCGCCTGAGTTTCGTTCGTGAGGCGGCGCGTTGCCGCATCCTCACGGCTCAGGTAGATTCGCGAGGACCTCTGCGAGGTCCCATGCGCTGCAGGAAAGGCTTCCAGCAGCAGCTCCCGGACCAGCGGATGGCAGACTGTTGTCGCGCTCAGCAAGTTGGGCACCAGTACACTGCGAAACTGCACAGCCTCGTCCGGCTCCATGTGCAACAACTGGTCAGCATCAACGCCCAGCATGCGAAGTGAATCAAGCTGGAAGGGCAGCAGACCGCTGCCCACCAGCACCTTGCGCCCCTCCAGCAAGCCCAGTTTTCGCACCAGCAGAAGCCGCGGCAGATGGTCAATCAACCAGTGGTAATAGTTGGGGCTGCTACCCACCAGTACGACGTCCTCGGGCAAAGTGCGCATGCGCGCTGGAGTTGCGTGATAGCGGCCGTCCATAGCCCGCACGTTGCGGGCTTTGGCAAGGTACAGGCTGGGGGTGTGCGTCATTTGATCGACGACTGCGAGTCCATCGGGCCTATAAGGAATCCAGTCGCCACCTAAGACGATAAGGCCGTCGTGCAATGAAATACCTGGACGGATGGTGAAAGGCTTGCCCAACACCGCGTCATAGACTGAAAACGGGGGATAGGGACACGGGTACCGTTTTCGGGAAACGGCCTCCCACATATCGGCCTCCACGAAACGAAGTGGTGTCATCTCTGAAGTTTTGATATTCGTTCCTCCTGGACTTGGGCGCGGCACTTCGATACCGCAAAAGCTATTCTGGCAAATTCCCCGCCTGAGCCTGCGCGGCCTGGTGGCAGCGCAACACCATCACCCGCGCGAGCCGGTCGTCGGGGAATTCCTGCGCAATGGCGCGGTAGCGGTCTTCGGCCTCTTGCCATTCGCTGCGTTCAAACGCCTCATACGCGTGGTCCGTCAGGTTGCACAGGCGCTGCACTTCGGGCGTGGCCTCCAGCGCCGGGTCGCCGCCGCGCGTTCCCAGCAGCTCGTACACCTGCATGTCGGCGCGCCGGCCCTTGACCGTGACCACGCCAATGCGGCGCAGCCACAGCCGCTCACCCGCTTCACGGAACACCGCATGGCTCACGCAGATGGCCGTGCCAAATTCCTTGTTCACGCCTTCCAGACGTGCAGCCAGGTTCACGCCGTCACCCATCACCGTGTAGCTCATCCGTTCTGACGAACCCATGTTGCCCACCAGCACGGCGTCGCTGTGGATGCCCACGCGCATGTGCAGCGTGTTCAGGCCCTGGGCCTGCCATTCGCGGTTGACCTCGGCCATGCGCTGGCGCGCGCGCAGCGCGGCCACGCAGGCGCGCCAGGCATGGTCGTCCAGCAGCGCAGGCGCGCCCCAGAAGGCCATGACGCCGTCGCCGATGAATTTGTCGATGGTGCCTTCTTCGGCATTCACAGCCAGCGTCACGGCCTCAAAGTAAGCCGACACCCGCTCCAGCAGCGCCTGCGCGGGCGTGGCTTCGGCCCAGGTCGAAAACGACTCCAGGTCGGTGAACATGATGGTCAGAAAGCGGCTGCGCCCGCCCAGCTCCAGCGGGTGACCCGAGCCGATGAGCTGGCGCACCAGCCCGCGCGGCACAAAGGACGAGAACGCACTGATCGCGCCCTGCAGTGTGTTGACGGACGCGGCCAGCGCGCTGATTTCGCGGATGGGCGAGCGAACCACCTGCGTGCCGGGCGGCTCAAAATTTTGCACCCGCGCCACCTGCGTGGCCAGTTGTTCCAGCGGCCGCGCGATGCGGCGCGACAGCAAGTTGATCAGCAACACCTGCAGCGCAATGGCACCCAGGCCAAAAATCAGCAGCTTGCGGTTGTTGGCGCGCCATTCGCCCACAAAGTCTTCCAGCGGCGCGACGATGACCACCTCCCACGCCTTGCCGAATTCGCGCGGGAACGGCGAAAACATCGCCACGTATTCCTCACCGCCATGGGTAAAGGTGAACTGGTTGGCTGCCTGCGCAGCCCGCATGCCCACGGCCAGCGCGGGGCGCGGGTCCGACAGCTCGGTCAGCCGCGCGCGGATCAGGTTGCCGTTGTCGCGCTTAAGGGCCTGCTGCGTGTCGGGGTGGGCCACGATCAGGCCGTCGCTGTCGGCCACCAGCGAGATCGAGTTGCGGCTGACCGGTCGGTCCTTCAGGTACTGCGACAGGCTGTCCAGCAGGATGTCAATCGCCACCACGCCCACCAGCGTGTCGCCGGTGTAGAACGGCATGGCCACGGTCACGCCGGGCAGGCCGGTGGTGGCATAGATGTAGGGGTTGGAGATGACCAGGCCCTTGCGGTCCACCGCGTCCTTGAACCAGGGGCGCGAGCGCGGGTCGTACACCGCCGCAGCAGCAGCCTCGCCCAGCGCGGCGTTGTCTTTGCCCAGGAAGGTGTAGCGGTCCTGCGGCGTGCCGCCCGCGCGCCGGTCGATCCAGCGCGTGGAAAACAGCGTGCCGGCCGGCGGCGACTCGTTGAGTACCTTGAACTGCGGCGGCACGCGCAGCGCCATGCGGTACGAGCCATCGGCAAAGCCGACATAGACGCTGGAAATGTTGACATTGCGCGCCACGGTCTCCAGCATGGACGGCAGCGCCCGCGCATCGCGGTAAAAGTCCGGCTGCGCCGCACCCACCTGCGCGGCCACGCGCACCATGGCGGCCATGGGGTTGAGCAATGCCTCGGTCTGAGCAATGGTTTCCAGCCGGGCCCGCTCCACGGTCTGGCTGGCGGTCTGGCGCGCCATGCGGTCGTTGGACACATAGCTGACCCAGATGGCCGCACTGAACACCGGCAGCACCATCGCAATGAACAGCACGACGATGCTGGGTCTGAGCCGGATGATCCCGATGCGCGACCAGTTCATGGTGAAGCCCCTCTTATGTTTCGAGGCTCATGATAGACGGCTTGGTGCGTTGCTTCTTGCGCCGCAGGTTGGCGCTGGTGGCATACAACCACGCCAGCGTGAACAGGTGGGTGGGGTGCTCTGCGCAGCGAGAGAACTCAGCGCGCAGAAGACTCCGCTACCCAACCACCACCCAACGCACGAAACACATCCGCCTGCGCCGCCGCCAACGCACGTTGCTGGTCAGCCAACTGCGACTGCGCCGCCAGCGCAATGCGCTGCGCCTCAATCGCGTTCAGGCGGCTCGACTCCCCCGCATCCACCCGCAGCTGCGTCAGACGTGACGCCTGGCGCAGCGCATCGGCGCGCTGGCGGGCCAGCACGAGTGATGCGGATGCTTCGGCCTGCGCGTCCAGCGCATCGCGCACTTCGCGGAAGGCTCGGGCTACCGCGTCGCGGTAGTCCAGCTCGGCCTGGCGCTGACGGGCCAGCACGGCTTCGCGGTTGGCGTCCAGGCGGCCGGCGTTCCAGATCGGTTGCGTCAGCGATGCGACCAGGCTCCAGATGGTGGACGGACCGTCCAGCAGGTTGCTCAGGTCGGTGCTCGCCTTGCCCAGCGACGCGCTCAGCGCCACGCCGGGCAGGTAGGCTGCGCGCGCTACGTCCACCCGCGCACCGGCGGCGCGCAGGCGCGCCTCGGCGGCGGCTATGTCGGGGCGCTGCTGCAGCAGGGTGGACGGCAGGCCGGCCGGCACGCCGCCGGTTACGGCCAGCGGTTTGGCGGGCGCTGCAATGGAGGCGTCCCACACGGCGCGCGGTGAGCGGCCCAGCACGGTGGCCAGTGCGCGCGATGTTTCGCCGCGTGCGCGGTCCAGCTTGAGCAACTGGCTTTCGTTGCCGGCCAGCTCGGCCTCAATCTGGCTCAGGTCCAGCTGCGACAGCTCGCCGCCCTGCTCGCGCAGGCGCTGCAGGCGCACGCCGTCGCGCTGGCCGACCACCGCTTCACGGAAGGCCAGCGTCTGCGCGTCAATCGACTGCACGGCTGCATAGGCCTGCACCACCTGCGCGGCCAGCGCTGTGCGCAGCGCATCGCGGTCCAGCGTGGTGGCGGCCAGGTCTTCACGCACGGCGCGACTGCCGGCGGCCAGGCGGCCCCACAGGTCCAGCTCCCATGACACGTTCAAGCCAAGGTTGAAGTTGTTGGCCGTTACCGGCGCAGGCAAGCCGGCGTTGGCACCGCTGCGCTGGCGCGCGGCACCGGCTGTGGCGGCCAGGTTGGGCAATGCGTCGGCGCGGGCCAGGCGCACCAAGGCACGCGATTCATCAATGCGCGCGGCGGCCCGGGCCAGGTCGGTGTTGTTGGCCAAGGCTTCGGCCACCAGCGCGTCCAGCTGGGCGTCGCCGTACAGCGTCCACCAGTCGGCGCGCACTGGTTGTGTCGGCGCGGTGGCTGCGGGCAGCTCCATCGTGGTGTTGGGCGCCACGGCGGGCGGTGCGCCTGCGCAGGCAACCAGCAGCACCGGCAGCGCCAGCAGGCTCAGGGTGTAGTGCATGCGTTTCATCGTGCGCCCTCCCGGTTGGCAGCGGCTGCGGTGGCGCGTTCGTGTGCCTCACGCGCTTCGGCCTGCATCTGTGCGGTGCTGCGCGGCTCTTTCAATTTGCGGTCGGTGATGATTCGGAAAAACATGGGCACAAAAAAGATCGCCAAAAAGGTGGCGGCCAGCATGCCGCCCATCACGCCCGTGCCCACCGAGGTGCGCGCACCCGCGCCCGCGCCGCTGGAAATGGCCAGCGGCAGCACACCCAGAATGAACGCCAGCGACGTCATGATGATGGGCCGAAAGCGCAAGCGCGCGGCCTCCAGCGCGGCGGCGGACGCCGACATGCCTTCGTGGTATTTCAGCTCGGCGTATTCCACGATCAGGATCGCGTTTTTGGCGGCCAGGCCCAGCAGCGTGACCAGGCCGATCTGGAAGTACACGTCGTTGGTCAGCCCGCGCAGCCACACGGCCGCCAGCGCACCGAAGATGCCGAACGGCATGGCCAGCAGCACCGAGAACGGCAATGACCATTTCTCGTACTGCGCCGCCAGAATCAGGAACACCATGACGGCGGCCAGCCCCAGCGCCAGGCCCGAAGTGCCCGACGAACGCTTCTCCTGGTACGAAGCGCCGCCCCAGTCAAAGCTGAAGTCCGGTGGCAGCGTTTCGCGCGCGATCTTTTCCACCGCAGCAATGGCCTGGCCCGAGCTGACGCCCGGCGCGCCCTGGCCGAACAGCTTGACCGACGGCAGGTTGTTAAAGCGGTCCAGCGTCTCCGGCCCTGCGGAATAGCTGACCTTGGCCAGCGCCGACACGGGGATCATTTCGCCCTTGTCCGAGCGCACCCACATGCGGCCGATGTCCTCAGGCCGCTTGCGGTAGCTGGCGTCCGCCGACATCAGCACCTGCCAGGCGCGGCCGTATTTGTTGAAGTCGTTCACATAGGCACTGCCCAGCGTGGCCGACAGCGTGTTGAACAGTTCATCCACCGGCACACCCAGTGCCTTGGCGCGTTCACGGTCCACGTCCACGCGCAGCTGCGGTGCGGTGGCGCGCCACAGTGATTGCACACCGGCCAGCTGCGGGTCCTTGCCCGCGGCAGCCTGGAACTGGCCCATCACTTCAGCCATGCGCGCAGCACCTCCCTCGCCCCGGTTCTGGATATAGAACTCAAAGCCACCGGCCGTGCCCAGGCCGAAGATCGGCGGCGGGTTGAAGGCCAGCACCAGCGCCTCCTTGATGTGGCCGGTTTTGCCGAACAGCTCGCCCACCAGCGCCTGCACGGGCACGGATCGTTCGTCCCAATGCTTTTGCGTGACGAAGATGGTGGCCGCGTTGTTGCGGTAGCCGCCGCCCAGAAAGTCGAAGCCGGTGAAGGCGACCACGTCCAGGTTGTTGGGGTTGCTCTTGATGATTTCGGTGACTTCGGCCGTGATCTTGTCGGTGCGCTCCAGTGACGAGCCGTCGGGCAGGATCACCGCCGCAATGTAAAAGCCCTGGTCTTCATCAGGCACCAGTGAACCGGGCGTGACCTTCCACAGGCCAAAGGTCACGGCCACCATGCCTGCAAACAACAGGATGCCCACCGCCGCACGGCGCACCATGAAGCCGACGCCACCCACATAGCGGTGGGTGATGCGGCCAAACACGCGGTTGAACGCCTGGAAGAAGCGCCCGGGCTGCTTGTGCTCGCGCTTCAGGATCAGCACGCACAGCGCGGGCGTGAGCGTCAGCGCCACAACGCCCGAGATGACCACGGCAATCGCAATGGTCACCGCAAACTGGCGGTACAGCTCACCCGTCAGCCCGCCCAGGAAGGCAATGGGCACAAACACCGCGCACAGCACCAGCACGATGGCGATCACCGGGCCCGTCACTTCCTGCATGGCCTTGATGGCGGCCTCGCGGGCGTGCAGGTGCTCTTCATGCATGATGCGTTCGACGTTTTCCAGCACCACAATCGCGTCGTCCACCACGATGCCGATGGCCAGCACCATGCCAAACAACGTGAGCGTGTTGATCGAATAGCCCAGCAGCAAGAGGCCCGCAAAGGTGCCGATCAGCGACACCGGCACGGCCACCACCGGGATCAGCGTGGCGCGCCAGTTCTGCAGGAAGATAAACACCACCAGCACCACCAGCGCCATGGCTTCGGCCAGGGTCTTGACCACTTCGCGAATGGACACTTCCACAAACCGCGTGGTGTCGTAGGGGATGGAATAGCTCAAGCCTTGCGGGAAGCGCGTGGCCAGGTCGGCCACGGTCCTTTCCACGTCCTTGCCCACGTCAATGGCGTTGGCGCCCGGCTGCAAAAACACGCCGATCAGCGTGGCTGGCTTGCCGTTGACCTTGCCCTTGAAGTCGTAGTCCTTGGCGCCCAGTTCCACGCGCGCCACGTCACCCAGCCGCACGGCGGAACCATCGGGGTTGGAGCGCACGATGATCTGCTCGAACTGCGCGGGCTCTGACATGCGGCCCTGCGTGGTGATGGTGTAGACCATCTCCTGCGCGCCCGCGGTGGGCGCCTGGCCCACCTTGCCCGCGGCAAACTGCGCGTTCTGCTCGTTGATGGCGCGCGAGATGTCGCCGGGCGTGACCTTCAGCTGCGCCAGGCGGTCGGGCTTGAGCCACACGCGCATGGCGTAGTCCTTGGCGCCGAAGATCTGCACGTTGGTGGTGCCGGGCACGCGCTTGAGCCCGTCCAGCACGTTCAGGGTCACATAGTTGCTGGTGGCCAGGTCGTCAAAGCGGCCGTCGGTGGAGAAGAAGGCAATCACCTGCAGGAACGACGACGAGCCTTTTTCGACCGTCACGCCCTGACGGCGCACCTCTTGCGGCAGCTTGGCCTCGGCCTGCTTGACGCGGTTGTTCACGTTCAGCGCGGCCTGGTCCACGTTGGTGCCGATGTCAAACGTCACCTGGATCTGCACCACGCCATTGGAGGTGGACGTGGAATTCATGTAGATCATGCGTTCCACGCCGTTGATGGCGTTTTCAATCGGCGCGGCCACGGTCTGCTCGATCACCTCGGCGCTGGCGCCGGGGTAGATGGCGGTAACTGTGACTACGGGCGGCGCGATCTCGGGGTACTGGGCGATGGGCAATGCGCGCATCGCGGCCAGGCCGGCGATGATGATGAACACCGACAGCACCACCGAAAAAATAGGGCGGTCAATAAAGAAGCGGGAAAACATGCGTGCGCTCCCGGCTTACTTGGAGGCCGGCTTGGCAGGGGCGGACGCAGCGGGGGCAGACGCGGGCGCGCCACCGGCCGGAGCACTTGCACCGCCCGCAGGCGCGGGCGCGGCCACCTGCACCGGCGCACCGGGGCCGATGCGCATGACGCCGTCCACGATCACCGATTCACCCTGCTTGAGCCCGCCGTTCACCAGCCACTGGTCGCCGGCCTGCTCGCCCACCTGCACCGGGCGTGCCTGTGCCTTGTTGTCTTCGACCACGTACACAAACTTGCCCTGCGGGCCTTCGAGCACGGCGCGCGTGGGCACCTTGACCGCTGCGGGCCGCGTGGCGCCCTGCAGGCGCACGCGCACAAACTGGCCGGGCTTGAGCAGGCCGTCGGCGTTGGGCACCTCGGCCTGGGCTTCATTGGTGCCGGTGGACGCCGACACGCGCGCGTCGGTGAACTGCAGCTTGCCCTTGCGCTTGAGCACGGTGCCGTCGGCCAGCACGACCTCGACGTCAAACGCGCCGCCCTTGGGCAGCACCAGGCGGCCGGCTTCGGCCTCTTGCCGCCAGCGCATCTGGTCGGTGTCGGCAATGCCAAAGCGGATCAGCGCGGGGTCGGTCTGGGTGATGGAGGTGAGCAACACCGCAGGGCCGGACACCAGCGTGCCCTCAGACACCTGCGAGCGGCCGATGACGCCGCCAATGGGCGCCTCGACCCGCGTGTAGCCCAGGTTCAGCGCAGCTTCTGCGCGGCGGGCCTGCGCGCCCTTCAGGTCGGCGCGGGCAATGGCCTCGGCCGAAGTGGCGTCGTCAAAGTCTTTCTGGCTGACGGCCTTGGCTTCAAACAGCGGCTTCAGGCGCGCCTGGGTGCGCGCGGCCTGGCCCACGCGGGCTTCGGCGGACGCCACGTCAGCGTCAGCGCGGTCCAGCGCAGCCTTCAGCGGCGCCGGGTCCAGTGAATACAGCGACTGCCCGCGCGACACCACGGCGCCTTCGCGGAAATTGCGCTTGAGCAGGATGCCCGAGGTGCGGGCGCGAACCTCGACCTCGCGCGAGCCTGCCGCCTGGCCCACGTATTCATAGGTGGCCGGCAGCGTGGCCAGCGACACCTGCATGACCGACACGGGCGAAGGCGGCATGCCGCCGCCCGGGGCGCCATGGCCGCCCTGCCCGCCACCGCCGCCACAGGCGGCCAGCGTCAGCGCCGCTGCTGCGGTGATGAATGAAAGGCGAAGGGAAGAAGAGAAATGGAACGCGGGACGCGAAAGCGCAACAGGGTGCGCAACAGGTGCTGACGGCATGGCAGGGTTTGCAGTGGTTGAACGCCTTCAACACGCGCAGCCGGTGGGCCGCGGGCCGTAAAAAAAGCGCTCTGGGTTGGACCGGATCGGAGCGGTTGCGAAGTCTACCGAATTAGTCGGATTTCTGCCGCGAGTGTCTCCGCCGGCCCGCCTGAACCTGTCAGGAGGCCGTGTCAGCAGGCTGTCATGAGCGCTGCGCCTGTATCGCTAAACCCGCGCCGGCGCACCCGGTGCACCGGGCAATTCCACCGGCGGCAGGGGGCCGCGCTCGTCTTCCGGGGCTGGGGGTACCGGCTTGGGGTCAGCCGGTTTCGGGTCGGGTGTGAGCGGCGGTACCGGCTCGGGTGGGGGCATGTTGGGATCTGTCATGGGTGCTCCATTCACCGACGGGTGTCGGGCCCATCGGCAATTCCCGGGCCGGTGTCCACGACCGGATCAGCCTCTTCGTCCTCGATATCTGCTGCCGTCACTTCGGTTTGCGCCGGGATCTGCGGGCGGCTGCGCACGTCCGTATCCTGCGGGTTCGGCTCGGCTTCGGGCTGGCCGTTGCCAGGCTCTTCAGGCTGGGGCAGTTTTTTGTCTTCGGGTGTTTTGGTCATGATGCCGACGCTGGGGGGTGTGGGGTCTATGGGCATGGCGCAATCTCCTATAGGTTGACTTTGCGCCGGTGCCAGCCATGAGGGCTGCGGACGACAGGCCGTCTGCGTGTCAGCCGGGCCTGACATCAATGAACATTCAACCAAACGGTTGACTAATGGCCAAGGAACGCGAATAATCAACTACATGGTTGAACATTTATTCCCCCCGGCCCTATTGCCAGCCCAGCTCGACGCCCTATTTCACGCCTTGGCCGACCAGACCCGCCGCGCCATGGTGCAGCGGCTGGCGCAATCGGCCTGCACGGTGAGCGAGCTGGCGCGGCCGTTTGCCATGTCTTTGGCGGCGGCGTCCAAACACCTGCGCGTGCTGGAAGGTGCCGGCCTGGTGCACCGCCGGGTAGAAGGCCGCCAGCATTTCTGCAGCCTGGACGCCACCGCGCTGCGCAGCGCGCAAGACTGGCTGCGCTATTACGAACAGTACTGGTCCGAGAGCTTTGACGCGCTGGACCGGATTGCAACCCAGGAGCCGCACCCATGAACACCCCCACCTCTACCCCACTCACCCTGACCCTGCACCGCCACTTTGCCGCGCCGCCCGAACGCGTGTTTGCCCTGTGGACCCAAGACCCGGCGCGCCCGGAGGACTTCTGGGGCCCCCAGGGCTTTACGCTGGTACGGCGCGAGGCCACGCTGGCGCCCGGCGGGCGCTGGCTGATCGAGATGCGCGCGCCCGACGGCACGGTGATGCGCAACGGCGGCGAATACCGCGCCATCGAGCGCCCCGGTTATCTGGAAATGACCCACGCCTGGCTGGATGAAGCCGGCCAGCGCACCAGCCCAGAGACTGTCGTGCGCATCCGCCTGAGCGCCAGCGGCAACGGCTGCGACATGCACTTTGAACAGACCGGCTTTGACAGCGTGGCCGAACGCGACGGCCACGGCATGGGCTGGGGCCAGGCGTTTGACGCGCTGGCGCGGGCGGCGCTGCGCTGAATCGTTGATATCCCCCTGTCAACTTTGACAGGCTTGTTTTTGGCGATCGGCTCTCTAGACTGCGACGTCAAGGAGGCAGTCGCGCAGTGCGCTCAACCGGGCAGCGCGCGGACTGGCAAGCATGGCCATCGTCGTCAACCCTTTTCCGCCGCCACGATTCATCGTCCAGGGGCGGGTCGGTTTCGATCAGTCAACAGGGCGGTTTGTTGATCGCTCGACTTCCTGGCTCCAGTCCACGATGCGCCCCCTGGGCGCCTACAACCCCCTGGGCCCCACTGAACGGCGGTATGTCCTGGGGACGCCGCATCAAGACCTGCGCGGCCCGGGCGGCGTGCTCATCACACCCGGCCAGGGCACGATGCGCGCGCACCATATCGCCGACCATGAAATCCAGCAGATGATCTGCGACTACATGAACGGCACGATCAACATGATCACCCTGTTTGACCGGATCGGCGCGCTTTACCTCACCAGCTGGATCGACGTCATCGTGACGCCGCGCCTGTTCAAGATCTGGCTGCAATGGGCGGCGGCCCTCGCCAAAACCTTGCGCGTGATGATGTCGTACGTGATGGGCCTGGCGCCAGCCCGGCAGGCGCTGTACGCCACGTTCCTGAGCAACACCTTGTCCAGCTCCGTTGCCAACCTGCGCGTCGGGCACCAGCGCACCGATGCGGCGCTGGGCCACGCCATCGCGCCGCGACTTCAACGCGGCCAGTACGACCTGATGGGGTACTTCATCGGTTGGCTGACCGGCCACAACTTTGCACAGCCCACGCTGTCGGTTGAAACATCGCTGGCCGTCACTTCCTGGGGTGGCCACTTTATTGGCAATCCGCTGGCACCAGGCGGGCGGCTGGTCGTCGTGGGCAATACCTTCATCGGGCCAGGCGCGCTGCCCAACAGCATCCTGATTTCCGAGCAGGACCCGGTGCCGCCAGCGATGACGTCTACCATGGCAATGCCCTCGCAGTATCCGGGAGCGTCGGGCCGTGGCGGCTATGTTCTGCGCGCAACGCGATCCACCATCCACCTGGCCGTCACGCTGATGGTGCTGGGGGCGCTGGGCTACAAGGGCAAGGAGCTGATCTGGCCCCGCCTGCTTGCGCTGTGGGCCGGCAGGCACTAACGCCACGCCGCCCGATACTTATGCTTCAATAACGATCCAGGGGTTCGGACGCACAACGCGCAGACGCCGGCACTTTTGCCGGCACTTTTTATCTGGATGGGACAAGAGCATGGCAATGGGCAAGATGTACCAGGCCCCCGCAGTCGTCTGGGCCGGGCCCAAGGCCAAACGGCCACGCGCCCAAGTGCCCGACCAGCCCCCCAGCTACAACTCGGCCATCATGCCGTGGCCTGTGTACCTGAATTTGCAGAACCGCTTTCCCCAGCTCAAGGGTGAAAGCGACAAGGACTGGGTCAGCCGCGTCAAACCCATCCTGGAAGTGGAGCGGCGCGCGCGCATGCGCCTGTCGACCCAGGACTTCAAGGACGAGCTGCGCTCCGCCGCGCTGAACCGGGGACTGCGGCGCATCAACTCGATGAAAGACGCAGCCGCAGAAACGGCGCGCCAGGCGATGAACGCCCAAGTGATCTCCACCAACCCCTACCTGGAAGGCGCGGGCAACGACGCCGACAAGGCAGCGGCCGAAGCGCGCTTTCAGGACGAAATGGTGCAGTGGCTGGCCGACATGTCAGACGTGTCGACCCCGGCAGACGGCGCGATCTTCTGGAACGGCATCAATGAAAACCGGCTGGCCGAGCGCATTACCGACTGGAACCGCAGCCTGCCGAAGGGGCAGGTGCATTTTGGCCAGCTGGAAGCCACCACCGACGTGCGCCATGTGAACAACAAATACGTGTGGACACACGGCAACGCGTACCACAAGTACGGCGAAAAAGTGTCTGAAATGCTGGGCGTGGGATCGACCGGCCACGTGACCGCCGTGGTGCGCTGGGGGCTGAACCGCTGGTCCATCTTTACCAACACCGAACTGCCGCGCATGCTGAAGATCATGGAAGACCAGATCCTGAAAGGCGAAAGCCCCAGGATGACGGACCTGACCATCATCGTGATCGAGCCGCTGGGCCTGCTGGACCGCGTGAAGTGCTACGTGAACGCCGACATACTGAAGGCGCCCGTGTGGACCAAGCGCGACGGCCTGGCCACCTACCCCGTGACACCAGACGACTGCACCAAGCTGGGCGAGCTGGGCAACTACACCAGCACCGACGGCGTGTTCAACGGCAAGAAGGTCGTGCCCGAGTCAGAACAGTTTTTGACCTACCTGAGTGGGCGCCCGCGCAACCCGAGCCCGTCAACCCCGAAGCTGCTGCAGGACATTGACGCGATCATCCATGCGAACCAGCCGATGACGCGGGTGTGAAGAACGCGCAGCGCGTGCGGCACGCTAGCCGCGGCCGACGAACGGCATTTTCGTGGCCATGATGGTCATGAACTGCACGTTCACGTCCAGCGGCAGGTTGGACATCTGCAGCACGGCTTCGCCGGCATGCTTCACGTCCATCATCGGTTCGGTGGTCGACATGCCCGCCGCAAGTTCGGTGAGCGCATTGCCGATGTCGATCTGGCTGGCGGTGATGTCGTCCTTGCGGCCATCGAGCGAGATGCTCTTGGTCAGGCCGGTGACCGCATGCTTGGTGGCCGTGTAGGCGACCGACATCGGCCGCGGCGCGTGCGCCGACAGCGAGCCGTTGTTGATGATGCGTCCGCCCTTGGGGTGCTGCGCCTTCATGATGCGGATGGCATGCTGGGTGCACATGAACATCGCCACCAGGTTGATGTTCACCACCTCGCGGAATTTCTCGACTGGCAGGTCTTCCATCGGCATGGCGGGCGCGCCCATGCCGGCGTTGTTGAACAGCACGTCGAGCCGGCCGAACCTGGCTTTCACTTCGGAAAACACTTTCTCGACGTCGGCGTCCTGGGTGATGTCGGCGGGCAGCACCAGCGCGCGGTCCCCGGCGGCGGATTCCGTCGCGGTCGTCTCCAGCATGTCTTTGCGCCGACCGACCAGGCCGACGTAATAGCCATCCCTCAGGAGCGCGAGCGCCGCGGACTTGCCGATCCCGCTGCCAGCGCCCGTAACGACCGCGACCCGTTTTTCTGCCATGTCTGACCCTTCAGGAAAATAAACCGGTCGCGCGGATCAGGCGCCCATGTACGCCGTCTTGACCGTCGTGTAGAACTCCGCGGCGTAGCGGCCCTGCTCGCGCGGCCCGTAGCTGGAGCCCTTGCGGCCGCCGAACGGCACGTGGTAGTCCACGCCCGCTGTCGGCAGGTTCACCATCACCATGCCGGCCTGCACATGGCGCTTGAAATGCGTCGCGTGCTTGAGTGAGGTCGTGGCAATGCCGGCGGACAGACCGAACTCGGTGTCGTTGGCCAAAGCCAATGCCTCGTCGTAGTCCTTCGCGCGGATCACGCTTACTACAGGGCCGAACACCTCTTCGCGGTTGATGCGCATCTGCGCCGTCGTCTCGCTGAACAGGGCAGGACGCATGTAGTAACCAGGCGCGCCGTCACTGTTCGTGCCGGTCGCCTCGCCACCCGCGACCAGCCTGGCGCCTTCGGCCTGTGCGATCGCGACGTACTCCAGGTTCTGCGCGAGCTGCCTGTCATCGACCACGGGGCCGATGTCGGTGCCGTTCTTGCGCGCGTCATCGACCTTGAGCACCTTCATCTTGTCAGCCATCGCCGCGATGAAGCGGTCATGGATGCCGTCGGTAACGATCAGGCGCGAGGACGCCGTGCAGCGCTGCCCCGTGGAGAAGAAGCCGCTGTTCAGCGCCGCGTTGACCGCGACGTCCAGGTCCGCGTCGTCGAGCACCACCATCGGGTTCTTGCCGCCCATCTCCAGCTGGAACTTGGCCATGCGCGCGACACAGGCCTGCGCGATGCGCTGGCCCGTGGCCACCGAGCCGGTGAAGCTGATCGCGTTGACGCGTTTGTCGTCCAGCAGCACCTGGCCCACTTCGGAGCCGCGGCCCATCACCAGGTTGAACACGCCCGCTGGCAGACCGGCGCGGTGCAGTATGTCGGCGATGGCCCAGGCGCTGGCGGGCACCAGGTCGGCCGGCTTGAGCACCACGGCATTTCCGCAGGCCAGGGCCGGGGCGACTTTCCAGGCGGGGATGGCGATGGGGAAGTTCCAGGGCGTGATCAGGCCCACGACGCCCATGGGCTCGCGGGTGACTTCCACCCCGACGCCCTGGCGCACCGAAGGCACCACTTCACCGCCGATGCGCAGCGCTTCGCCGGCAAAGAACTTGAAGATATTGCCGGCCCGTGCCACCTCACCGATGGCCTCGGGCAGGGTCTTGCCTTCCTCGCGCGCGAGAAGGTCACCCAGTTCAGCCCTGCGCGCCAGGATCTCGGCGCCGGCGGCGTCGAGGATGTCAAAGCGCTGCTGCGGGGTGGACAGGCCCCACGCGGGCTGGGCCTGGCTGGCCGCGGCAATGGCCTGGCGGGCCTGGGCCGCGTCGGCTTGCGCAAACTCGCCGACGACGTCGCGCGTGTCCGACGGGTTGATGTTGCGCGAGACGCGCGGGCCGTCAACCCACTCCCCGCCAATCAGGTTCTTGAACATCACGGCTTGAACACGAAGCCCGGCTTGATCGCCACATCCGCAGGGATGGGCTGCAGGTCGCTGAACAGCGCCGGGTACTGCTGCATCACGTTGAGGATGTACTTGGGCTCGATGTGCTTGTTCACGTCGAACGTGGACTTGATCACGCCCAGCCGCTGCAGCGTGTCCTGCGCCTTCCACAGCGCACGGTAGTTGTGCGCGGAAATGCGGCGGTCCACCTGCTGGATGTTGTACTGCATCGCGGTTTCCGCGACGTCCAGCTTCAGCCCGGGAATCCAGCGCGTGCCGATGGCGGCAGCCTGCTTGGGGTTCTTGCGCATCCACTGGTCGGCCTCGGACACGCCAGCCAGGAATTTTTCGATCGTCGCCCCGTTCTTCTCCACCCAGGGCCGCAGCCCGATGTTGAAGCCGAGGTAAGAGATCACGTCGCCGCCGCGAATCACCTCGATCGCGCCCGGCACGTCCTTCATACCGATGACGGGCGCCGGGTCCCAGGCCACGAACGCGTCCACGCCCTTGGCCAGCAAGGCCACGGTCATCTCCGGCGGCGGCGTGTTGACCAGCGTCACGTCGGTCGGCTTCAGGCCGCCCTTTTCGAGCAGGCCCAGGATGTAGAGGTGGTTGATCGTGCCGAATGAGGTCGCGATCTTCTTGCCCTTGAGGCTCTTCAGGTCGCCCTTGACGATGCCGGAACCGCCGTTGGCGATCAGCGCGAGGGTGGCATCGGACCCCTGCTTGGTGGCGTTGCCGCTGAAGTTGCCGAGGAACACGAGGTCCATGCCGCGCAGGATGGCGCCGATGGCCGGCACACCAGCCTGCACCATGTCGGTCTCGCCGGCCTGCAGGGCGTTGAGCGCATCGACGCCGGTGGCATAGGGGCGCGCGATCGTGACGTCGAGTCCGTATTTCTCGAAGAACCCGCGCTCAACGGCGATCGGCAACGCCAGCATGTCGACGGCGGCCACCATGCCGACCCTCAGCTTGACGGGATTGGCAGCCTGCGCCAGCGCCACCGTCGGCAGTGCCAGCAAGGAACAGAGCAGCAGTGCGATTCGTCTCTTCATGTCAGTCTCCAGGTTGTAGTGGTTCAACACGCCTCACCCAATACGGACGGGCGACAGTCGTCAGGTCCGATCTCTTGACTCCTCGAACTTCAACGGCGTTCTCTTGCGTACCGGACACCCTGCCCCAGGTCTGGAACCGCTGGACGTGAAACCGCTCCGGCGGAAACGACAGAGTGACCAATATGTTTACCTTTCCCGACTCGCCTTCAAGGCCCGCGATCTTTTGCGGCGCGGCGACCGTCAGCCAAACCTGCCACGCGAGATAGAAGACCGCGACTGCCAGCAGGATGTGAAAGCGCCGCGACTTGAAGACGTCACTCAGCATGGCTCAGGCCGACCGCACGAGTTGAAGGACGCGCGCGCTCAGGGCCTTGAACCGGTCGTCCTCGTTCAGGTCGTCCCACACGCGGGGCCGCGGCAGGTCGATGGCGATCTCTTCCAGCACCCGCCCCTTGGACAGGGCCACGACCCGGTTGCCCAGGAAAACAGCTTCCGCGACATCGTGGGTAATGAAGATGACCGTGGGCCGCTTCTCCCCCCAGATCCGGGTCAGTTCCTCCTGCAGGGTCATGCGCGTCTGCGCATCCACGCTGGCGAAGGGTTCGTCCATCAGCAGCACGTCCGGCTCGTTGGCCAGCGCACGCACCACGCCAACGCGCTGCTGCATGCCGCCCGACAGTTCGTTGGGATAGCGCCCCGCAGCGTGCTCCAGCTTGGCAAGCGCCAGGTACTCGTGGGCGATCTTTTCACGTTCGGTCCGCCCGACGCCGCGCATCTTGGGGCCGAAGGCGACGTTGTCGAGGACGGTGCGCCAGGGAAACAGGGCGAACGACTGGAACACCACACCGCGGTCGGGGCCCGGTCCCTTCACCGGCTGGCCGCCGACCAGGATTTCCCCGCCAGTGTGCCCAATGAAGCCCGCGACCATGTTGAGCAGCGTGGTCTTGCCGCATCCCGACGGGCCGACGATGGATACGAAATCGCCCGCCTCCACCTCCAGCGATATGTCATGCACCGCGGTCACGTTCGTGCCGGCGTGGACATCGAAGTAGGTCTTCGAAAGATTGCGGATAGTCAGGCTCTTCATTTCGTTACCAATCCCCAGCGCTGTCCGGTGGCCCGCTCGATCGGCGCGAGAATCCAGCTGTCAACGATGTACCAAAGAAAACCGAGAATGATCATGCCGAGCATGATCTCGACCACCGAGCCGGCGCGGCGCGCATCGAACATCAGGAAGCCGATGCCGCTGGTGCCGACGATGATTTCCGTCGCGATAAGCGCGCGCCAGCCATAGCCCAGGCCGTTGCGCAGGCCGGTCATGATGTTGGGCAGCGCCCCGGGCAGCACCACCTCCCAGAGCATGCGGGTGCGCGAAGCCCCGAGGCTCAAGGCAGCGCGATGCATGTTGATGGGGATGGAACGCACGCCCAGCACCGTGTTCAGGACGACCGGGAAGATGACCGTGTAGACGATGATGACGGTCATGGTCGTCAGCCCGTAGCCGAACCAGATCACCAGGATCGGCAACCAGGCGATGTCGCCGATGGCCTGGAAGAACAGCAGCGGTGGCCACAACGCCTTGTGTGCCCGCTGGCTCAGGCCCACCAGGATGCCAAGGGGAATGCCGAGCACGATGCCCCAGAAGGACCCGACGGCCAGACGCACGAGGCTGTCCTGCAGGTATTCCGGCAGGACGCCCGTGTAGACGAGTGACCCGAACGAACGCACCACCTCCCCCGGACCGGGCAGGAACACACGCGGGAAGACCTGCAGCTCGGTGATGATCCACCAGGCCGCGATCAGCGGAATGAACGGCACGAAGGTGCCAATCGATGGCCATCGCGTCGTGACGCGCAGGTAGTGGCTCCAGGCCTTGAGGAAAAACGTCGTCATGCCCGCTGCACCATGCCCCAACGCTCGCTGGTGGCGCGCTCGATCGGCGCCAGAAGCAACCGGTCCAGCAGCAACCACAGCACGCCGATGACGATCATGCCGAGCACGATCACTTCGGTCTTGTAGAAATCGCGCGCCACGAACAGCATGTAGCCCAGGCCCACGTTGGTGGCGATCATTTCGGCGGCGATCAGCCCGCGCCAGGCGAAGCCCAGGCCCGTGCGGATGCCGGTGACGATATTGGGCAGCGCGCCCGGCAGCAGGACTTCGGTCAGCATCGCCCATCGCCCCGCGCCCAGCGATGCGGCCGCGTTGCGCACCTGCCGGGGAATGGTCGAGACGCCCAGCAACGTGTTGTACGTCACGATGAAAAACACCGCATTGAAGATCACGAAGGTGATGGCGCCGAACCCGTAGCCGAACCACAGCGAGGCGAGCGGGATCCACGCAATGCCCGCCAGCACCGAGAAGAACCGAAGCGGGGGCGCGAGAAAGGCAGAGACCGCGGGGCTGACGCCCATGGCGATGCCCAGGGGAATGGCGACGATGAGTGCGAGCACCGTGCCGACCGTGACGCGCAGCAGGCTCGCACCGATGTGCTGGATGAGGGTGCCGTCCTTGATGCCGTCGAGGCCGGCCTGTGCCACCGACTCCAGGTGCGGAAACAGGCGCGGATTGACCTCGAAGTACGGGATCAGAACCGCCCACAGGACCAGCAGCACGCCAAATGGAGCGCAGAACCAGAGCGCCGACGAGAGCGAATGCCGCATCACGGCGTCTCCAGTGGCGACCCGAACAGGGTGCAAGTTGTACTCAACCACTCCACAGATGTCTCCAACTTCTCCAACGGGCTTTGTGAAGCGACAGTGTTGCATTTTTTGCACGCGCGACAACTGAGAAGATGTGATTCCGGTATAACATTCACTCAACCCAGACATGACTCCGCCCCTTCACTCCATCATCTCCAGGCTCCACCTGAAGCAGCTGCGGCTGCTGGTGGCGCTGGGCGAGCACGGCTCGCTGCTGAAGGCCTCGCAGCAGGTCGCCCTGACGCAGCCGGGCGCGAGCAAGTCACTGCAGGAGATCGAGACGACCTTCGGCACACCGCTGTTCGTTCGCACCAACCGGGGCCTGGAGCCCAATGCCGTCGGCCATTGCGTGATCCGCTATGCGCGGCTGATCCAGACGGACCTGGCGCACCTGCGCGACGAGCTCGTCGGCATCCTGCGTGGCCAGGGCGGGCGGGTGACCGCCGGCGTCATCATGGGCGCGGTGCCGCTGCTCACGGACGCCATCTCCGCGCTCGTGGCGCGGCAACCGGAGCTGTCCGTGGAGATCGTCGAGGACACCAGCACCGCCCTGCTGGCCCAGCTGGACGCCGGCCGGCTCGACCTGGCGATCTGCCGCACCACCGTCACCCAGGCACCGCAGGTCTATGAGAGCGTCAAACTCCAGGATGAGACGCTCGCGGTGATCGCCAACATCGACCACCCCCTGCGGCGCGCGAAGAAGCTCACCCTGCAGGCGCTGGTGCCGTACCGATGGGTGGTCTACCGCGCGAACATGCCGATGCGGCTCCTGCTCGAAGCCGAGTTCCGCGACAGCGGGATCCGCTTCCCGCAGCACCTGCTGGAGACGACCTCCGCCTTCGCGACGCTGGCGCTGCTGCAGGCCAATCCGTCCTTCGTGGCCCTGGTGTCGATCGAGGTCGCGCAGTTCTTTGCGCACCAGCAGATGTCGTGCATCCTGCCGCTGAAGCTGGCGTCGCGCAGCGAGCCCTACGAGCTTGTCACCCGCAAGGGCGCGCAGGTTTCGCCCGCCGCCAAACTGCTGCTTGACGAGCTGGTCCATCGCAAGTCCTGAAGTGGTGTGCTATAACATTTGCTCATTTCGGAGCACTGTTCATGGCACTGATCAACTACATCACCCAGATCCAGTTTGAGTACGGCGCCATCAGCCTGCTTGGCGCCACATGCGAACGCGTCGGCATCCGCCGCCCGCTGATCGTGACGGACCGGGGCGTGAAAGCAGCCGGCATCATCGACACCGTCCTGGGGGCGCTGGGGGCTGCGGGCACCGTGGCCCTGTACGACGGCACGCCGCCGAACCCGAACGAATCTGCAGTGCGCGAGGCGGTCGCCGTGTACCGAAAGGGCGGCTGCGACGGCATCATCGCCGTGGGCGGCGGGTCGTCCATCGACCTGGCCAAAGGCGTCGCCGTCTGCGCGACCCACGACGGCCCATTGCAAAGCTTCGCCGTGATCGAAGGCGGGCTGGATCGCATCACCTCCCGCACGGCCCCCGTCATCGCCGTCCCGACGACCGCGGGCACCGGCAGCGAAGTGGGACGGGGTGCGATCCTCATCCTGGACGACGGCCGCAAGGTGGGCGTGATCTCTCCCTTCGTCGTGCCCAAAGTGGCGATCTGCGACCCGGCACTGACCATGGGCCTGCCGCCCGCGTTGACGGCCGCCACCGGGATGGACGCCATCGCGCATTGCATTGAGACCTTCCTGTCGCCCGCCTTCAACCCGCCCGCGGACGGCATCGCGCTCGACGGGCTGTGGCGCGGCTGGCGCTACATCGAGCGCGCGACGCGCGAGCCCGGCGACCGCGACGCGCGGCTGAACATGATGAGCGCGTCGATGCAAGGCGCGCTGGCGTTCCAGAAGGGGCTTGGATGCGTGCACAGCCTGAGCCACTCACTCGGCGGCGTGGATCCGCGGCTGCATCACGGCACGCTGAACGCGATCTTCCTGCCGGCCGTGATCGCCTTCAACCAGGAAGCGCCCACGGTGCGCGACGAGCACAAGCTCGACCGCCTGGCCCAGGCGATGGGCCTGGCCAGCGGGGCCGAGGTGGGCCCGGCCGTGCGCGCCCTGACCGAGCGGCTGGGCCTGCCCACAGGCCTGGCCCCGCTGGGCGTGACGCGCGAGATGTTCCCCCACATCATCCGCGGTGCCCTGAAGGACCACAGCCACCGGACCAATCCGCGCGTCGCCTCGGAAGCCGATTACGAAGCGATGCTTGAAGCCAGCATGTAAGAGAACCTGTAAACAGTCAACGGAGAGACAAGCATGACGAAAGCCTACTGGGTCACCACCTACCGCGCGATCAAGAACCCCGAGAAGGTGGCGGCCTACGCCCAGCTCGCGGGCCCCGCCCTCACATCAGCGGGAGGACGCTTCCTGGCACGAGGCAATCCATCCACCGTCTATGAGCTGGGCATGATGGAACGCACTGTCGTGCTTGAATTTGAAAGCGTGGAGCAGGCCGTGGCTGCGCATGACAGCCCCGCCTACCAGGCCGCACTGGCCGCTCTGGATGACGGTGCGGATCGCGACATGCGGATTGTTGCGGGTGCCTAGGTCCACCCCCCCCTGAGGCACCCTGCCGGGGCATGCCCAAAAGCTTGGAGGCCACGCATAGGCGACGCCGTCCGTAGCGGCGCACGTCCATCGGGCCAAGCAAAAAGCCCCTGACCATTTCTGATCAAGGGCTTTCAAATTCTGGTGGCCTGGGACGGAATCGAACCATCGACACGCGGATTTTCAATCCGCTGCTCTACCAACTGAGCTACCGGGCCGGAGCCAGCGAGTATACATCAGGTGGCGCTGCGTTTGCCCCGCGACAGGTCTACGCCCAGCTGTTTCAGTTTGCGGTACAGGTGGGTGCGTTCCAGCCCCGTTTTTTCCGCCACGCGGGTCATGGAACCGCCCTCTTTCGCCAGGTGAAATTCGAAGTAGCTCTTCTCAAATTCGTCCCGCGCGTCGCGCAGCGGTTTGTCCAGCTCAAACAGCTGGCGGGCCTGGGGGCCCATTTCCACCACGGGGGGCAGGCTTTGGCCGCCGGTCATGGCCGCCTCTACCGTCAGGTCTGACGGGGCCATGGCCTGCTGTGACGGCACAGGTTTGCGCCCGCCGTTGCGGGCCAGGCCGGATTCCACGGCCTTCAGCAGCTTTTGCAGGGTGATGGGCTTTTCCAGGAACGACTGGGCGCCGATCTTGGTGGCTTCTACCGCCGTATCGATGGTGGCGTGGCCGCTCATCATGATCACGGGCATGGTCAGCAGGCCGGTGGTGGACCATTCTTTGAGCAGCGTCACGCCGTCGGTGTCGGGCATCCAGATGTCCAGCAGCACCAGGTCGGGCCGGGCGCGGCCGCGGGCGGCGCGGGCCTGCGCGGCGTTTTCGGCCAGCTCCACATTGTGGCCTTCGTCGTTCAGGATTTCAGAGAGCAGGTCGCGGATGCCGAGCTCGTCGTCTACCACCAGTATGTTTGCCATGTGTCGTGCGGTTCCTGCAGTTTCTGCGCGGCTGTTGTTAAGCCGCAACTGCGAATGATAGCGATACTTGCGCACCGCGCACCGTGCCGTCTGTCACACGGTTTGAAAGGTCGACGCGCGCGCCGTGTTCGTCGGCAATCTTTTTCACCACGGCCAGGCCCAGGCCGGTGCCTTTGGCCTTGGTGGTCACATAGGGCTCAAACGCCCTTTTCAGGATGTTGTCCGGAAAGCCCGTGCCCGTGTCCTGCACGGCCAGGCGCACGCGGCGCGACGTGGCGTTCCACTGGGTTTTGATCGTCACCTCTCGTACGGGGCAGCCTTCTGTTGCGTCCTGCGCGTTTTGCAGCAGGTTGTGGATGACCTGGCGCAGCTGCTGCGGGTCGCCCAGGATGGGCGGGCAGGCGGCGTCCAGCGCCATGTGCACAGGCACACCGGCCGTGCCTTCGCCGCCCTCGCCCAGGTACAGCTGCAGCACGTCGGCCACCAGCGCGTTCAGGTCCACGGGTTTCAGTTCAGCCGCCGGCAGGCGCGCGTAATCGCGAAATTCATTCACCAGCCGCTTCATCGCGTCAACCTGGTCCACGATGGTTTTGACCGACTTGACCAGCATGGCCTGCTCGGGCTCGCCCACCTTGCCGGTCAGCTTCATTTCCAGCCGCTCGGCCGACAGCTGGATGGGCGTCAGCGGGTTCTTGATTTCATGGGCCAGGCGGCGCGCCACTTCGCCCCAGGCCTGGGCGCGCTGGGCCGACACAATTTCGGAGATGTCGTCAAACACCAGCAGCCAGGCCTGTTTGCCGGGGGTGCTGGCCGGCATTTCGGCACCGCGTGCCACCAGCGTCAGGGTGTTCTTTTGCGCGCCGGCCTGCTCGGCGCCCAGCTCAAACGACTGTTGCCAGTGGTCCAGGCCGTGCTCCTGGCGTTCGCGCAAATATTCTTCAAACTGTTTTTTGACGCTGTCGCCAAAGGCTTCCAGCCCCGGCACTTCTGCCAGCACCGAGCCTTCATGCGCGGCCAGCGGCACGCGCAGGATGCGGGTCGCGCCGGGGTTGGACGATTGAATGACGCCATGGTCGTCCAGCACGATCACCCCGGCCGTCAGGTTGTCCAGGATGGTCTGCAGGTTGGCGCGCGCGGCGTTCACCTGGCCCATGCTTTTGTCCACCGCGGCGCGGGCGTCGGCCAGCTGCTGGGTCATTTGCGCGAAGGATCGCGTCAGGCCGCCCAGCTCGTCCTTGCCCTGCAGGGCGGGTTTGGGGGAAAGGTCGCCGGCAGCCACCTCGCGCACGCCGGCGGCCAGCACCAGCAGCGGGCGCGCCAGCTGGTTGCCCAGCAGCACCGCCAGCAGCACCGCGCCAAACACCGCCAGGAACAGGCTGAGCGTCAGCGTGCCGATGTACATGCGGCGCAGGCCTTCACGGGCCAGGGCGCGTTCCTGGTATTCGCGGTTGGCTTCCTGCACGGCGATGGCGTTGGCCACCAGCGTGGGCGGCAGCGCCTGCGTCACCTGCAAAAAACGCGGCTCCACCAGCAGGCCCACGGCTGACGATGACACCAGCGCCAAGGCCTTGATGCGCGCGTTGGACGCCGCCGTGGCCGGGTCGTCCAGCCCCTCGACCACCGCCGTGGTGCGCTGGGTGCGCGCGGCGCGCACCATCTGCGACGGGGGCTTCTCGGGGCTGAGCTGAAAGCGCGACTGGCCCGCGCTGGCCAGCAGCTGGCCGGTGCTGCTCCACAAGACCACGTCGCTGGCGGCCAACTGGTCGCGGATGCGTTCCAGCGTCACCCCCGCCGCAGCGTCGGGCACATCAGCCAGCTGGTTGCTGGCCACGCGTGTTTTGTTGGCCAGGTCGGCAGCCAGGGTGTCCAGCGTGGCGCGCCCCAGGCTCAGGCCCGCGTCCAGCGCACCTTCAACCTTCACGTCAAACCAGCTTTCAATCGAGCGCGACACAAACTGGTACGACACCACATAGATCAGCACGCCCGGCATGAAGCCCACCAGCGCAAAGATGGCCGCCAGCTTGACCAGCAGGCGGCTGCCGAATTTGCCGCGGCGCAGACGCACGTACAGCCGCACGATGATCCATACGATGACCAGCAGCAACAGTGCAGCCACCACCATGTTGATGATGAACAGCCAGCCGTAGTTGCGCTCGTACAGGTCGCGGTTGTTGGTGGCCAGCGTCAGCAAGAACAGCAACACGACGCCAATGACCGCCATGGCAGCCACGCCCAGGCCCAGCGCCCAGCGCAGGGCGCGCGAAGTCTGCAGTGAAAACCGTGTGGTGTCGCGTGCGGTGTCTGGCACCTGGGCGGTCACGGTGCGCTCTCCTGTGCGTTCACGGCGCACTCTCTACCGTCAGCCGCTGGTTGCGCGCAGCGGCGATGCGCCAGTCAGGCTGCCCCACGGCGCCGATCTGAAACGGCCGGGGCAGCTGGGCCACGTCCAGGCGGAAGCGGAAGTCTACGTTGTGCCGCGTATCGGCCTCGATGTCGGCGGCTTCGGCCACTTTCCAGCCCGATATGCGCTTGATGGCGCCCATGGCCTCGTCCAGCGTTTCAAAGTTCTGGCCCAGCGTCACGCCCAGGCCGCTGTTGCTGATGGGGCTGGGGCTGGTGTTCAGGCGCCAGCGGCGCGTGAGCGGCTGGTACGACAGCCGCATGTGGCGGGTGGTCACGGCCAGTTTTTTGTCGTACCAGTACCAGCGGTCACGAAAGACTTCGGCTTCGGCTACAAAGTACATGGCGATGCCTTTGACCAGGGCATCTTCCACCACGGCGGGCAGGTCAAAACGCACAGTGGCCGACAGGAACACGCCCTCTTCGGTGCGCTCCAGCCGCATCTGGGTGATGTCGGTGGCCACATCGGCCGCCGCCGCGCCGGCCCACAGCGCGGCCAGGCCCAGCATCACACAGGTTGCCAGCGCGCGCAGCAGGCGCTCAAGACGCGGTTTGATCGCGGCCAGGGGCGGGGTGCTTTTGCAGCAGGGCGTAGAAGAATCCGTCGTGGTCACCTTCCAGATTGTCCGGGACGGGGTTGGCGTTTGCCCCGGATTGGGGCATTAAATGGCCGGGCGATGGCAGCATTGAGGCGTCGGTGTTGTGCGCAACAAACGTTTGTATCTGTGTATCGCCCTCGGCTCGAAACACAGAGCAGGTGCAGTACAGCAGCCGTCCGCCGGGCTTGAGCAGCGGCCACAGCGCGGCCAGCAGCCGCGCCTGCGTGGTTGCCAGCTGGGCAATGTCGGATTCACGGCGCAGCCAGCGCACGTCGGGGTGGCGGCGCACGATGCCCGACGCGGTGCAGGGCGCGTCCAGCAGGATCGCGTCAAACAGCTGGCCGTCCCACCAGGCGTTGGGTCGGCCCGCGTCGCCCACGGCCACGCGGGCCTGCAGGCCGATGCGCTGCAGCGTCTGGTGTATGCGTTCACAGCGCTGCGGGTCCACGTCCAGTGCGGTCACGTCGGCGTCGGCAATTTCCAGCAGGTGCGCTGTTTTGCCGCCGGGCGCGGCGCAGGCGTCCAGCACCCGCAGGCGCCGACCACCGGGCGGAGCCTGCAAACCGGCCAGCAGCAGCGGCGCGGCTTGCTGGGCGGCGGCGTCTTGTACCGACACGACACCGGCGTCAAACCCCGGCAGGTCATGCACCGGGTGGCCATGGTCGAGCACCAGGCCGTGGGCACCGATGGGTGTGGCGCTGATGCCTGCATCGCTCAAGGTTTGCCGGTATTGGGCGGTGCTGGCCTGGCGCGCGTTGACGCGCAGCGTCATGGGCGCGGGCGTGTTGCTGGCGCGCAGGATGTCCTGCCAACGCGTGGGGTGGTCTTTTTGCAGGCGGTTGATCCACCAGCGTGGGTGGTTCCACTGGGCCACGGGGTCGTTCGCTGTGGCAGCCACCAGCGCGTCGCGTTCGCGCAAAAAGCGACGCAGGCAGGCGTTCACAAAGCCCGCCTGCGGCTGCGTGGCGTGCTGGCGTTTGGCGGCTTCGACCGCCTGGTTGACCAGGGTGAACACTTCGTAAGGCGCCTGGTCTGCGTCCCACGACAGGGCCAGCGCCAGGCACAGCAGGGCGTCGGCTTCGGGCGGCGGTGCGCGTTTGGCCAGCTGGCGGCGCAGGGCTTCGGCGCGGCCCAGCTGGCGCAGCGCCTGGAATACCAGCGCCTGCACGCCGGGGCGTAGCGCGGCGTCCACCCCGGCCAGCGCATCGGTGGCCGAGCGACCCGCGCGCACAGCCGCCAAAACAGAAGCGGCAGCCTGAAGCTGCCGCCATAAAGGGATAGGGGTTGCCATTACCGCATTGTTGCAGGCCCCTGCCCTGGTTGATTACGCGAGGCTATCGGCCCAGATGTTTTGGGCCCAGTTCATCGCGTACACACCTTCCAGTTCAGTCGGCGCCGGGCTGAGACCACCGGAGCCTGCCACGGTCTTGAAGGTGCGCTCAGCCGCCACGTATTCATGCACGCTGGCCACATGCACCACGTTCTTGTCGTCGGTGAAGCTGTAGCAGGTGTTGGTCAGCATGGGCGCGGGATTCACAGCCCAGCCCGACAGCTGCGCCACGATGGCGGCCGCCGCTACCTTGCCATGGCTGTTGGCCATGTGGCCGCTCTTGGGCATGGCCGGGGCGATCTGGATGGAGTCACCCAGCACGTGCACGTCTTTGGCGGCGGTGGATTCAAACGTCTGGTAGTTGACGCCGCACCAGCGGTTGTTGGCCTGGTTGTTCAGGCCCGTCTGCACGGCGATCAGGCCCGCGCGCATGGACGGCAGCGCGTTGATGACGTTGGCTTTCACATCCTCCTGCACATCAAACTTGATGAGGCCGGCGCGCGCATCCACCGCCGTGGCCTTGTGCTGGCCGCGGTATTCGACGATGCCCTTGTATTGCTCGGCCCACACCTTTTTGAACAACGCACCCTTGGAGGTGACGTCGGGGTTGGCGTCCAGGATCAGGACCTTGGCTTTAGGCTTGGCGTTCTTGAAGTACCAGGCCACCTGGCAGGCGCGCTCGTAGGGGCCCGGGGGGC
The DNA here is from genome assembly GCA_943372585.1 of Ramlibacter sp. 2FC. Lineage (GTDB taxonomy): Bacteria > Pseudomonadota > Gammaproteobacteria > Burkholderiales > Burkholderiaceae_C > RAM1. The sequence goes on along the minus strand of CALRZF020000008.1, from coordinate 2,756 downwards.
AGCGGTACGGCGCTTCGGGGATGGTCAGCGCGTATACACCGCCGTCGGGCATGGCTTCCAGCTGTTTGCGCAGGGCCACGGTCTCGGGCCCGGCCTTCCAGGCTTGCAGGATCTGGCCGGAGGCATTGGCCGCCTGCAGGCCTTCGATGCTGCCGAACATCAGGTCAATGCCGGGGGACACGACCAGCTTGTCATAGGCAATGGTGGCGCCGCCGCCCAGCGTGACGGTCTTTTTGGCCGTGTCGATGGATTGCGCCACGTCTTTCACCACCGTGACGCCGTGGTTTTTGCCCAGGCCGCTGTAGGGCGTGGTGATGTCGGCCATCTGCTTGCTGCCGCCCAGCACCAGGTTGGAGATGGGGCAGGAAATGAAGGCTTCGTTGGGCTCGATCAGCACCACGTCGATCTTGTAGTCCGACAGCAGGCGCACGTATTTGGCCGCGGTGGCGCCGCCGTAACCACCGCCCACAACCACGACTTTGGCCTTGGTGGGGATGGAGGTCGTGGCGCAGGCACCCAGGCCCAGCAGGCTCAGGGCGGCGGACGACTGGAGGAATGAACGTCTTTGCATGGCGGTTCTCCTTATTTCTTCTGGGCGGCAAAGTACGTGGAGATCTGCTCGATCTGCGCGTCGCTGTAGCCTTTGCTGAGCTGGTGCATCACGGTGGCCGGGCGGGTGCCGGCCTTGAATGCCTTGAGCTGGGTGACCAGGTATTCACGGGGCATGCCGGCAATGGTGGGCACGCTGGAGCCGTTGACCGCGCGGCCGTCGGTGCCATGGCAGTTGGCGCAGGTGGCGGCCAGGCTCTTGATGTACAGCGCGTCAGGCGTCTGCGCGTTGGCGCCGGCAGCGGCCAGCACCAGTGCGGCCGTCGTCCAGATATTTTTCATGGGGCGATTCTCCTGGGGTTTTTGGGGGTCAAGGGCCACTGTAGGGCGTGGCCCGGTCAGCACGACTCGGTAGTATCCATAAGCCCGCCGCGCGGGCAACAACTTTGTGGCGATGAGCTTATACGGCGCCCGCGCGCTTGAAGCCAAACAGCCAGGCCAGCAGCACCGCCGGGATCTGCGTGATGGCGGCGTTGTAACGCGTCACGGCTTCATTGAACTGCTGCTGTGCACTGCTGGTTTCACTGGCCAGCTGCTGCCACTGCGCCGCCACCGTGTCGGGCAGCGACGAGCCTGCGAGGTCGTTGGCGTCCTGCTGTACGCGCCGCCATGCTGTGTTCAGCACGTCTTGCGCCGCGCCCAGGGCCGCGGCGGCCTCTGCCTGCAGCGGGCGGGGCCGCATGGCCGCCAGCGACGCCGCCAGCTGGGCGGCGGCACCACGCAGCGCCGCCCACAGCAGCGCGATATCGTCCATGAACTCGCCCGGCTGCGTCAGCTGCGACGGCTGGGCTGACTCGGGCAACGAGGCGTTGACCAGCGCCAGCTGGCGCTGCCACTGCGCGTCCAGCGCGGCAAAGGCGGTGTTGGCTTCTGCGCGCAGGCGCACCAGCCGGTTGTAGGCACCCACCCCCCAGAACAGCAGCACCGCAGCGCCTATCCACCAGCCAATTGAAATCATGGCGCGACTATAAAGAAAAACGCCCCACGTCCGCGCAAGCGGTCGTGGGGCGCTGGTTCGCCAGGCGCCGTCGGGCACCTTAGCGAATGCAGTGCGGCTTATTCAGCTGCGGGGCCTTCGGCGGCCTCGGGTGCGGCGCCTTCGGTGGCGGTTGCCAGCTCGGCGGCTTCCGAGTCGGCAATGGCGCGGCGCTCGGCCTCGTCCATCGCGTCCTTGGCCTTGCGTGCCTGGTGGTACGCCATGCCGGTGCCTGCGGGGATCAGGCGGCCGACGATGACGTTTTCCTTCAGGCCGCGCAGCTCGTCGCGCTTGCCCATGATGGCGGCTTCGGTCAGCACGCGCGTGGTTTCCTGGAAGGAAGCCGCGGAGATGAACGAGTCCGTGGACAACGATGCCTTGGTGATACCCAGCAGCAGGTTGCTGTAGGTCGGCGGGATCTTGCCGGCAGCGCGCAAGGCGTCGCAGGTGTCCAGGATTTCCGAACGCTCGACCTGCTCGCCCGCGATGTAGCTGGACTCGCCCACGTTTTCGATCACCACGCGGCGCAGCATCTGGCGAACGATCACCTCAATGTGCTTGTCGTTGATCTTCACGCCCTGCAGGCGGTAAACGTCCTGCACTTCGTCAACGATGTAGCGGGCCAGCTCTTCGGAGCCCAGCAGGCGCAGGATGTCCTGCGGGTCGGCCGGGCCGTCCACCACGGACTCGCCCTTGTTGACTACCTGGCCTTCGTGCACCAGGATGTTCTTTTCCTTGGGCACCAGCTCTTCGTGCACGCCACCTTCGGGGTCGGTGATCTGCAGGCGGATCTTGCCCTTGGTCTCCTTTCCGAACGACACCGTGCCGGTCATCTCGGCCAGCACGCCCTTGTCCTTGGGGCTGCGGGCTTCGAACAGCTCGGCCACACGCGGCAGACCGCCGGTAATGTCGCGCGTCTTCTGGCCTTCGATCGGGATGCGGGCCAGCACTTCGCCGGGGCCCACGTCCATGCCGTCACGCACCTGGATCAGCGCGCCCACCTGGAAGCCGATGGTCACCGAGTGGTCGGTCCCGGGGATCTTCACTTCGTTGCCCTGCGCGTCGATCAGCTTGACCTGCGGGCGAATCACCTTGGCAGAGCCGCGGCGTTTCGGGTCAATCACCACCAGCGTGGACAGGCCGGTGACTTCGTCCACCTGCTTGGCAACCG
>CALRZF020000007.1:0-32468 GCA_943372585.1 Ramlibacter sp. 2FC | reverse complement strand
CGTGCCTGGCTGATGATCTGGCCCTTCCACTCGTCCGTGTCCGTGTAAAACGCCGCGAGCATTTGCGCGCGGATGTGCGCCGCCAGCGCGGCGGGCGCCTCGGGGTGCTGGTGCAGCCAGTGCTCGCCGCGCAGGGCTTGCATCACGTCCAGCACCGGCACCGTGCCGTACTCCATGGCAATACCGGTGTACTCGGCCTGCGGGCATTCCTGGTAGACGCTGGTCCACATCAGCCCCGTCAGGAATGCCGAGGTGGACGTACCGTCATAGATGGACGTGACCGGCGTCGCGCCGCCGCCGTCCCACCACGAGCGGGCACGCTTCACGGCGGCATCGTCATCGCTGCCCGCGTAAATACGCTCGCCCAGGCCGCTGGGGCCCAGGCCCGTGTGGATGTCGATCCAGGCAATGCGTGATGCGCGGCTGCCGTGCTGGCGCAACACGCTGCGCAGCGTGGTGTTGCTCCAGGTCGGTGCTGTGCCGCCGAAGAACAGCCCGCCGGGGAATTCATGCTGGCCGCGCGAGATGGCGGACTGGTACGCCGCCTGGCCGCGCGTGGCAATGTACTCGTTGATGGCAGCCACGTTGGCGGGTGAGGGCGGCCATTGCTCGGGCAACAGCAGCGGCTGCAGCTCGCGGTAGGCCTCGTTCACGGGCAGCGGCTTGCTGAAGTCGTGGAAGTTGCGGTTCAGGTCCACGTTTTCATGCGTCGCACGGCGGATGTGCGAGAAGCCGTAGGGGTTGAGCGCATGCACGTACAGCACGGCCACGCCAGCATCACGCGCCTTGGCTCGCCACTCGGCGTCATGCAGTGCAAACACCTGCACGCCGGTTCCGCAATAGCCTTCAGCGCCGTGGCAGGCGCTGGTCAGGATCAACAGCTTGTCGGCATCGGCCGGCCCGTCCAGGGCAACGTCCATGGCCAGCGTCTCGCCTTCGCGGCCCTTTTCGGGATGAACGTGAGACTCAATCTGAAGGCCGGCGGTGGCGGCGGCTTCCAGGAACTTGGTGCGGGCCTGGGCGTAGGTGGGAGAGAAAGCCTGAGTGACGCCGATCATGCTGCGTCCCCGGCCAGCCACTCTTCAGCCAGACGCACCCAGAACGTGGCGCCCAGCGGGATCAGGTCGTCGTTGAAGTCATAGCTCGGGTTGTGCAGCATGCACGGTCCGCCGCCATGGCCCATCTCGCGGTGCGCGCCGTCGCCGTTGGCGATGAAGCAGTACGCACCGGGTTTGGCCTGGAGCATGTAGGAAAAGTCTTCCGCGCCCATGCTCGGCTCCTGCACGTCCACGTTGCTTTCGCCCACGATGGAAATCATGACCTTGCGCGCGAACTCTGCTTCACGCTGGTGGTTGATGGTGGGCGGGTAGTTGCGCTCGAACTCGAATTCGCATCGCGCGTCATGCGCTGCGCACACATGCTCGGCCACCTGCTTCATGCGCTTTTCAATCATGTCCAGCACTTCGGTGGTGAAAGTGCGCACCGTGCCTTGCAGCTCGCAGCTGTCGGGCACGACATTGGTGGCTTCGCCGGTGTGGATCATGGTCACACTGATCACGCCCGCGTCAATGGGCTTCATGTTGCGGCTGATGATGGTCTGGAAGGCCTGCACCATCTGGCACGCAATGGGCACCGGGTCAATGCCGTTGTGCGGCAGCGCCGCATGGCTGCCCTTGCCGCGGATGGTGATCTTGAATTCATTGCTGGACGCCATGACGGGGCCTGGGCTCACCGCAAACCGGCCCACCTGCGGGCCCGGCCAGTTGTGCATGCCGAAGACGGCATCCATGGGGAATTTGTCAAACAGTCCGTCCTTGATCATTTCGCGCGCGCCGCCGCCGCCTTCTTCAGCGGGCTGGAAAATCAGGTAGACCGTGCCGTCAAAGTTGCGGTGCTTCGCAAAATGCTGGGCCGCAGCCAGCAGCATGGCCACGTGGCCGTCGTGCCCGCAGGCGTGCATCTTGCCGGTGTGCTTGCTGGCATGCGCGAAGGTGTTGAACTCCTGCATGGGCAGCGCGTCGATGTCGGCGCGCAGGCCGATGGCGCGCGATGAGGTGCCATTTTTCACAATGCCCACCACGCCGGTCTTGCCCAGGCCGCGGTGCACCGTGATGCCCCAGGCCTCAAGCTGGCGCGCGATCACGTCGGCCGTACGGTGCTCTTCAAAACAGAGTTCAGGGTGTGCGTGGATGTCACGGCGGATGGCTGCGATGCCCGCAGCCTGCGTCACGATGGAGTCGAGGATTTTCATGCCCAGAGTCTAGCGATGCCCCTACGCAGACGCCAGTACAAATTTCCGTGACAATTTGCCATGACCCAACCCACGCTCTCGACGCGCAGCCTGGAGCTTGCGCAAACTTTGGTGCGCATGAACACCGTCAGCGCCAACTCCAATCTCCCGCTTATCCACTTCATCCGCGACGAACTGCAAAAGCTCGGCGTGGGTAGCCGTTTGACTTACAACGCTGAGCGCACCAAGGCCAACCTGTTTGCCACGCTGGGCGAAGGCAAGCCCGCAGGCATCATCCTGTCGGGCCACACCGACACCGTGCCCTGGGACGGGCAGGACTGGTCTGTGGACCCCTTGAGCGCGACCGTGAAGGACGGGCGGCTCTATGGCCGCGGCTCGGCCGACATGAAAGCATTCATTGCCATTGCGCTGGCTCATGCACCGCTGTTTCTGGCCAGTGACACACCGTTTGCGGTGCACTTTGCCTTCAGCTATGACGAGGAAGTGGGCTGCTTTGGCGTGAAGGAATTGATCGCCGACATGCGTGACGCCGGCATCACGCCGCTGGCGTGCATCGTGGGTGAACCCACCAGCATGGTGCCGGCCATCGCGCACAAGGGCGTGTACCGCTACAAGTGCTGCGTGCGCGGCAAGGAGGCGCATTCATCATTGACCCCGCAGTCGGTCAACGCCATCGAGATGGCCGCGCGCGTGGTGGGCAAGGTGCGCGACATGGGTGAGGCGTTTGAGCGCGACGAGCCGCGCTATGAAGGTTTCGACGTGCCATTCAGCACGACCAGCGTGGGCCAGTTTCACGGCGGCATTGCCGACAACGTGGTGCCGCGGGACGCCGAGTTCCGCTATGAATTCCGTGACCTGCCCACGGCAGATGCGGGCGCAATGCAGGCTCAGGTGGTCGCGCATGCGCGCGCACTGGAACCCGCCATGAAACACGTGGCACCGGATGCAGGTTTTTCGTTCGAGACGATCTGCGAAATCCCCAGCTTCCTGGGTTCTGCGGGCGACGCTGTCACGCGGCTGGCGCAGCGCCTGTCTGGCGAGGCGGGCACCACGCTGGTGGCCTTCGGCACAGAGGCGGGCTTGTTCAAGCAGTCAGGCATTCCCACCGTGGTGTGTGGGCCCGGCAGCATCAACCAGGCACATCAGCCCGATGAGTTCGTGAGCCTGGAGCAACTGGCGCGTTGCGAGGCCTTCATGCAGGGCCTGGCCGCAACGCGCGAGTTCAGCTGAGCTTATTTCTTCGGGTCGTTCGGGCCGGGCGGGATCTTCTTGTTCAGGTCCTCGCCTGCGTTGGTGACGACGGCGGCTGTCTTTTTGGCGCCGCTCTTGACGGCGTTGGTTGCCTTTTTCGTTGTGCGCTTGGTCGCCTTGACCACCTTCGAGTTCTCAGCCTTTTTGACGAACTCTGCCTTCGGCTTGTTCGGGTTGGCTGCGTTCGGGTCATTGGGGTAGGCTTCGCCCGCCTGGTTTCCCGGCGTGGTGCTGGGGCCGGTGGGGCTCGCGTTTTGTGCGGTGGCATTCAGTGCCAAACCGGCCAGCGCAATGGCCAGGACCGCGGGCAGTGTGCGCAAAGAGGTTTGAATGTTCATGGAAGTCTCCAGGTAGGGAGATTCCAGTATGGGGGTTTACTGCACACAAAAGCGCAGATGGACCCCGGCGGGCGCAAAAAGGGATCGGGGCCGACGACCATGTAAGACGCCGCCGACGCTACAGCGGTGCCGCGGCCGTCAGGCTCAGGTTCGCACGCGGCCGTCGCCCGTCAGCATGGACAACTCCACGAAGCTGGACGCCACATGGTCGCTGGGCGAGAACGACACCGAAAAGCCGCCCAGCGACTGGCTGCCCAGGCCTTCAAGGCCGCCGATGAGCGTATCGCGCGTGAGCTTGGGGCCTGCGCGTTTGAGTCCTTCTGCAAAGACCTTGGCGGCGATGTAGCCCTCCATGCTGGAGAAGTTGGCCTGGTAATCGCCACCGGCCTTTTTCACCGCGTCAACAAACTCGCGCGCAATGGGCCGTGCTGCGTTGTAGGGTGATGGCATGACCTGTGACACCACCACGCCTGCGCCGTCCTTGCCCAGCTCGTCGGCCAGCGCCTGCGTGCCGACGAATGACACGTTGTAGAACGTTCCACCGTAGCCGGCCTTTTGCGCCGCGCGAATGAACGCGGCGCACGATTTGTAGGCACTGATCTGCACGATGGCATCCGGCCCGGCGGCGACGAGCGACTTGACGGCGCCGGCCACATCCACCGAGTTGCGTTCCACCGTCGCCTGGGCCACGGGCTTCATGTTCAGGGCGGCGAGCGCCAGCGTCACGCCGTCCAGCCCTGCCTTGCCGTACGCGTCGTTCTGGTAGAAGACCGCGATCTTCTTCAGACCCAGGCTGGTCAGCTGCTTGACGATCAGGCCGGTCTCGTCGTTGTACGAGGCGCGCACATGGAACGCATACCGGTTGAAGGGCTGGCGCAGCGCCATGGCGCCTGTGAACGGCGCAAAAAAAGGCACCTTGGCCGTGGTGGCCAATGGCAGTGCAGCCACGCTGGTGGGGGTGCCGATGTAGCCGAACAGCGCGAACGCATCGTCGGCAATCAGTTTGCGGGTGTTCTCTGCACAACGGTCCGGCTCGTAGCCGTCGTCCAGGTTGATCAGCTCTACCGTGCGGCGGTTGATGCCGCCTTGCGCATTGAGCTGGTTGAAATACAGCTTGGCACCCAGGTTGAACTGGATCCCCAGCTGGGCTGCGGGGCCCGTGAATGGCGCCGACTGGCCCAGGACGATGCGGGTATCAGACTGGGCGCGCAGCGCGGGCGCGGCGATCAGGGCGGTGCCCCCCAGGGCGGCAGAAAAACGGCGGCGGGTAATCATGGTTACATTTTCACCAGCCCCGCTTTCAGTCTCCTGTCCGGCTGCGGTACAAATCCGCAGTTTTGCGATGTCAGATTGTCGCCGGCGCGGCGATTGAATTCAAAGGGCTTACTCGCGCACCCGGCCCTGTGAATCAATCAGGCTGAGTTCCACCAGCTTGGAGCCGACGCGCTCATCGGTGAAATGCACGCGAAAGCCACCCACAGACAGATCGTCCAGCGCATCGATGGACTTTTTAAGCCGTGCCCTGTTCGGCGCGTCCTTGGCCGGAATGCGGCGCAGCGCCTCGGTCAGCACGCGCGCGGCAATGTAGCCCTCCAGCAAGTACACATTGGGCTTGCCCATCTTGGCCTGCGTCAGGTCGGCCTGCAGCTCGCGCGCCACCGCCATCTTGGCGTTGTCGCTTTTGGGCACAACGCGAACGACCACCACGCCGGCGCCTGCCGGGCCCAGCTGTTCGGCCAGCAGGCTTTCGCCTGTATTCGAAAAGCCATAGATGGGGCCGCGAAAGCCCTTGGCCCGCAGGTCGCGGATGGCCGTGCCGGCGCCCGCCGCGTCGCTGATCACGAGCATGGATTCCGGTCGGGCCGCCATCACCTTGTCCACGCTATTGGCCACGCTGCCGCCGGCCAGCGCCGCCTTGGCAACCAGGTTTGCGCCCGCGCTGGTCATGGTGCGCTCAGCAGAATCCAGCGCGGCAAGCGACTCGCCATCCGTACCGTGCACCACCGCGAACTTGCGCGCGCCCAGCGTTTCAGCGTGCTTGGCAATGGCCGAGGCCTCCTCGGCGTAGCCGGGGCGCAGTGAGTAGACGTTGGGGTACAGCGCACCGCGCAGCTCGTCGGCGGCGGCCATGGGGGCGAACATCAGCAGGTCCGTGTCCTTGATCACGGGATAGGCCGCCGTGACCTGCGCAGATCCGTAAAAGCCGAACAAAGCGAGCACGCCCTGGTCCATCAGCTGCTTGGTATGGGCGGCGGTTTGCGTGGGGTTGCCGCGGTCGTCCAGCGTGACCAGGTCGATCTTGCGGCCGTTGATGCCGCCGGCCGCGTTGACGCGGTCAAAGTACATTTTCGCCCCCTGATGGAAAGGCACCGCCAGCGCCGAGCCTGGACCGGTGAGTGCAACCGACTGGCCCAGGGTGATGCTGGTCTTGGTAACGCCGTCCTGGGCGTGCAGGGTGCTGCCGCAAAGCGCCAGGGCGGCTACCATCACGGTCCGGGCAAGGGTTCCGGCAAACTTCATGTCATGTCTCCAACAGCGTTGTTGTAATGGGGATTCGCGGCGAACTATAGGGTTACCACGTGAGTAATACCATCGGCATCTCCCCTAGCGTCAGTTTCGTGAAAGCTTCGCGGCAAGTGCTGGGTGCCTGCCCGCACGACTGTCCTGACACCTGCTCCCTGGTCACCACTGTGGAGGACGGCGTGGCCGTCAAGGTACAGGGCAATCCCGCGCACAGCCACACCGGTGGCGTGCTGTGCACCAAGGTGTCGCGCTATGCAGAGCGCACCTATCACTCGCAGCGTGTGCTGCAGCCGATGCGCCGCACAGGCCCCAAGGGTGCGGGGCAGTTCGAGCCGGTGGGCTGGGATGAAGCGCTTTCTGATATTGCGCAGCGACTGGGCGCCATTGCCCAACTCAACCCTGAAGCCATCGTGCCTTACAGCTACGCCGGCACCATGGGGCTGGTGCAGGGTGAAAGCATTGCGGCGCGGTTCTTTCACAGCCTGGGCGCGTCGCTGCTGGACCGCACCATCTGCGCCACGGCCGGGGGCGAGGGCATGACCCAGACGCTGGGCGGCAAGGTCGGCATGAAGGTGGAGTTTTTTGCCGAATCAAAGCTGATCCTGATCTGGGGCAGCAACTCGATTGCCAGCAACCTGCATTTCTGGCGGCTTGCGCAAGAGGCCAAGCGCAACGGCGCGCGGCTGGTTTGCATAGACCCGCGCCGCACCGAAACGGCGGAAAAATGCCACGAACACATTGCGTTGCGCCCCGGCACCGACGCCGCGCTTGCCTTTGCGCTGATGCACGAACTTATCGTGCACGACTGGCTGGATCACGATTACCTGGCGAAGCACACGGTAGGTTGGGATGCATTGCGCGAACGCGCGCTGCAATGGCCGCCCGAACGCGCCGCCGAAGTCTGTGGCGTTCCCGTGGAGCAGATCAAGGCTCTGGCGAGGGACTACGGAACGACCAAGCCCGCGGCGATCCGGCTGAACTACGGCATGCAGCGCGTGCGCGGCGGCGGCAACGCGGCGCGCGCCGTGGCCTGCCTGCCGGCGCTTACCGGCGCCTGGCGCCACCGCGCGGGCGGCGTGCTGCTGTCCAGCTCGGGCATGTTCCCGGTGGACCGCGCCGCGCTGCAGCGCCCCGACCTGCTGGCCGGGCGCACGCCGCGCACCATCAACATGAGCACCATTGGCGACGACCTGCTGCGTGAAGGCTCTGCGGGCTTCGGCCCGAAGATCGAAGCACTGGTGGTCTACAACAGCAACCCGGTGGCCGTGGCGCCCGAATCGGGCAAGGTGGTGCAGGGCTTTGCGCGCGAAGACCTGTTCACCGTGGTGCTGGAGCACTTCCAGACCGACACGGCCGATTACGCCGACTACATCCTGCCCGCCACCACGCAACTGGAACACTGGGACGTGCACCTGGCCTATGGACACACCGACGTGCTGCTGAACCGCCCGGCCATCGAACCGGTGGGCCAGGCGCGGCCCAACACGCAGATCTTTCGCGAGCTGGCCAAACGCATGGGACTGAACGACGCCTGCCTGGGCGACAGCGACGAAGACATCTGCCGCCAGGCCTATGGCAGCACGGTGAATTTCAATACCCTGCTGGAACGCGGCCATGCCACGCTGGCCTTGCCCGACGCGCCGTTTGCCAACGGTGGATTTCCCACACCGTCGGGCAAGTGCGAATTTTTCAGCGAGCGGCTGGCCCGCCAGGGCCTGGACGGCCTGCCGGATTACCTGCCCAACTACGAGCTGGCCGGCAGCAGCGCGCAATACCCGCTGGCCATGATCTCGCCGCCGGCGCGCAACTTCCTCAACTCCAGCTTCGTCAACGTCACCAGCCTGCGCAGCATTGAAGGCGAGCCTGTGCTGGAGATCCACGCCGGCGACGCGGCGGCACGCGGCATTGAAACCGGCGCCGTGGTGCGCATCTTCAACGACCGGGGTGAATACCGCTGCAAGGCCGAAGTGTCCGCACGCGCGCGCCCCGGCGTCGTGCATGGCCTGGGCATCTGGTGGCGCAAGTTCGGCCTGGACGGCACCAACGTCAACCAGCTCACCAGCCAGAAGCTCACCGACCTGGGGCGCGGCCCGGTGTTCTACGACTGTCTGGTCGAAGTGCAGCCCGTTCACCCGGCGTGAAGCGCAAGCTGGTCATGGCACTTGCCGGTGTTGCTGTTGCTGTGGGCCTGGCGGCGTTGTGCCTGAGTGGCTGCGCCAACCTGGGCTATTACTGGCAGTCGGCCAGCGGCCACCTGGCGCTGATGAGCGCGGCGCGCCCGGTGGACGAATGGCTGGCTGACGGCGCCACGCCGGACGCGCTGAAAGCCCGGCTGGCGCTCAGCCAGCGTATTCGCGATTACGCGGCGACCGAGCTGCACCTGCCCGACAACCCCAGCTACCGCCGCTATGCCGACCTCAAGCGCCGCGCGGCAGTATGGAACGTGGTGGCCGCGCAGCCGTTCTCGCTCAGCTTGCATACCTGGTGTTTCCCGGTCACGGGCTGCGTGGGCTACCGGGGCTATTTCGATGAAGCGCAAGCCCGCGCTGAAGCCACGCAGCTGCAGGCCCAGGGCCTGGAGGCCAGCGTGTATGGCGTGCCCGCGTATTCCACGCTGGGCTGGATGAACTGGGCCGGCGGCGACCCTTTGCTCAACACCTTCATGCACTATCCCGAAGGAGAGCTGGCGCGGCTGATCTTTCACGAGCTGGCGCACCAGGTCGTCTATGCCAAAGACGACACCATGTTCAATGAATCGTTTGCCACGGCGGTCGAGCGGCTGGGCGGTGCGCGCTGGCTGGCAGCGCATGCCAGCGAAGCCGCCCGCGCCGAGTACGCGGCGTTTGACGCGCGGCGCGCCCAGTTTCGCGTGCTGGCACTGGCCACGCGCCAGCGCCTGGCAGCGGTGTATGCCCCGCCAGACACGCCGCTGGCGCAGCGCACCGTACAAAAGAACGCGGTAATGCAGGACTTTCGCGACCAGTACGCGCAGCTCAAGGCCGGCTGGGGCGGCTTTGCCGGCTACGACCCGTGGGTGGCCAACGCCAACAATGCAACATTCGGCGCCCAGGCCGCTTACGATGAACTCGTGCCGGGCTTTGAGGCGCTGTTTGCGCGCGAACAACGCGACTGGAAGCGGTTTTATGATGCAGTGAAGCAGCTGGCCGCCATGCCCCGGGATGAACGCCGCCGGGCGCTGGGCGCCACAACCACCACCCCCTGAAGGAGACACACGTTGCCCGACATTCAAATCAAGCGCGAGCATGCACTGGGCCTGGCCGAGGCACGCAAGATCGCCTTCAAGTGGGCCGAAATGGCCGAAGAGAAGTTCGACATGGAGTGCACCTACGAAGAGGGCAAGACCGAAGACCTGGTCACCTTCACACGTTCGGGGGTGAACGGGGAGCTCAAGGTCACCCAGGATCTGTTCCTGCTGGATGCACGCCTGGGATTTTTGCTCGGCGCGTTCAAGGAAAAAATTGAAGGCGAGATTGTGAAAAACCTGGACACGCTGCTGGCCAAAAAGCCGGCTGCAAAAAAGGCCGCGCCGAAGAAGAAGGCCTGACGGGGCGCGTCGCCCGTTGTTGCGCACCATGGCCGCCCACAGCTACAACCTGGCGCGTTTTGATCTGGTGACGATCCGCCTGGCAGTGTCGTGTGCCCAGACCGGCAGCCTGACCGCTGCGGCGCGCGGCGCCCATCTGGCGCTGGCGGCAGCGAGCCGGCGCATCCGCGAACTGGAAGACGCCCTGGGCGAGCCGCTGTTTGAGCGCCATGCGCGGGGCCTCACGCCCACCGCTGCCGGCCAGGTGTTCATGAAGCACGGCCTGGCGCTGTTACAGACCATGGAGCTGCTGGGCGGCGAGCTGGCCGACCTGCGCCTTGGGCTGTCGCGCCACATCCGCCTGTGCGCCAGCACCGCGGCCATCAACCAGTTCTTGCCGCCGCTGCTGGCGCAGTACGCGAAGCTGCAGCCGCAGGTGCGGGTGGACGTTGAAGAGCAGGTCTCGGGTGCGGTGGCTTCCACGCTGCGCGAGGGCCGCGCCGACGTGGGCATCTTTGTGGAAGGCCCCGACACCACGGGCCTGGACGTACAGGACTTTCGCCGCGACGAACTGGTGCTGGTGCTGCCCGCAGGCCACCGGCTTGTGGGCAAGGCGCCCATTGCTTTTGTGGACGCGCTCGACGAGGAATGGATCAGCCTGACCGCAGGCGCTGCCATGCTGCAAAAGCAGCAGGAGGCGGCGCTGGCCGCCAACCGGCCGCTGCGCCTGCGCATGCAGGTGCGCAGCTTTGACGCGGTATGCCATATGGTGGCCTCGGGCCTGGGCCTGGCCATCCTGCCGCGCGCGGCCTGCCTGCCGATGCTGCGCAGCATGAAGCTGGCTACGCGGCCACTGGCCGATAGCTGGGCCCAGCGCAGGCTGCTCATGGCCACTGTGGCCGCGCAGCCTGACCCGGCGGTGCGCGCGCTGTGCGGCTTTCTGGCCGAGCCTTCGCAAAAGACAAAGCATCGGTCGCCCAAGCGGTAATGGACGCCGGCACTGTGTGCGTTGCACACTGCCGCCCATGGATACATTGACCCCTGCCGCCGGCCCGCTGGCCGGCCTGAAAGTGCTGGAGCTGGGCCAGCTGATTGCCGGCCCTTTTGCCGCCAAGACCCTGGCTGATTTTGGCGCCGACGTGGTCAAGATCGAACCTCCGGGCGCGGGCGACCCGCTGCGCAAATGGCGCCTGCTCAAGGACGGCACCTCGGTCTGGTGGCAGGTGCAGTCGCGCAACAAGCGCTCGGTCGCGCTGGATTTGCGCGAAAGCGCCGCACAGGACATCGTGCGCAAGCTGGCGGCCGAGGCCGACGTGCTGATCGAGAACTTCCGCCCCGGCGCCATGGAAGGCTGGGGCCTGGGGCCGGACGCGCTGCAGGCGCTGAACCCGCGCCTGATCATGCTGCGCATCAGCGGTTACGGCCAGACCGGGCCTTACCGCGACCGCCCCGGCTTTGGCGTGGTGGCCGAGGCCATGAGCGGCCTGCGCCACCTGACGGCCGAGCCGGGCCGCGTGCCGGTGCGCGTGGGCGTGAGCATTGGCGACACGCTGGCGTCGCTGCACGGCGTGATTGGCATCCTGATGGCGCTGCACCACCGCCACCGCGCCGGTGTGGGCCAAGTGATCGACGTGGCGCTGTACGAGGCGGTCTTCAACTGCATGGAAAGCCTGCTGCCCGAGTACAGCGCGTTTGGTGCTGTGCGTGAGCCTGCGGGCAGCGCATTGCCCGGCATTGCGCCCAGCAACGCCTACCGTTGCAGCGATGGCGGCTATGCCCTGATCGCGGGCAACGGCGACAGCATCTTCCGGCGGCTGATGGCGGCCATCGCCCGCACCGATCTGGGCGCTGACCCGGCGCTGGCCGATAACGCAGGCCGTGTGGCGCGGGTGGCCGAGATTGACAGCGCCATTGGCGAATGGGCCGCGCAGCGCACCGTGGACGAAGTGCTGGCCGCACTGGACCAGGCAGCCGTGCCCGCGGGGCGCATCTACACCGTGGCTGACATTGCCGCAGACCCGCACTACCAGGCGCGCGGCATGATCGAACAGGTCAATATGGACGACGGCACCCAGCTGGCCGTGCCCGGCATCGTGCCCAAGCTGTCGCTCACACCGGGCGGGCACCGGCGCAACGCGCCCACGCTCGGGCAGGACACCGACGCCGTGCTGCGCGAAGTGGGCCTGACCGACGCGCAGATCGCTGCCTTGCATGAACGCGGCATCGTGTCGGGGGCCCGCACATGAAGCGCATCTACTTCAACGAAGTCGCTACGCGCGACGGCTTCCAGATCGAACCCCAATTTGTACCGACCGACGCCAAGGTTGCGCTGGTGGATGCCATGAGCGACTGCGGCTACGCCAAGATCGAGGTGACCTCGTTCACTTCGCCCAAGGCCATCCCCATGCTGCGCGACGCCGAAGAGGTGATGGGCCGCATCCGCCGCATGCCGGGCGTGGAATACACGGTGCTGGTGCCCAATGTGCGCGGGGCCGAGCGGGCGCTGGAATCGAAAGCGAACGAGCTGAACTTGGTCATGTCGGTGTCTGAAACCCACAACCTGGCCAACCTGCGCATGCCACGCGAGAAAAGCTTTGCGTCATTGACCGAGGTGATCCGCCTGGTGGATGGACGCGCGCCGGTCAATGTGTCGCTGTCATGCAGCTTTGGCTGCCCCATGGAGGGGGATGTGGCGCTGGCGGAGGTTCTTCAATGGGGAGATCGTTTTGCCGCTCTGGGCGTGCGCGGGCTCACGCTGTGCGACACCACCGGCATGGCCCACCCTGCCCAGGTGGCGCAGTGGGTGGACGCTGCGCAAAAGCGTTTTGCCGGCCTGCAGCTGACGCTGCACTTTCACAACACCCGCGGTATGGGGCTGGCCAATGTGCTGGCGGCCGTGCAGGGTGGCGTGGACCGTCTGGATGGCTCGCTGGGCGGCCTGGGCGGCTGCCCTTATGCGCCCGGAGCGAGCGGCAACATCAGCAGCGAGGACACCATCCACATGCTGGACGCCATGGGGTACGACACCGGCATCGACCTGACGCGCCTGCTGGCCTTGGCCCGGCAGATGCCGCAGATCGTGGGCCACGACGTGCCGGGCCAGGTGGCACGGGCCGGCCGCATCACCGACCTGCACCCGGCGCCGGAGTTTGCTTCAGCTCAGTGATTCGATCAGGTCGATGTACTGCTGCATGGCGTCGTCATTGGACGTGCCTTTGAGGCCGTTCCAGGCGTCCCACTTGGCGCGGCCCACCATGTCGCCAAAGCCGGGCTTCTTGTCGGCGTTGTCGCCGCTGGTGGCCTGCTTGTACAGGGCGTAGATCTTCAGCAGCGTGGCGTTGTCCGGGCGTTCGCTCAGGTTCTTGGAACCGGCAACGGCGGCTTCGAATGCGGCTTTGAGGTCGGCCATGAAATGCTCCTGTGTGTTGGTTTGTTGGGGTGATGCGTCTACCCGTGGCCGCGGCCTGCGGGTAACTTCGCGGTATCTTACGTTCACCAGACAGCCCAGAATAGGGGCTGACCCCGAATAAAGCCAACCTATAACGCAAGCCGAGGATGGAGACAGCATGGTGACCCGAATCGTTGCGCCCGATGTGGCCAAAAAAGCGGCCAAAGCCGTGCAGAAAAACGCCACGCGCGCCGCCAGCGGCATGCTGGGTCTGAGCGGCGAGCGCATGACCAAGGTGGACACCGCCTGGCTGCGCATGGACAGCGAAAGCAACCTGATGATGATCGTGGGCGTGTGGACGCTCAAGCCGGGCATCAGGTACGAGGACCTGTGCCAGCGTGTCGAAGAACGCCTGCTGAAGTACAACCGTTTTCGCCAGCGCGTGGTCGAAGACACTGCCGGCGCCACCTGGGTTGAAGACACCCGGTTCGACATCGCAAACCACATCACGCGCGAAAAGCTGCCCAAACATGCGAAGGGGCAGGCGCAGCAGGCACTGCAAAAACGCATGGGCGAGCTGGCCATGCAGCCGTTGGACCCCAAGCGCCCGCTGTGGCACTTTGCGCTGGTGGAAGACTATGAAGGCGGCAGTGCGCTGATGGTGCGCATCCACCACTGTATTGCCGACGGTATTGCGCTGATCTCGGTGACGATGTCGCTGGTGGATGGCGGGGCGCCACCACCTGAGCGCAAACGCAGGAATGCCCCGGCGGGCGCAGAGGACTGGATTGCCGACACCCTGATCAAGCCGCTGACCGACATCACCGTGCGTGCCCTGGGCGCTGCGGGCGACGGGGCGGCCAAGTCGCTGGGTATGTTGCGCGACCCGCAAAAGGGCATGTCGGGTTCGCTGGACATGGCGCGGCTGGCCTACCAGGTGATCAGTGACGCCGCAGCACTGGCACTGATGCCTGACGACTCCAAAACGCGCCTGAAGGGCAAGCCCGGGCGCGCCAAGCGCGTGGCCTGGTGCCAGCCGATCCCGCTGGACGAGGTCAAGTCAGTGGGCAAGGCACTGAACTGCTCCATCAACGACGTGCTGCTCAGCTGCGTGGCCGGCGCCATCGGCGAATACCTGAAGTCGCTGGGTGATGACGTGGCGGGCCAGGAAATCCGCGCGATGATCCCCGTCAACCTGCGCCCCCTGGACCAGGCCTACAAGCTGGGCAACCGCTTCGGCCTGGTGCCGCTGGTGCTGCCCATCGGCGTGGACAACCCCATTGAGCGGGTGTACGAAGTGCGCCGGCGCATGAATGCGCTGAAGGGCAGCACGCAGCCGCTGCTGGCGTTCGGCCTGCTGGCCGTGGCGGGCTTGCTGATCAAGCCCGCGCAGGAGGCCATGCTCAACCTGTTTGGCAAGAAGACCACAGCCGTGATGACCAACGTGCCCGGCCCGCGTGAAAAGCTCAAGCTGCTGGGCTCCACGCTGGAGCAGAGCATGTTCTGGGTGCCGCAGTCCGGCGATATCGGTCTGGGCGTGTCCATCCTCAGTTACGGCGGCGGCGTGCAGTTCGGTGTGATCACCGATACCGCGATGTGCCCCGACCCGCAGAAGATCATTGACGAGTTTGAGCCCGAGTTTGCGAAGCTCTCGTTGGTGACGTTGATGCTGCCTTGGGGCGAGTGATCAGTCCTTGACCCGCTGGGTCAAAAATTCGGCCTCGTAGTCCTTGGCCAGATCCGACTTCTGCTTTTCCGTCAGCACCTTGCCCGCCAGCTGGAAGAACTTGGTTTCTTCTTCCTTGAGGTGGTGATGCACTTTTTCTGAAAGCTTTTTGGCAATCGCCAGCCAGCTGGAGTCATTGGTTTCCTTGGCTTCGAGGTCTTCGACCAGCTCGTCCATCTCGTGATGCTCGGCGATGGCATGGCGAGATGCATCGACCGTGCTGTCGTGTTCGAACAGCGGCACGTACAGGCACCGTTCCTCAGCTGTCGCGTGGGCTGCCAGCTCGCGTTTCAGGTCGGTGAAGATGCGCCGCCGATCAGGGCCGTCCGGCGATGTGGCAAGCATCTGCGCGCACAGGGCGCGTTGCGTTTCGTGGCTGACACGCAGGGCTTCAAAGATGTTGTTCATGCAACCAATGGTGACGGGTTGCCGCAGCGGGGCGTGTAGGCCCGCACCGCAAAAAAACGTCAGCCCGTCAGTCGGCCAGCTGCGTACGGGCCAGTTCCACGTCCAGCCGCTCGGTGGCGTCCACCGGTTTGCTGGCGGCGGCCTGCTCGTACAGCCGCGTGGCTTCCTTCATGCCCTTCTCGCCTTCCAGCATGACCAGGCCGTTGGCATATTCGACCATCGCAATGGCCGAGCCCGGGTTCAGCTTCAGCGCGTCCTTGAACAGGCGCAGGCCCACGTCTTTCTTGGCGCCGTAGGTCATGCCGCCGATGAGCGAGCCCACCTTGTCAATCACCTCGGCATGGAACGCGCCCAGCGCCACGTGGGCGTCGGCATGGCGGGGCTGCAGCTGTATGGTCTTTTCCAGCGACTCCTTCACCCGCGTGCCCAGCCCCTGCGCCAGTGCCTTGGCCACGCTGATGCCCTGGCTGTAGCGGCCCAGCGCATAGGCCTGCCAATACCAGGCGTTCGGGTTTTTGGGATCCTGCGCGGCCTGTTCCTGCGCACGGCCAGCCACCTCCATGAACAGGTCCAGGCGCACCTTTTCCTTTTTTTCCAGGTAGGTGGCATAGACACAGGCCGCCTTGTTGGCCACCGTCAAGCCTGCGCCGCCTGCCTTCAGCCCCGCGTCGGCGGCCTTCTGGAAGTCGCCGTTGTGAAACAGGGCCCAGGCTTCCAGGATGTTCGCGTCCGTGGGGCAGGGCTCTGCGTCGCCGGCATGCAGGCGCGCCCACTGGCGGCGCACGCTGCCGGCGTCAAACGTGTAGTCGCCGGCATGGGGGAAAGCGCTCCATTTGGCCATGGTGTCTCCTTGTGCTCAGTTCTCGGCGGGGTTGTTGTAGGCGCCGACCAGGCCCAGCAGGTGCATGCGCTGGCCGGGCTCCAGGTAGGGCACCAGCAGGTTCAGCACATGGTGCGCGCCGCGCATCAGCGCCATCTGCGCGCTTTCAGGTTCCAGCGCGCGGCGCGGGTCGCGCACGTATTCGTAGCTGAGCCAGTAGGTCAAAACGACCACCATGCTGGTGGCGGTGGCCTCGATCTCGCGGGAATCTATGCTGACCGCGCCGCTGCGGCTCATGCCGTCCAGCATGGCACGCACCGAGCGCGTCTTGTTCTTCAGCACCCATTGAAAGTGCGTTTCCAGCCGGCGGTTCTTGGACAGCAGGTCGTTCAGGTCGCGGTACAAAAAGCGGTACTGCCAGATCAGCTCGAACAGCGTGTGCATGAAGAACCATGCGTCCTCCACGTCGCGCACGCCGTCGCTGGCGTTCAGCAGCTCGCTCAGGGCGCGCTCGTAACGGTCAAACAGGCTGTTGATCAGCTCGTCCTTGGCCGGGTAGTGGTAGTACAGGTTGCCGGGGCTGATGTTCAGCTCGGCCGAGATCAGTGTCGTGGACACATTGGGCTCGCCGAACCGGTTGAACAGGTCCAGCGTGACTTCGAGGATGCGTTCTGCGGTGCGGCGGGGGGCCTTTTTCACCATGGTGTGTCCTCTGGGTCGGGTTGTGCGTCAGCGCGGTTGCCGGGCCACCGGTGCCACCACATGGCCCAGGTCGTCCATGACATCCTGCAGCGATGCGATGGCACGGCCGATGCGCGTAGGCGCTGCGGGCGGTGTGACCAGGTGACGCCGGGGGTCATCCAGCACGTCGGCGCGCAGGGTGATGCCGTGGCGGGCGAATTTGGCCGACAGGCTGGTGCGGCGCGAGCGCAGCATGGCGCGCGTCTGCTGGTAGGCATGCTCGGCCAGCGAGCGGCGTTGCCCGTAGCTGAAGGTGTTGGCCAGGTACAGCTCGGGGTCGCGGTGGTCGGGCTCGATCAGCACGATGTCGGTGTGGGGGTAATCGCGCTCGTAGTTCTTCATGCCGAGCTCCATGCGGGAATGGATCATCGAGCGGAAGGTCTGGCTCAGCACGGCCGGCAGGCCACCGTCCACGATGCGCGGGATGCTGCGCTTCTCCAGCGGCAGGCCGCCGCGCATGACGCGCTCGCTGTGCGGCGCTGTGGCATCGAAAGGCACCAGCGGGTTCAGGCACAGCATGAGGTCGATGCCGCCGTCCATGGCGACAGACGCATGCATGGTTTTCTTCAGCGCGCCGTCCACGTAGTAGTTGTCGTCAATCTCCACCGGCGGGAACAGGCCGGGCAGGGCGGAGCTGGCCTGCACCGCGCGCGAAATCGGCACATGGTCCCAGCCCGGGCGGCCAAACGGCGCGGCCTCGCCGCTGTCCAGGTTGGTGGCCACCAGCGTGAGCTGGGTGCGCAGCTTGCGAAAGTCGTTGGTGCGGCCCTCGCGCGTGAACAGGCGGGCCAGTTCACGGTCAATGCCATCGTTGGAAAAAATGCCGGTAGGCAGGCCCGGGCCCAGGCGCTCGAGTGCGCCCGTGAATGACTTTCGGCCCAGCGCAAAACGCCAAAGGGCAGATGCCACCAGGCCCGGCGCGGCGATGGCGCGGCGGGCAAACTCGCCATAGGCCGGCACCATGAGCCAGGAAGGATCGAACACTTCCGAGGCCTGCGTGCCGTTTTCTATGAAAGAAGCGCACAGCTCACGCGGCGTCATGCCGTTGGCCAGCGCCGCGGCAATAAAGCCGCCGGCCGACACACCCACGTAGTGGTCCAGCTGCGCAAAGTGGATGCCGTCCAGTGATTCGTCCAGTGCGCACAGCGCGCCGATCTCATAAATGGCCCCCAGCGGGCCGCCGCCGGCCAGGGCCAGGGCGATGCGTGCGGGCTTTTTGCGCGATGAACTCATGGGGTCAGTGTAGAAGGGTGGAGCGATCTGGAATGCTGCGTTGCAGCAAATCGAATGCGCACAAAAAAGGGCGCCGAAGCGCCCTGTGCGTGAAGCTGCCGGCAGGTCATGCCGTCTTGCGTGCGGCCGTGCGTTTGGCTGCGGGCTTCGCGGCAGGTTTTGCCGCAGGCTTTGCAGCGGCCTTGGCCGCAGGCGCCGGCTTGGCATTGGCGCTCAGGCGGGCCACGTTGCGGTTGAGTTCGTCAATGCGCGCGATCAGCACGTCGATGTCCTTGGCAGACGGCACGCCCAGCTTGTTCAGGGCTTTGGACACGCGGTCTTCAAAAATGTTTTCCAGCTTGTCCCACTGGCCCGAAGCCTTGGACGAAATGTCGGTGGCCATGGTGGCCATCTTGTTGGTGGCTTCGGAAATCTTTTCCTCGGCGGCGGCCTGGGTCTTGCGCTGGATGCTCAGGCCTTCTTTCACCAGGGTGTCAAAGACCTTGCCGCCTTCTTCTTGCGCCTTGGAAAAGGCGCCCAGGCCGGCCAGCCAGATCTGCTGGGCCGATTCCTTGACGGTGCCGGACAGGTGGGCACCGGACTTGTCGCCGGTGGCGGCGGATTTCTGCATTTTCTTGACCATGCTGGACTCCATGTAGGTTGTGGGGCGCGCCCTGCCTCGCATGGCGCATGCCTGCACTGTACGCGCAGGGCACGGTTGCAGGCTAGGTGCCGGCTCCTAAAAGCGTTAGGTATCGGACCCTAGGCGCCACGCGGGTTTGTGCTGAATGGCGGGCTGGGGGCTTTAAGCAAGAATCCCTGATCTATTCCGGAGGTCTCATGCAGTATTTCGTCACCGGTGCAACCGGCTTCATTGGCAAACGGCTCGTCAAAAAACTGCTGGAGCGCAAGGGCGCGGTGGTCCACTTCCTGATCCGCAGGGAAAGCGAAGGCAAGGTCGCGGGCCTGCGCGAGTACTGGGGCGCCAGCGCCGCCAAGGCCGTGCCTGTGTATGGCGACCTCACCACCAAAAAGCTCGGCGTGTCCAGCGACGACATCAAGAAGCTCAAGGGCCAGATCGACCATTTCTACCACCTGGCTGCCGTGTACGACCTGTCCGCCGACGAGGAAAGCCAGGTCGCCGTGAACATCGAGGGTACGCGCAACACCGTCGAACTCGCCAAGGCCATCGACGCCGGGCACTTCCATCATGTGTCGTCCATTGCCGCCGCCGGCCTGTACGAAGGCGTGTTCCGCGAAGACATGTTCGACGAGGCCGAGAATTACGAGCACCCGTACTTCATGACCAAACACGAGAGCGAAAAGATCGTGCGCAAGGAGTCCAAGGTGCCCTGGACGGTGTACCGTCCCGCCATGGTCGTGGGCGACAGCACCACCGGCGAGATGGACAAGATCGACGGCCCGTACTATTTCTTCAAGCTGATCCAGCGCACGCGCCAGCTGCTGCCGCCGTGGATGCCCATGATCGGCCTGGAAGGCGGGCGCGTGAACATCGTGCCGGTGGATTTCGTGGTGGATTGCCTGGACTTCATCAGCCACAAGCCGGCGATTGGCAAGAAGTGCTTCCACCTGGTGGACAGCGAAGGCTACCGCGTGGGCGATGTGCTGGACATCTTCAGCAAGGCCGGCCATGCGCCCAAGATGAACCTGTTTGTCAACGCCGCGCTGCTGGGCTTCATCCCCAAGAGCGTGACCAAGACGCTGATGTCCATCAAGCCGGTGCGCCGCGTCAAGCAGGCCGTCATGGCCGACCTGCGCATCCCGGAGGACATGCTGACTTTCGTGAACTACCCCACGCGGTTTGACCGGCGCGAGCTGGACACGATGCTCAAGGGTTCGGGTATTGAATGCCCGCACCTCAAAGACTACGCCTGGCGCCTGTGGGACTACTGGGAGCGCCACCTGGACCCGGACCTGTTCATCGACCGCACACTGCGCGGCACCGTGCAGGGCAAGGTCGTGCTGATCACCGGCGGCTCCTCGGGCATCGGCCTGGCATCGGCCCACAAGTTTGCCGAGGCAGGCGCCATCACCATCATCTGCGGGCGCGACCAGGACAAGCTGGACGAGGCACAGAAGGAAGCCAAGGCCAAGGGGTACAGCTTCATCTGCTACGCGGCCGACATCGCCGATATGGCCGACTGCGACCGCTTTGTGCAGGTGCTGATCGACAACCACGGCGGCGTGGACTTTCTGATCAACAACGCGGGCCGCTCCATCCGCCGCGCGATTGAAAACAGCTACGACCGCTTCCATGACTTTGAGCGCACCATGCAGCTCAATTACTTTGGCTGCCTGCGCATCACCATGGGTCTGTTGCCTACGATGACGGCCAAGAAAAAAGGTCATGTGGTCAACATCAGCTCCATCGGCGTGCTGACCAATGCGCCGCGCTTTTCGGCCTATGTGGCGTCCAAGGCCGCTCTGGACGCCTGGACACGCTGCGCGTCCAGCGAATATGCCGACCAGGGCATCAGCTTCACCACCATCAACATGCCGCTGGTGCGCACGCCCATGATTGCGCCCACCAATATCTACAAGAATGTGCCCACGCTGAGCCCCGAAGAAGCCGCCGACATGGTGGCCGGCGCCTGCATCTACAAGAACGTGCGCATCGCCACGCGCCTGGGCATTGCAGGGCAGGTGCTGCATGCGCTGTTCCCGCGCATCATGCAGATCGTGATGAACACGAGCTTTCGCATGTTCCCCGATTCATCGGCGGCCAAGGGCGACAAGTCGGCCAAGCCGCAGCTGTCGGCCGAGGCGGTGGCCATGCAGCAGATGATGCGCGGTATCCATTTCTAACAGGCCCCAAGGGGTGGCGCTTACAATCAGCGCCGCCCCCTATGAGAGTCCTTCACGTCTACAAGACCTACTACCCTGACACGCTGGGCGGCATCGAGCAGGTCTTGTTCCAGCTGACCCGGGGCCTGGCGGGTATGGGGGTTGAAAACCGCATCTTCACCGTCAGCCCTCAAGCCCGGCCCGCCGTCATCGTTCGGCCCGAGGCGCAGGTGCACCGCGCGCGCGCCACCATCGAGGTGGCTTCCAACGCCGTATCGTTGCAGGCATTGCTGCAGTTTCGTGCGCACCTGCGGTGGGCGGATGTGGTTCATTACCAGTTCCCCTGGCCTTTTGCCGACCTGTTGCACGAGGTGGGGCGGGGCATGCGGCCGTCAGTGGTTTCATACCAGTCGGACGTGGTGCGCCAGAAATGGCTGCTCAAGCTGTACAGGCCGTTGATGGAGCGCTTCCTGCGCTCGGTGGATGCGGTGGTGGCGACGTCACCCGGCTATGTGCGAAGCAGCCCTGTGCTGGGCGCATTGCCCAGCACGCCCAGGATCATTGCCAACGGCATGGACGAAGACACCTGCCCGCAGGCGCGCGAACAAACCGTGGCCCGGTGGCGCGCTGAGGTGGGCGAGGGCTTTTTCTTTTTTGTGGGTGTGCTGCGTTATTACAAGGGCTTGCATGTCCTGCTGGAGGCCGCGCGCGGATTCGACGGACAGGTGGTGATCGCCGGAGACGGCCCCGAGGCTGACGAACTGGGTCGCCAGGCCGCCGCCATGGGCCTGTCCAATGTCCGGCTGCTGGGGCGTGTGGACGATGAGGACAAGCACGCGCTGATGCAGTTATGCAGGGCTTTCGTGTTTCCGTCGCACCTTCGCTCGGAGGCGTTCGGCATGTCATTGGTGGAAGCCGCCATGCATGGCAAACCCATGATCAGCTGTGATATTGATACCGGTACCAGCTACATCAACGTGGACGGCGTGACCGGCTGGACGGTCCCCCCGGCTGACGGCCCGGCCCTGCATGCCGCCATGCGCCGCCTGCAGGCAGACCCGCCGCAGGCGGCGGCGTTCGGAATGGCAGCGCGGGCACGCTACCGGGAGTTGTTTACCGCCCGGCACATGGCCCGGTCTTATGCGCAGGTCTATGAGGAAGTCATCCGCAAGCGTGCCATAGGCCACACTCCTTAAAATCCCCACAACAAAACACAGGAGGAAACCTCTTGAACGCCACCGCAGCGACACCCGCCATCACGTCTGAACCCATTGTTCCCGTCATCCTGTCCGGCGGCGCCGGCACGCGGCTTTGGCCGGTCTCGCGTGAAGGGCATCCCAAGCCGTTCATGAAGTTGCCGGACGGCCAGACCCTGCTGGGCAAAACCGTCCAGCGCGCGCTGGCGGCGGCAAGCGCCCGCCGCATGCTGCTGGTCACCAACCGTGACTACTATTTCATCTCCAAGGACGAGGTCGCCCGCACGCTGGACGTGGCGGCGCAGAAATCCACCGGCTACCTGCTGGAGCCCGTCGGGCGCAATACGGCGGCGGCGATTGCCGCGGCCGCGCACTGGATTGCGGCCAATGTGTCGCCCCAGGCCCTGATGCTGGTGCTGCCAGCGGATCACCTGATCTCGCCCGCCGAGGAATTCCAGAAGGCGGTGCAGCAGGCTGCCGCCCTGGCCTCGCAGGGCAAGCTGGTGACCTTCGGCATCCGGCCTACGGCGCCCGAAACGGGTTATGGCTACATTGAGGCGGGTGCGGCCATTGCCGGCAGCCAGGCCCTGGAGGTCAAGCGCTTTGTCGAAAAGCCGGACCTGCAGACCGCACAGGCTTATGTGGAAAGTGGCAATTTCATGTGGAACAGCGGCATGTTCTGCATGCGCGCGCAGACGCTGCTGGACGAGCTGGCAGCTCACCGGCCGTCGCTGGCCGAGGGCGTGGCCCGTTGCTGGGCTGAAGTGGCCGAGAGCAGCGCCAAGCAGCCTTTTACCGAACTTCCGGCGGAGTCTTTCGGGCAGGTGGAAAGCATTTCGGTGGACTACGCCGTGATGGAGCCCAGCAAGAACCTGGTTGTGCTGCCCACCTCGTTCTCTTGGGACGACATCGGTTCGTGGAGCGCGGTGGCCAACCTGGTGCCCGCCGACGGTGATGGCAACCGCGTCCAGGGCGACGCGGTACTGGTGGATTGCCAGGATTCGTTCATCCGCGCCGAAGACCGCATGATTGCCGCAGTGGGCCTGCGCGGTGTGATGGTGATCGACACGCCCGATGCGTTGCTGGTGGCGGACGCCGATGCCAGCCAGCAGGTCAAGGAAGTGGTGAGCCAGCTGAAGCTGCGCGGCCACGAAAGCTACAAGCTGCACCGCACCGTGGTGCGGCCCTGGGGCACGTACACCGTGCTGGAAGACGGCGCCGGCTACAAGATCAAGCGCATTGAGGTCAAGCCCGGTGCGCAGCTGTCACTGCAGATGCACCACCACCGCAGTGAACACTGGATTGTGGTGAACGGCACGGCCAAGGTCGTTTGCGATGACCGCGAATTCCTGGTCATGACCAATGAGTCCACCTACATCCCCGCAGGCAAGAAGCACCGCATGGAAAACCCGGGCGTGCTCGACCTGGTCATGATCGAGGTTCAAAGCGGCGAATACCTGGGCGAAGACGACATCGTGCGCTTCAGCGACATCTACGGCCGCGCCGGCGCCTGACGCCGGGCCTGCTAACGCGCCTTCGCGGCGTCCCTGCTTTTCAGCGGCGAGCCGCAAGAGGCATGGTGTCGTGCAGGGCCAGCCGCTCCAGACCCGGAAAATCCCGCACGATCAGCCGGTTGTTGTCTTTTTCCACCACACCGCCGTCCAGCAGCACCTTCAGCGCCCGTGACACGGTTTCGCGGCTGGTGTTGGCCATGATGGCCAGCTCCTGCTGCTTGGGTGGGTGTTCAATGACCACCAGCCCGCCAGGCGCTACGCGGCAAAGCCGCTGCATCAATGCGAACACACGCTGGGACGCGTTGGGCAGGCACAGAATGGTCTGGTAGACGGAGGCATTGCGCAGCTTGCGGGCCAGGCCGCGCAGCACGCGCTCGGCGACCAGCGGGTTCTGGTGAAACAGCTCCAGCGTCTGTGGCTTGGGTAGCAGCGCGACCAGCGAGCTCTCAAGTGCCACCACCGACGCCGACCGGGGCTCGTCATCAATGATGGCGATTTCGCCAAAGTAGTCCCCCGCCTCCAGCAGGTTCAGGCCGATTTCGCGCCCGCTTTCCGTGACGTCGAGGACCTGCAGACGGCCACTGACCAGAAACAGCAGGTGATCGCCGGGCGAACCCTTGAAGAGTACCGACTCCCGCTTGCGCACTTCGCGCCAGGTTACGGCGGCCGCGGTGCGTTCTATGGTGGACGGATCAACACCGGCCAGCAGGGGCAGGCGCGCCAGCGCAGCCTGCGCCGCGGCAGCGTCGGGCAGTGTTTTCATGAAGGCTGGCAGCCCGAGACCTCAGGCGACATTGTTAAACTCCCCGGTCCAAACGCATCACAGGCAACTCTTGAAGCCAAAAAAAAAGCTACTAGCCACAGGCCAATCCGGCTTCGTGGGCTCGGCATTGGCGTCCTACATTCAAGCAGGCCATGCTCCCGGTGTCGAGCTTTGCGACGTCGTGGAATTCCATGACCTGCTGGAGCCCGAATCCCTGCGCCGGATGGCCCTGACGCACCGGCCAGACTGGATTATCCATCTGGCTGCGCAAAGCCATGTGGCTGACTCATGGAACGACCCGGCCGGCACGCTGCAGGTGAACACCACAGGAACGGCCAACTTGCTCAAGGCCTTGCAGGATACCGGGTTCCAGGGGCGGCTGCTGTATGTGAGCAGTGCGGACGTCTACGGGAAGGTGCCCGCAGACCAGATGCCGGTATCCGAATCGCGCGAACCCGCCCCGCGCAGCCCCTATGGCGCGAGCAAGGTCGGCGCTGAAGTTTTGTGCCGGCAGTGGGCGCGCACGCGGCCACTGGATGTGCTGATCGCCAGGCCCTTCAATCACACGGGTCCGGGGCAGCGGCCGGACTTCGCACTTTCAGGCTTTGCGCGGGAAATCGCGTCCATCAAGCTGGGTTTGCAGCCTGCGCAGATCGCCGTGGGCGATCTGGACGTCACGCGCGACTACCTGGATGTGCGCGATGTGCTGGAGGCCTACCTGGCGTTGCTGCAATCCGGGCAGACCGGTGAGGTTTACAACGTCTGTTCGGGGCGCGAAAGCAACCTGCGCCATACGCTCGACCTGTTGATGCAGATCGCCGGCATCCACGCCGAGGTGGTGCAGGATCCCCAGCGGCTGCGTCCGGCGGAGCAGCGGCGCATGTGCGGCAGCCATGAACGGCTGACGGCCGCAACCGGCTGGCAGCCCCGCGTGGACCTGCAGGACACACTCAGGCAACTTCTCGATTACTGGACCCAGGAACTCAAAAAATGACTAAAAACGCACTCATTACCGGCATTACCGGCCAGGACGGCGCCTACCTTGCGCAACTGCTGCTGGGCAAAGGCTACAAAGTCAGCGGCATCCTGCCACGCCGCTCGACCGACACGCTTTGGCGCCTGCGCGAACTGGGCATTGAACGCGACGTCACGCTGATCGACGGCGACGTGACCGACCTGTCCGGCCTGCTGCGCGCGCTGCAGTCCAGCCAGGCACGCGAGGTGTACAACCTGGCCGCGCAGAGCTTCGTGGGTACGTCGTGGCAGCAGCCGCTGCTGACGGCGCAAAACACCGGCGTGGGCTGTGCCAATGTGCTGGAATCGATCCGCCTGACGGATCCGACCATCCGATTTTACCAGGCCTCCACCAGCGAGTTGTTCGGCCTGATCCAGGCGGAGCGCCAGGACGAAAAGACGCCGTTTTACCCGCGCAGCCCCTACGGCGTGGCCAAGCTGTATGCGCACTGGATGACCATCAACTACCGCGAGAGCTACAACATGCACGCGAGCACCGGCATCCTGTTCAATCATGAGTCGCCGCTGCGAGGGGTGGAGTTCGTGACGCGCAAGGTCACCGATGCGGTCGCGCGCATCAAGCTGGGACAGCAAAAAGAGCTGCGCCTGGGCAACATCGACGCCAAGCGTGACTGGGGCTTTGCCGGCGACTATGTGGACGCCATGTGGCGCATGCTGCAACAGGAAAAGAGTGACGACTATGTGGTGGCAACCGGCGTCACCACGACTGTTCGCGAGATGTGCCGCATCGCGTTCAGCCACGTGGGCCTGAACTACGAGGACCATGTGGTCATTGATCCGCAGTTCTATCGCCCGGCCGAGGTGGATGTGCTGCTGGGCAACCCGGCCAAGGCCGAGCGGCTGCTGGGCTGGAAGGCATCCACCACCCTGGAGCAGTTGATCACCATGATGGTTGACGCCGACATGCGGCGCGTCAGCAAGGGCTGATCAGCCCTTGGCCACGGCGGCCTTGTAGACCGCCATGGTCTGCTCCATGCAGGCATCCCAGGTGAACGCCCGGGATCGTTCCAGCGCGGCGGCGCCCAGTTGTGCACGCACATCGGGCGCCGTTACCATTTCCAGCATTGCGTTGCGCAGGCCGTCCACATCATGCGGCTCCACCAGCCGGCCGGTGTCGCCCACCACTTCGGGTAGTGAGGCGCGGTTGGACACGATGGTGGGCACGCCGCAGGCCATGGCTTCCAGTGGCGGCAGGCCGAAGCCTTCGTAGATGGACGGGTAGACCAGCGCGCACGCACCGGCAATCACACAGGCCAGGTCGTCGCGCGACAGGTAGCCCGTGAGCTGTACGCGGCCAGACGCCACCCGCGGCGCCATTTCTTTTTCAAGCGCGTCCGTGTGCCAACCCTTGAGCCCCGCCAGTACCAGCGGAAAGCGCTCCTGCACCGCCTCGGGCAATGCGGCATGGGCGCGCAGGGCGCTGATGAGGTTCTTGCGCGGCTCCAGTGTGCCCACGGCCAGCAGGTATTCACCATGAACCAGCCCGTTGGCCTGCAGCACCGCGCGCGTCATGTCGGGCCCGCGAGGATGAAAGAGCGCACTGACACCCAGTGGCACCGTCACGATCTGCTGGGGCGCCACGCCAAATACTTCCATCACCTCGCGCTTGACGAAGTCCGAGTCCGTCAGCAGCAGCGTGCTGCGGCGCAGGACGGGCTCAAAGAACCGGTTCATTGCGCGCACACGCTCGACCGGGTGCGCCTCGGGAAAGCGTATCCACGACAGGTCATGCACGGTGGTAACCGTGGGGCCGCGAAACGGGTAAGCCAGGTAGTTGGGGTCGTGGTACAGGTCAAAGCCCGTTGAACGGACCCCCTTGTTGAACATGCGTCCCTGCAGCGCGCGGCTGATGCCGTACGAATTGGGCACCAGCCGCCGGACCCAGGGAAACAGGTGGCGGGCGGCGGGCAGGGGCTCGGTGCGCGCCTCGCGGCTGAAACCCGTGCCGTAGAAGAAATGCGTTTCGTGTTCCGGGTTGGCGGCCAGGCGAGCGGCCAGTTCCATGGCGTATTGGCCTATACCGGTCAGTGGGGACAACAGTGCCGTGGCGTTAAATGCGATCCGCATGAAGCTCGATTGAAAAGATGTTGATGGGTTCTGTCAGGCCGCGTACGCTGGCCTGGCCCAGCGGTCGCAACGGCGTGGTGATTTGCGCGGCCGCCTGGGGGCCAATGATGACCGACTCGCCGCGGTCGCGCGCCAGCTCCTGCAGGCGCGACGCCAGGTTGATGCACGTGCCCACTGCAGTGTAGACACTGCGGGCGGAACTGCCCAGGTCGCCCACCAGGGCTTCGCCGCTTTCGATACCGATGCGCATGGTGACTGCGGGCTCGCCGCGCGCCGCGCGTGCGGCATTGAACTGCTCCAAGGCGTCAAACATTTGCGCAGCCGCATCTGCTGCACCTTGAGCGTGGTCTGCCCGTACCAGGGGCGCACCCCAAAATGCAATCAGGCCGTCGCCCGTATAACGGTCCAGGGTAGCGCCCCCTGCCAGCACCGGGGCCGTAATAGCCTCCAGAAATTCGGTGGTCAGGCGCGCACTTTGCTCCAGGCTCGACTCGGCCGTGAGCCGCGTGTAGCCTGCCATGTCCGCCACCAGCACCGTGATATTGCGGCGCGACGGCACCAGTGTTTCCTGCAGGCCCTGGCGCACCAGCAGACGCAGGACGGGCGCCGCGATGTAGTGCGAGAGCGTGCGCATGGCGCGGCGCGACACGGCGCGCGCATGCGCGAAATCCAGCGCCAGCCAGGTCAGGCCGTAGGCGATCAACGCGCCCACGGGGGGCAGCACCAGAAGGCGCAGCCCTTGCGAAAAAGCCCAGGCGCACAAGGCCAGCCAGGCCGCCAGCAGGAATGCCAACGCCGCCACGCCAAACCGGACCCGCAAAGCCAGCGCTCCACCCAGCACCGCTACCGCCAGAACCGATGCCGCAAGGGTCAGCCAGCCCCCTGCGGCATACACTGGATCGCGGTGCGCGGCCTCCAGCAGTTCTGCCATGACCTGTGCATGGACCAGGACCCCGGCCGTCACGGGTTGCAGGGGCGTGGCTACATAGTCGCTCAGGCCCACGGCAGAAGAGCCGATCAGCACATAACGCCCGCGCAACAAGGCCGGGTCCAGTTGCCCGCGCAGCACGGATTCGGCAGAGACAGTGAGGAAAGCGCCCACGGCGCGGCGAAACGGTATGCGCCATTGGCCGTCCGGCGCGGTGCCCAGCGCCCGCAGCGCCTGCGCGGCGGCGTCGGGGTCGGTGCAGTCCATGAGCGCCAGCGACAACGTGGCATAGGTTCGCCCGGCGGTCTGGGCTTGCGTATGGATGCGGCGAAGCACGCCATCAGCGTCGGGCTGCACGCCGATGTGGCCCACGCACCTTGCGCCGGCCAGACCGGCATGGTTGGCAACATGGCCGCTGGCTCTCGTGGGCGGCACGCCTGACAGAGGTGTGTTGCGTCCGCCCGCAGCGGTGCCCACGACGATGGGTGTGGCGCGCGCGGTGAAGTCCAGCACCTGCGCCAAGGCCAAAGGCCCGTGATGGGCGATGGAGGCCAGCCGTGCATCACCGCTCTCGTCGGCCCGCTCGGGCAGCACCATGTCCAGTGCCACGGCGCGGGCACCCAGAGGCCCGAGCAACTCTTCAACCAGGTCGGCCAGGCGGTCACGGCTCCAGGGCCACACCCCGATGGAGCGCAATGACTCCTCGCTGATGTCCACCACGGCCACCCCGGGCACGGGTTGTTCCGAAATGACAAGCCCGGTCAGCGCGTCCCGGCTGCGCTCCTCGGCCAGCTTGAGGCCCGGCCACAGGCCCAGCAACGCGCCTGCCAGGGCTGCCGCCGCAACGGCCCATGCGGCCCGCTTTGCCAGCAGCGTGGCGCTGGCCGTGGGGGCGGGGGTGGACACTGGATCGGCTTGGGTCATCGGCAAGAGCGCATCGTACGCGGACTCGGCGGTTATACTGCGACGCGGTTCTTCATCGCGCCCCGTCCTACATGTCTTCTTCCTCGCTCATCCGAAGCGGCGCGCAAATCTGGACCTGGCGGGGCTTCATCGTCGCATCCGTGGTTCGCGAGTTGCGTGCACGTTACGCCCGGTCCCTGTTCGGCTGGCTCTGGCTGCTTTTGCCCCCGCTGGTGCTGATTGCCATCTATACGCTGGTTTTCAGCAAGCTCATGCGTGGTGCGGGCCTGCCCGACCACGGGCCGTACACCTACAGCATCTATCTGTGTGCGGGCATGCTCACCTGGCAATGGTTCTCCGAGCTGCTGTCGCGCATCGTGGGCCTGTTTGCCAACTACGCCTCCCTCATCAAGAAAACGGCCGTGCCCTGGTATGCCCTTCTGGCGGTGGACTTGCTGGTCACCAGTTTCGGCCTGGTGATCCAGATGGGGCTTTTTGCCGTGCTGCTGGGCGCGGTGGATCAATGGCCGGGCTGGCGCGCCCTCATATTTGTTCCCTTGCTTGCAACCCAGGCGCTGCTGGCTGTGGGCCTGGGCCTGGGCCTGGCGGTGCTGCAGGTGTTCTTTCGTGACGTGGGTCTGATGATCCCGCTGCTGTTGCAGGTCTGGTTCTGGATGACGCCGATTGTTTATCCCATCACGGCCCTGCCGCCGGTGTTCCAGTCGTTTTTGCAGTGGAATCTCATCACCCCGCTGGTGCAGGGCTACCAGTCTGCGGCGTTGCTGGGTAATGTGCCGGTCAACTGGGCGGGCGTTGCCTTGGTGGCTGCCGTGGGACTGCTGGCGCTGCTGGGTTCGCTGCGGCTCATGAAACGCAACCTGAGCCTGATACGGGACGAGATCTGAACCATGGCAGACCCCGTACTTTCCGCCCGTGGCGTGGGCAAGTTCTTCAGGCGCTACCCCAGCCGCTGGGCCCAACTGTGGGAGCTGCTGTCGGGGCGGGCCATGCATGAGCCTCACTGGGTTTTCAAGGATCTGTCGTTTGATGTAGCACCGGGCGAGGCCGTAGGCGTGGTGGGCCGCAATGGTGCAGGCAAGAGCACATTGCTCAAGCTGCTGACAGGTGTACAGCAGCCCAGCGCCGGCACGATCCAGCGGCGCGGCATGGTGTCGGCCATCCTGGAGCTGGGCGTGGGCCTGCATGCTGAATTTTCGGGGCGCGAGAACGCGCGCCAGCTCGCGTTGCTGCAAGGTCTGCCCGAAGAGCGTGTGCGCGAACTGATGCCGGAAATCGAGGCGTTTGCCGAAATCGGCACTTACTTTGATGAACCCGTGCATACCTATTCATCGGGCATGCAGATGCGTCTGGCGTTCAGTGTGGCCACCGCCGTGCAGCCCGACCTGCTGATCGTGGACGAAGCGCTGGCCGTAGGCGACGCGTATTTCCAGCACAAATGCTACGAGCGTATCCGCGCCATGCGTGACGGCGGCGCCGCCGTGCTTTTCGTGTCGCACGACCCGTCGTCAGTTCGTTCGCTGTGCCCGCGGGCGTTGCTCATCCATGACGGCCGCCTGATTGAAGACGGGCCGTCTTCGCTGGTGCTGGAAACCTACAACATGCTGCTGGCCCCTGACCTGAGCCGCCACCATGAAGACCTGTCGCACGGTGGCGAAGGGCGGCGCAGTGGTTCTGGCGAAGTGCGCGTGGCGTCGGTGGAGTTCCGACAGGACGGCGAGCCGCGGCGCGCACTGATCACCGAAACGCCGGCGCAGCTGGTGATGAATATTGATGTACGCCAGCCCGTTCCCGATCTGACGCTGGGCATCCTGATCAAGGACCGGCTGGGCAACGACATCTATGGCACCAACACCCACCACCAGGGCATTGATCTGCCGTCCACACAGACCTGCTCGCTGGAAGTTGTTTGGGCGCTGGACGGCTTTCATCTGGGGCCTGGCCACTACAGCCTGACGGTGGCCGCCCATGCCGGGTCGGCGCACCAGGCCGGCAACTACGATTGGTGGGACCGGTGTCTCACGTTCCAGGTGCTGCCCTCCGGCAGCGCGCTGTCGATTGGCCCGGTTTCGATGCAGGCCAGCGTGAGCTGCCGCGCAGTCAACGGGAAGGCATGATGGCGCTCATTCAACGCACATGGGCCAGGCTGCGCGAAATCGCAGACTTCGTGCGGCATGGCGCGTATCGCGAAGCGCAGGCACGCGTGCGGCTGGACCAACTGGAAGCCCGCCTGAACGACCAGCAGCGCCACCTGGAAGAATGGCAGCGTCAATTGGGCGAACTGACGACCGTTACCCTTTCCAGGGCAGCCGATGTCGACCTGCAGTTCGTTCGCAATTCGCTGGCGGCGGATATTGCACGCGAAAGCCAGTGGCTGCGCAACCGCATTTCTGCGCTGGCTCATGCGGCTGGCAGTGCCGGGGCCGCGAGCCCGCAGGCTGCGCCCGTTTCTGTTGCGCAGTCGGCTCTGGAAGAAGCCTTTTATCCGGCGCTGGAGCAGCAGTTTCGCGGCACGCTGGATGAAATCCGCGCACGGCAGTTGCCCTACCAGACCTGGATCGCGGGTGCGCCCCCCGGGCCAGTGGCCGACATAGGCTGCGGCCGGGGTGAGTGGCTGGGCTTGCTGAAGGAATGGGGCCGCGAAGGCGTGGGGGTGGACCTGAACTCCGTCATGGTGGGCGAACTGCAGGCGCGCGGCCTGAACGCTGTGCACGCGGACGCGCTGGTGTGGCTGCGCCAGCAGGCCGATGACAGCCTGGGCGCCATCACATCGTTCCATGTGGTGGAGCACCTGCCCTTGGGGGTGCTGCTGCAGCTGGTTGACGAGGCGCGGCGCGTGCTCAAACCGGGCGGCCTGCTGATCCTGGAAACCCCCAACCCTGAAAACCTGATGGTGGCCACGCAAAGCTTCTGGCTGGACCCGACGCATCAGCGCCCGCTGCCGCCGGGGCTGCTGGAGTTCATCGCTGTGCATGCGGGCCTGCGGCACGAAACCACCCTGCGCCTGAGCCCGCCCGAGACGGGCGGCGAAGCCATT
>CALRZF020000006.1:0-32769 GCA_943372585.1 Ramlibacter sp. 2FC | reverse complement strand
GAAAGCCGCTCAGGCCACGGCCCTGTTCGTCACCCACGACCAGTTGGAGGCCTTTGCCATTGGCGACGTCATCGGCGTCATGCACGAGGGCAAGCTGCACCAGTGGGACGACGCGTACACGCTGTACCACCGCCCCGCCACCCGCTTTGTGGCCGACTTCATCGGCCACGGCGTGTTCACACCGGCCACGCTGCAGCAAGTGGGCACCCAGGTGGTTGTGCAAACCGCGCTGGGCGCGCTGACCGATGTGGACGAATGCCCGCTGCCCGGCGCGTTCCCGTCAGGCCAGTGCGACGTGCTGCTGCGCGCCGACGACATCGTTCATGACGACGATGCACCGGTCAAGGCCGAAATCATCCGCAAGTCATTCCGCGGCTCGGAGTTTTTGTACACGCTGCGCCTGCACACCGGCGAGACCGTGCTGGCCCACGTGCCCAGCCACCACGACCACAAGATCGGTGAATGGATCGGCATCCGCGCCGAGGTGGACCATGTGGTGACGTTTGACCGCGTGTGCCCGGCCAATGGGGAGCTGTGCCGCATGCCTTGCGCCCAGGCGGGGGCCGGCGAGGACTGCGCGCCCTCAGCGGCCTGACGCGCGCAGCGCCGTTACCGCTTCCCGCAAATCCACAGCCCAGCTTCGCCGGTCTCGCCCCTGTGCGTGCTGCGGTTCACCATAGCGCACCACCGCCACGATGCCCGGCGTGGTCAGCGTGCGCCAGATCGAGCCGATGAGCGTGT
This sequence comes from Ramlibacter sp. 2FC, assembly GCA_943372585.1. Taxonomy (GTDB): domain Bacteria; phylum Pseudomonadota; class Gammaproteobacteria; order Burkholderiales; family Burkholderiaceae_C; genus RAM1. The sequence continues at coordinate 32,028 of CALRZF020000006.1, read as the reverse complement.
CGTCGCCGATGTAGCACGGGGCCAGGCTGGTCTGTCCGGTGCGCGCGTCCATGAAGCTCAGGGCTACTGGTTGCACCGGCGCGTCGGCCGAGATCGCGGCCTGGATCAGGTTGGCGTGAAACGGCAGCAGGCTGATGCCGTCGCTGGTGGTGCCTTCGGGGAACACGGCCAGGATCTCACCGGCTTTCAGCCTGTCGGCCATCTGGTGCACCACGCGCATGGCATCGCGCCGCGATTCACGCTCGATGTACAGCGTGCCGGCGCCGGTGGCCAGCGTGCCGATCAGCGGCCAGCTTTTAAGCTCTGATTTGGAAACAAACCGGCAGTGCCGCGCCGCATGCATGACCAGAATATCGAGCCACGAGATATGGTTGGCCACCAGCAGCACCGGCCCGCTGGGCGGCGGTGTACCGTGCAGTTGCAAATCAATGCCCAACACCGCCAGCATCTGCCGCGCCCAGACCTGCACGCGCGCATTGCGCTCGTCTTGCGACAGGCGCGGAAACACCAGCACGATGGTCAGCCAGCCGGCCACGGCATGCCACAGGCCGCGCAGCAGCGTCCAGGCGGCGGCCAGGGACCTCATCTAGGCTTTGTCCCAGCCCTCGTACGCCAGCTGGCCGCCCGCGATAGTGCAGCGCACCCGCCCTGGCAGTTCATAGCCCGAGAACGGCGTGTGCTTGCCCTGGCTGCGCAGTGTGTCGGGCTGCACCGTCCATGCGGCCTGCGGGTCGAAGATGCAGACGTCCGCCACGCCGCCTTCCACCAGTTGGCCCGCGCTGGCCTGCAGGGTGCCCAGTGCGTTGCCCAGCACGCGGGCCGGCTCGCTGGTCAGCACGGCCAGCGCACGCGTCAGGCCGCTGCCGCTTTCCTGGCCCCATTTCAGCGACAGGCTCAGCAGCAGCTCCAGCCCCGTTGCGCCGGGCTCGGCTTCGGCAAACGGCAAGGTCTTGGCGTCTTCGTCCACCGGGGTGTGGTCGCTGGCCAGCGCGTCCACGGTACCGTCGGCCAGGCCTTCGCGCAGGGCGTCGCGGTCGCGCTGCTGGCGCAGCGGCGGGCTCAGGCGCATGCGGCTGTCAAAGTAGCCGATATCAGCGTCGGTCAGGTGCAGCGAATTGATGCTCACATCACACGTGACCGGCAGCCCTTCGTCCTTGGCCTGGCGCACCAGGGCCACCCCCTTGGCGCTGCTGATGCGGCACAGGTGAACGCGTGCGCCCGTGCTGCGCACCAGCTCGAAGATCGTGTGCAGCGCAATGGTCTCTGCCGCCACCGGCACGCCGCTCAGGCCCAGCCGCGTGGCGAGCGCCCCGCTGGCGGCCACGCCCTTGCCCAGCCACAGCTCCTGCGGGCGCAGCCACACGGTGTAGTTGTAGGTGCTGGCGTATTGCAGCGCACGCTGCAGTACCTGGGTGTTGACCAGCGGCACCTCCGCCTGGCTGAAGCCGACGCAGCCGGCCTCAGTCAGCTCGGCCATCTCGGTGAGTATTTCGCCCTGCAGGCCGCGCGTGAGCGCGCCCAGCGGGAACACCCGCGCCTGGTGCAGCTTTTCGGCGCGGAACTTGAGCATTTCCACCAGGCCGGGCTCGTCCAGCACCGGGTCGGTATCGGGCGGACACACCAGGCTGGTCACGCCGCCAGCCACGGCCGCGGCCATTTCGCTTTCGAGCATGCCTTCATGCTCATGGCCGGGTTCGCGCAGCCGTGCGGCCAGGTCCACCAGGCCGGGCGCCACGATACAGCCCGTGGCGTTGATCGTCTTGTTGGGCGTGAATTCGCCGGCCACCTTGCCAATGGCAATGATGCGGCCCGCGGCGATGGCCACATCGGCGATCTGGTCGAAGTTGCTGGCCGGGTCGATCACTCGCCCATTTTTTATCAAAATCTTCATGTCAGTCACCCATACAAGATTCGGGAACACCGCGGAACCGGCTTTGCCGGACCGCTGGTGTTGCCCCCTGGGGGGAGGCGTCGCGCAGCGACGCTTCGGGGGGAGCTTTATTCATGCCTCGTTGCCGGCGACGATGCCCATCACCGCCATTCGCACCGCGATGCCGAAGGTGACCTGCGGCAGGATCACGCTCTGCTTGCCATCCACCACGGCGGAGTCAATTTCTACGCCTCGGTTGATCGGGCCGGGATGCATGACGATGGCGTCGGGCTTGGCCAGCGTGAGCTTCTCGGGCGTGAGGCCAAAGCTCTTGAAAAACTCCTGGCTGCTGGGCAGCAGCGCGCCGCTCATGCGTTCGTTCTGCAGGCGCAGCATGATCACCACGTCGCAGCCCTTGATGCCCTCTTCCAGCGTGTGGCACACGCGCACACCCATTTGCGCCATGTCCGACGGCACCAGTGTCTTGGGGCCGACCACGCGCACCTCGGCGCAGCCCAGCGTGGTCAGCGCATGAATGTCGGAGCGCGCCACGCGCGAGTGCAGCACGTCGCCCACGATGGCCACGGTCAGGTTGCTGAAGTCTTTTTTGTAGTGCCGGATCGTGTACATGTCCAGCAGGCCCTGGGTGGGGTGGGCGTGGCGGCCGTCCCCGGCGTTGATCACGTGCACATGCGGCGCCACATGCTGGGCAATCAGGTACGGCGCGCCGCTTTCGCTGTGGCGCACGACGAACAGGTCGGCCGCCATGGCTGACAGATTGGCGATCGTGTCCAGCAATGATTCGCCCTTGCTGGCCGAGCTGCGCGCGATGTCCAGGTTGATCACGTCGGCCGACAGGCGCTTGGCCGCGATCTCGAACGTGGTGCGGGTGCGCGTGCTGTTTTCAAAGAACAGGTTGAACACGCTCTTGCCGCGCAAGAGCGGCACCTTCTTGACCTCGCGGTCGTTCACGCTGACAAAGTTGGCCGCTGTGTCCAGGATGTGGGTGACGATGTCCTTGGGCAGCCCTTCGATGGACAGCAGGTGGATGAGTTCGCCGTTCTTGTTGAGTTGGGGGTTGCGTTTGTAAAGCATGGTCAGACGCCCTCCACCTTGAAGCTGAAGCGGCCGGATTCATCACGCGCCAGCGCCAGTTGCTGCGTGTCCGGCAGCGCCACACGTGCCGCGGCATAGTCGGCCTGCACCGGCAGTTCGCGCCCGCCACGGTCCACCAGCACGGCCAGCTTCACGCTGGCGGGTCGGCCGTAGTCAAACAGCTCGTTGAGCACGGCGCGGATGGTGCGCCCGGTGTACAGCACGTCGTCCAGCAGGATCACGTGCGTGCCGTTCACGTCAAAGTCCAGCTGGGTCTGCTGGGCGGCGGCCGACAGGCCGCGCTTGGAGAAATCGTCCCGGTGCATCACCGACGAGATCACGCCCGCACTGCCCGCCAGGCCCAGGTCTTTTTGCAGCCGCTCGGCCAGCCAGGCACCGCCCGAGGTGATGCCCACCAGCCGCGCATCGTTGACGGAACGCAATTGCTGCACGCCGCGCAGCAGTTCCTGGTAAAGCGCCTGCGCATCCAATATCAGGGTGCTCACTTCAAGCTCCTCAAAAACTGTTCAAGAATGATGCAGGCCGCCGCGGCATCTGCATCCCGCGCGCCGTCCTGCAGGGCCTCGGTAGTCGTGTACCGCTCATCCACCTCAAAAACCGGCAGTCCGAACCGGCCGTGCAGTTGCCGGGCAAACTTGCGCGCGCGCTGCGTATTTTCGTGGCTCGCGCCATCAGGGTGAAACGGCACGCCCACCACCAGCGCGTCAGGCTGCCATTGCGCAATGCTTTTCTGGATCAGCGGCCAGCGCGCGTCACCCTCTGCACGCACGGTGCCACGAGGCTGTGCATGCGCCAACAGCCGGTTACCGCTGGCCACGCCGGTGCGCTTCAGGCCAAAGTCAAAAGCAAGAAAGGTTTGGAGGTGAAGGGGGACGTCGGCCACGGCGGCTGCGTCCATCACGCGTGCCCTGCGTCGGGCGACAGCATCCACGCTTCCAGGCCCAGCAGCTTCAGGGCGCGGGCGTAGCGCTGGTCCACCGGCGTGTCAAAAATGACGGAGATATCGGCGCCCACAGTCAGCCAGCTGTTTTCAGCCAGCTCGGACTCCAGCTGGCCCTCGCCCCAGGCTGAGTAGCCCAGCGAGACCAGCACCTTGCGCGGGCCCGCGCCGGTGGACAGGGCTTCGAGCACGTCCTTGGACGTGGTCATTTCCAGCCCGCCGGGGATGGTCATGGTGGAGGCGTAGACCGATTCGTTGGGGGCGGCGTCACCGGCAAAGATGGGCTCATGCAGCACAAAACCGCGCTCGGTCTGCACCGGGCCACCCTGGAACACGGGGGTTTGTGACAGGTCGTCGCGGCGCAGCGGCAACTCGACCTTGTCAAACAGGTTCTTGAGGTTGATGTCGCTGGGTTTGTTGATGACCAGGCCCAAGGCGCCGCGTTCGCTGTGCTCGCACAGGTACACCACGCTTTTGGCAAAAGCCTCATCCTCCAGCCCCGGCATTGCGATCAGGAAGTGATGCGTCAGGTTGATGGGGGCAGAATCCGCAGACATGTCGCCAATTTTACCCCCGCACTCCTCCACACCGCCTTCGGCGCCCTATAGCACCGGCCTGATGTGGTTCCGCCGCGACCTGCGGGTGGACGACAACGCCGCGCTGTACCACGCGCTGCGCAGTTGCCGGCAGGTGCATTGCGTGTTCGTTTTTGACACCGCCATCCTGGACGGCCTGCCGCGCGAGGACCGGCGCGTGGAGTTCATCCGTGAATCGCTGGCGGTGCTGGACGACGACCTGCGCCGGCGCTGCGGCGACACAGACGGCGGGCTGATCGTGCTGCATGCCGCAGCGGCTGCCGAAATACCGCGCATCGCGCACGAGCTGGGCGTGCAGTCGGTCTTTGCCAACCACGACTACGAGCCCCAGGCCGTGGCACGCGACGCCCGCGTGCGCGGTGCGCTGGCCGACATGGGCATTGCCTTTCACACCGCCAAGGACCAGGCCATTTTTGAGCGCGACGAGCTGCTCACGCAAATGGGCAAGCCGTACGCCGTGTTCACACCCTACAAGAATGCCTGGCTCAAGAAGGTGGACGCTTTCTATCTCAAACCTTACCCGGTGCAGAAGTACCAGCAGGCGCTGGCGCCGCGCCCCGCGGCGCACAGGCAGCCGGTGCCGTCGCTGGCAGACATTGGCTTTGCCCCCACCAACCTGGCCAGCCTGAAGATCCCGGCGGGCAGTACGGGCGGTGAGGCCCTGTTCAACGAATTCCTGGAGCGCATGGACCGCTACGGCGAAACGCGCGACTTTCCCGCCGTCAAAGGCCCCAGCTACCTGGGGGTGCACCTGCGCTTTGGCACGGTGTCCCTGCGCGCACTGGCCGGGCACGCCCATGCGGCCACGCAATCGGGCAACGCCGGTGCGGCCGTGTGGCTCAGCGAGCTGATCTGGCGCGATTTTTACTTCCAGATCCTGGCCAACTTCCCCCATGTGGCGGACGCGCCCGACGGCCACACGCGCAGCTTCAAGCCCGAGTACGACAAGATCCGCTGGGAGCATGGCAAACAAGCCGACGCGCTGTTTGCCGCCTGGTGCGAAGGCCGCACCGGCTACCCGCTGGTGGACGCCGCCATGGCGCAGATCAACCAGACGGGCTACATGCACAACCGCCTGCGCATGGTGGTGGCCAGCTTCTTGTGCAAGGACCTTGGCATCGACTGGCGCCGGGGTGAAGCCTACTTTGCCGAGAAGCTCAACGACTTTGATCTGTCAGCCAACAACGGCGGCTGGCAGTGGGCCAGCTCCAGCGGGTGCGACGCCCAGCCGTACTTTCGCATCTTCAACCCCGTGAGCCAGAGCGAAAAGTTTGACGCGCAGGGCAAGTTCATCCGCCGCTACCTGCCCCAGCTGGCAGGCTTGCCTGACGCTGCCATTCATGCGCCGTGGAAGGCGTCACCCATGGAGCGGCTGGCGGCTGGCGTCACACTGGGCAAGGACTACCCCGAGCCCATCGTGATGCACGACGAGGCCCGGGAGAAAACGCTTCAGCGTTATGCGGTGGTCAAGAAAACCTGAAGCTCAGGCTGCGGCTTCAATACCGCAGTAGTGACGTACCAGGCTCAGCAGTTCTTCTTCAGAGTACGGCTTGCCCAGGTAGTTGTTCACGCCCAGTTCCATGGCATGTTCACGGTGCTTTTCAGCGATGCGCGACGTGATCATGATGATGGGCAGATGCTTCAACCGCGCGTCGGCGCGGATGTTGCGCGCCAGGTCAAAGCCGTCCATGCGCGGCATCTCGATGTCAGACAACACCACGGTGGGCAACTCATCAGCCAGCCGCTCCAGCGCCTGCAGGCCGTCGGCCGCCATCGTGACGCGGTAGCCTTCACGCGCCAGCAGGCGCTGCGTCACGCGGCGCACGGTGATGGAGTCGTCCACCACCAGCACCATCGGGATCTGCGGCGGCGCCTGCATGACCGGCGCCACAGGCAGGCTGGTGTTCGAGCCGGCCTCCAGGACTTCTGGCTGCGCCGGGTCGGCGCTCAGCTGGCGGGCCTGGTCGCCGTACACCGCGCTCAGGGCCACCGGGTTGTAGATCAGCACCACGGCGCCCGAGGCCAGCACGGTCATGCCGGCCAGGCCGGGCAGGCGCGCCAGCTGCGGCCCCAGGTTCTTCACCACCACTTCCTGGTTGCCCAGCACTTCGTCCACGTGCACCGCAATGCGCTGCGCGGCGCTTCGGAAGACCACCACCGGCAGTGTCTTGCCCTGCGGCTCGTTGCTGCGCGCGGACGACTGCAGCAGCGCGCCAGACCAATAGAAAGGCAGTTGCTCACCGGCCACCTCAAAGGTGCCGCTGTTGTAGGCCTGCTGCAGCTCCGCAGCCGTGGCACGGCGCACGATTTCCACCACGTTGGCCGGCACGCCAATGGACAGACTGCCGGTGCGCAGCATCACCACCTGCGTCACGGCGGTGGTCAGCGGCAGCACCAGCTTGAAGTTGGTGCCCTTGCCGGCTTCGGTGGATGTCTCGATGCGGCCGCCCAGTGAATTCACTTCGGAACGCACCACGTCCATGCCGATGCCGCGCCCGGCCAGTTCGGTCACCTGGGTGGCAGTCGAGAAGCCCGGCATGAAGATCAGGTTGGCCGCGTCAGCGTCGCTGACGGGGTGGTCAGCGGTGATCAGGCCCTGCTGCAATGCCTTCTCGCGGATACGCGGCAGGTTCAGGCCGGCGCCGTCGTCGCGGAACTCCACCGACACGTCGTTGCCCGACTGATGCAGGCTGATGAGGATGGTGCCTGCTGCGTCCTTGCCGGCAGCGGTACGCGCCTCGGGGCTTTCAATGCCGTGGGCCACGCAGTTGCGCAGCAAGTGTTCAAACGCGGGCGTCATGCGGTCCAGCACGCCGCGGTCCATTTCGATGGAGCCGCCGGTGATGTCCAGCTTGACCTGTTTGCCCGTTTCCTTGCCAGCCAGGCGGATCACGCGGTACAGGCGGTCGGAGATGCCTTCGAACTCCACCATGCGCGTGCGCAGCAGGTCTCGCTGCAGTTCGCGGGTCTGGCGGGCCTGCGCGATCAGGTCGTCTTCAGTGGCTTCCACCGTACGCTGCAGGTTGCGCTGCACGGTCGCCACGTCGTTCACCGACTCGGCCATCATGCGCGTGAGCTCCTGCACGCGCGTGAAGCGGTCGAACTCCAGCGGGTCAAAGCCTGCGGCCGTGTCCTTGGCCTGCGCCAGGCGTGACTGCATTTGCGATTCGGCCTGCAGTTCAATGTCACGCAGCTGCGAACGCAACCTGTCCAGGTTGCCCGTCAGGTCGTTGAGCGAACCACGCAGCTGGTTGAGCTCGGCCTCCAGGCGCGAACGCGTGATCATCACCTCGCCTGCCTGGTTGACCAGGCGGTCCAGCAGTTGTGATCGCACGCGCACAGACTGATTGGACGCGGCGCGCAGCGGTGCGAGCACGTTGGTCGCGGGGCGCGCGAGCACCGCACGCTGCGGGCTCGCATCGTTGGCGGCACCAGCGGGGGCTTGCGCCACTTCGACGGCCGCCCCCACCACCGGCTCGACAGGCACCTCTACACCTACCGGCAGACCACCGGTGGCACGCACGCCGTCAAAGTTGGCCTGCAGGTTGTCATAGCGGTGCAGCAGCGGCTCCAGGTCCGAGGCCTGTACATTGGCATCAGATCCGAAATGCTCGATTTCGGACTCCATGCGGTGGGCGAGTTCACCCATGCGCAGGGCACCGGCCAGCCGCGCGCTGCCCTTAAGCGTGTGCAGCGCACGCAGTACTTCGTCGCGGGCGCCACGGTTGTCAGGCCGCGCCGACCACTGGCGCAAGGCGCCGCCCAGCTGCGGCATCAGTTCAACAGCCTCTTCCTCAAAAATCGGGAACAGGTCAGGGTCGATCGCATCGACCAGATCAATATCGTCTTCATCGTCGTCCAGCGACGGCGCACCCAGGGGCTGCAGCGTTGCGGCCTGCGGCACCACCGGCAGCTCGGGCAGGCTGAACTCCACGGCGGCAGCCACCGGGGCCGGCTCGAACTCGGGCGCCTGTGGCTGCACCGGCTCGGGCTCAGGTGCAGAGGGTTTGTCCAACGGCTTGTCAGTCACGGCGGCGCCAGCCAGCGCAGCCGTCAACGAGAAGTCCGGCACGTCAAATGCGTCGATGGGCGATTCAACGGCCTCAGGCGGCTCGGGTGCCTCCAGCAGTTCGGCCGGGATATCGAGGTCCTTGACCGCATGCAGGGATTCAAGCACCTGGGCGTCGGGCTCTTTCAGGAAGCCGGCCGCAAACTGGTGCAGCAGGCGGCGGATGTCTTCGGCCGCCGCCGTGAAGACGCGCGCCTGCTCGGGCAGGCCACGGGACTGCGGCTGCGCCTGCATGAGCGCGCTTTCCAGGGCGCGCGCCATGTCGGACAGGGCATGAAAGCCCACAGTGGCAGAGCTGCCCGCCAGGGCATGGGCCAGTCCCACGGTCGAATCGGCCACGGGCTCGTTGAGCTCCAGCGCCCATTCGGTCACTTCGGTCAGCAGGCGGCGCGACCATTCGTCGGCTTCGTTCAGGTAGACGTTGTACAGCGGGATGCCGATGCGCAGCGCGCCGATGACCTTGACCTGTTCGTCCAGCGGCTGCTCGTCTGCGGCCTGCGCAATTTCCGGTTCGGTTGGCGGTTCGGCTTCGGGTTGCGGTTCGGTCGCGGCCTGAACCTCGGGTGCGGCGTCCAGCGCCAGGTCTGGCAGTTCGAAGTCGTCCAGCGACACGGTCATGTGTTCGACCGGCGCGGGCGCTGCAATGGCGGGCGCTGTTGTGGGTTCGGGGCTGGCCAGCTCACCCAGGCCCGATACGGCAGACAGGCTGTCAAAGTCGATTCCGTCGATCTCCATGGCCATGGTGGCGGCAGCGGGCGCCGGCGCGGTCGGCGCGGCAGGCGCGGCTGGCGCGGTCATGTCGAAATCAAAGTCTGCAGCCAGTTCGTCACCCGGCGCGGCCTGCGCCACTTCGATGTCGGCAGTGCCGAGATCAAAGTCGAATGCATCAGACAGGGCCTGATCCATGGTGGGCGCAGGTTCAGGTGCCGCCTGCACGGGCGGTTCGACAGAAGGCTCTGGCGCGAAATCCGGCAGCTCGAACACCGGCTCCGGCTGCGCAATGGCAGCAGGTGCTTCAGCCATGGGCGCCGCAGCGGGCAGCGCCAGGGGCACGAAACGCCCTTCGGTGCGCAAAGCCTCGGCCGATGCACGGAACACTGCCGCTTTCCAATGGGCGTCCGTTCCGGCGGCGATATCCTCCACCCAGCGGTCAAAGCCTTTCATGGCGTCGCCGGCCATGTTGCGCAGGTCATCGGTGGCGGGCTTCTGGTCTGCCAGCCAGGTGTTGAGCAATTGCTCCATGGACCAGGCGGCTTCGCCAAACTCGGTGAGACCCACCATGCGCGAGCTGCCCTTGAGCGTGTGAAAGGCACGGCGCAGCGTGGTGAGCTCGCCGGTGTTGGAGGCGTCAGCGGCCAGCACCGCCACCGCGGCCAGGCCGTTCTGCACCACTTCACGCGCTTCTTCCAGGAAGATGTCGCGCAGGTCGTCTTCTTCGAAATCAGCTTCCGGGACGGCGGGCGCCGCCGCTTGCACGGGCGCGGACTGCACGGCCGCCGCCAGGTTGTGCAGCGCAGCCGTTGCAGCGCCGGCGTCGTGCGCAGATACGGCGGCCGCAGCTTCGCGCGCCGAATGGGCCAGCGCCGGCTGCTCCGCCAGGACCGCCTGCGTTGCAATGGTGTCCAGCCGCACCGACAGGTCGGCATCGGCGGCCCCCACACCGGCCTCATGAACCACCGACATGACCTCTTGCGACAGCAGCTGGTCGGCATCCGGCTGGGCCGGCTGTGCGTCGGCCCCTTGGGCCGCCCGGCCCATCAGCGGCTTGAGCTCACCGAGCTCATCGTCATAAATAAACAGCTTCTTGGCCAGCGCCGGCTGGTAGTTGAGCATGTCGATCAGGAAGCCCAACGCGCCAAGGTTGTTGCCCAGCTTGTCAAAGGTGCCGGCGGCGCGTGCACGCGCTTCGTCGACCTCCGTCACCAGGATTTCTTCAACGCTTTCGCGCATGCGCAGCACAGCCTGCGAAGCCTGGTCCAGCCCCAGCACCGACAAGACACCGCGCATTTGCGACAGATGGCCTGGCGCGTCGCGCAACGGACCTTTTTCCTTGGGGTCGCGAAAGAACTGGTCCAGCAGTTTTTCAAGCTCGGTCAGGGTGGAGCGCAGTTCGCCCACCACGCTGCCCATGGTCTGGCGGTCGCTGACGCGGCGATACAGCTCCTCCATCCAGGGCTCCAGGGCCTCGGCATGGCCGCCGCTACCTACATGATCCAGCCGTTCAGCCAGCCGCGCGGTGCGCGAGGCCAGTTCGGTGTCGGACGGGTCCAGGTCCTCAAACGCTGCTTCCAGATAGAGAACAGCCGTTGCAACTTCCATGGCCAGTTCGGTGGACGGCGCCTTGCCCGAACGCGCCGTGCCGTCGATGACGCGGTTCAGCGCCTGCGCAAGCAACGCGCTTTCCGGGTGCAGGCGCGTCAGCGAGTCGGCCACGAGGTTGAACTGGTCGACCACGCCCTTGAGCTTGTTGGTGTCGCCGCCCGACAGCGCCGACCAGTTTTCCTTGGCGGCCGTGATTCGCTTTCGGGCCTGCGCCAGCAAAAGCGGGTCAAAGCGCCCGAACTGGGGCGTCTGATAATCCACGGGCGCAAACCGCCCCAGATTCCACGCCATGCGCACGGCGGTCAGCACCGGCGCATCAGACGGCACGGCGGGCACCGCCTGGGCACAGAAGAAAAGCAGGTCCTGCGCCAGACGGTCGGACACGCCCAGCTCGCCTTTGGCCAGCGTTGCGTACTGCAGCAAAACGCGCGACGCTGCACGCTTGACGTACAACTCAGGCGGCAAAAGGCCATGCGACAGCGCCTCAAAGTAGGCTGCGCAGATTTTCCAGAAGATGCGGGGCTGGCGCGCGGTTTGCGCTGCCGCCAGACCCAGGCTGGTATTGAGCAGGATGTGCGCGGCCTTGGGGTCGGCGGCCTTGACGATCTTGAGCACAGACTGGTCCATGCGCGAACGCACCGCTGCGTCATAGGGCAACGCCTCCTGCGTCAACTCCACCTGGGGATCGGTCCAGCGCCAGTCAAACGCCCAGAGGTCGGCCGGGTGAACACGGTCGGCACCGGCCAGCTCCTGCACGTCGCGGTATTGCGGGAACAACGCCACAGCGGACACGGCCTTGCCCAGCAGCACCGCCTCCAGATAGTCGGTCAGCGCGAAGCCGGCACGCTCGATCTTGGTGGCAGATGCTTCACTGCACAGCTCAGGCCGTTCGACAAACTTCTGCGCGGCAGACTCCATGGCGCGCAACATGTGCGCGGGGGCACCCAAGCCCACCATTTCCAGCGCGCCCACCGCCTGGTGCAGATGCTGGCGGGCAATGCGCAACTGCCCGGCATCCACAGATGCCATGTCAGAGCCGCGTGCGGCGTCCGCATCACGCACAAACCGGCGCAGCGCGCTCGATGCGGTTTCCAGCGACTTGCGCAGCTCGTCAAGTACCCAGGCCAGCGGGCCCAGGTCATTGACCGCCAGATCGATATCGGTTCCTGCTGCCATAACTCACCCGTTCCGTGATGTATTCGCAAGGGCCACCGTGGAACCAGCTTCGCTGGGCCACTGGTGGCGCCCCCTTGAGGGGGAGGCGCCAAAGGCGCTTCGGGGGGGAGTCATTGCATCAAGCGATCTTGAACCGTGACACCGATTGGCGCAATTCCTCGGCCATGCGTGAGAGTTCGCGCACCTGCTGGGCCGTGGACCGCGTACCTTCACCGGTCTGCTCCGTCACCGCGAAAATGTGCTGGATGTTGCCGGCCACCACGTTGGCAGATTCGGCCTCTTTGGAGGCAGAGTTCGAAATCTGCTCAATCAGGTCGGCCAGTTTGCGTGACACCTGGTCAATCTCGGTCAGCGCGGTACCGGCGTTGTCGGACAGCTTGGCCCCTTCCACCACACCCTGCGTGGATCGCTCCATGGCGGCTACGGCATCCTGCGTGTCGGTCTGAATGGCCTTCACCAGCGCCGAGATCTGGCGCGTGGCATCTGCAGAACGTTCAGCAAGGCGCTGCACTTCTTCGGCCACCACCGAGAAGCCCCGTCCGGCTTCACCGGCTGACGCCGCCTGGATGGCGGCGTTCAGTGCCAGCACGTTCGTCTGCTCGGTAATGTCCGAGATCAGCTCGGTAATTTCACCAATCTCCTGCGACGATTCACCCAGCCGCTTGATCCGCTTGGAGGTTTCCTGGATCTGGTCGCGAATGGAGTTCATACCGCCGATGGCGTTCTGCACAGCCTGCAAGCCGGACTCTGCGGCGACCAGCGACTGGCGCGCCACCTGGGCAGACTCCTGCGCTTGCCCCGACACCTGGTTGATTCGGCCTGCCATGTCCAGCACCGACTGGCCGGTTTCGCGAATTTCGCGCAGCTGCTCGGTAGACGCCGCCAGCAGTTCGGTCGACGTGCTTTCCACCTGGGCCGTCGTCTGCGCCACCCGGGTCGCCGTGGATTGCACGCTGCCCACCAGCTGGCGCAACTCTTCCACCGTGTAGTTCACCGAGTCGGCAATGGCGCCCGTGATGTCCTCGGTCACCGTGGCTTCCTGCGTCAAATCACCTTCAGCCACTGTCTGCAATTCGTTCATCAGCCGCAAAATGGCCGCCTGGTTCGCGTCGTTCACGCGTTTGGCTTCCTGCTCCTGGCCCTCGGCTTCGAGTCGCTGCTGTTCGGCAACCACCTGGCGCTTGCGGCTGTCCTGCAGCTGTACGTAGGCCAAGCCCACCGCGCAAAGAATGGCGAACACGGCAGAGATCGCCAACGCCGCCAGAGCGCCGGCACCCAGGCCGGTCTGTGCGGACAGCTTGCCCTGCAGGTCTTCCAGCGAACGGCGCAGCGGCTCGCTGTCGGCAATGATCGCGGCCTGCGCTTCACGCGCAGACACCAGGCCCTGCAGGTTGCCCAGAATGGCGCCGGCCTGGCTGCGGGTCTGCTCATACAGCTTCATCAGCGCGTCCAGGCGCTCGCGGGTCTGCTCGTCCTTGGAGCCGGCCAGGCGCAGTTCGGGGCTGCCATCCAGCAGGCCCTGGGCGATTTCCTTGAAGGAGTTCAAGTCCTTGCCCAGCAGGAACACGGCTTCGGGCGACACGCCTTCCATCGTCAGGAATTCGTTGGCGGACTTACCGATACGCTGCGTCAACATCACGAGCTGGCCGGCGGCGGAGATTTCGGCCGGCGGCGCGTTTTGCTGCAGCTTGAGCGACGACACGGTTTCGGCGATTTCCAGCAGGTCTGACGACTGGCGGTTGATCGTGCGCAGGGCGTTACCCACCTGCGTCAGGATTCGCTGCTGGCCCATCACGGTGCCGGCGTTCTTTTCGGCGCGTTCCATCAGGGGCGTGATCTTGGTCACATCTTCCTGCAGTTCGGTGGCCACGGGCTGCAGGCGCAGCTGTTCGTCACCCGCGGCCAGGCCGCGCACCGTCTTGGCCAGCACGTCGGCGCTTTCCTTCACGTCGGGGAAGGCCTGCGCGGAACCCACCAGCGCCTGCGACACCGACTTGGCAAGGCGTTGCGACTGCATCAGCGACTGGCCGGTACCCGCCACCTGCTGGGCGACCCGGTCGGCCTGGTTCAGTGCAAACACCGTCACAGCACCCAGCACGACCAACGCAAAGGCCAGCAAGATGAACAGGATCCGCTGGTGCTGGACAATGGTGCGCCGACCCAGCAGCGGGACCGATACCAACTCGGATTCGTCCACCTGCGGGACCATCATTTCGTCGTCAGCTGCCATGCGGCTGGCAGGCGCATCGTCGATGCGCTCTTCCACAGGCGCCATCGCCATCGTTCCCGAGGCCTCCATGGCCCCCGTGGCCATGGGGTCCATGGACCCGTCCGGCATGGCCAGGCTCAGGTCGGCTTCGGACTCTGCCGGCTTCCTGGAGAACAGTTTTTTGAGGTGGTCAACGACGGACATGATGTGGCCTTCCGGGAAAACTGAAGCGCTCTTATGCGCTGATGCTCAGAAATTGGGGTTGTTGCGAGAGCGTCTGCAGGTTGATTTCCTGCCAGTACGCGCCATTGGCATCGGTGTAGCCACTGCCAAAATAGTCGGGCGATCCTGCGGGCGGTTCGCTGGACGCCTTGAAAGCCTCCAGGTTACGCAAGCCGGCGAGGCGGTCAATCAGCAGGGCACAGTTGATTTCGAGCAAGGCGTTCAGCGCGATCAGGCGTGATTCGGAACGCGCCATGTCGGTACGCGGCGCCGGCGCCCCGCCCGAGACAAAGCTCGCCAGGTCCACCACGCCGTACAAGCCGCCGCGAAGGTTGGCCACACCCAGGAACCAGGCCTGGGTATAGGGCACCGGCTGCGCCGTGGCCCAGGGAAAGATCTCGCCAGACTGGCTCAGCGGGAACAGGTATTTGCCCCCTGCCGCCTCCACAGCCAGCCACGATGCAGCCACGCCCTCGGTACGGGCGGCCTGCAGCCGGCTGGCCAGACGGCTTTGCAGTTCACGGAGTGCTTCCCGGTTCGCCATTCTCGGTTCAGCTCAAGGCCTTGATCTTGGCCATCAGCTCGGTGGCATCGACCGGCTTGGTGATGTAGTCACGTGCGCCCTGGCGCATGCCCCAGACGCGGTCGGTTTCCTGGTTCTTGCTGGTGCACATGATGATGGGCACGTCAGCGTACAGCGGGTCGCGTGTGATGGCACGGGTGAGCTGGAAACCGTTTTGCCCGGGCATCACCACGTCCATCAAAATCAGGTCGGGCTTTTCTTCAGCCAGGCGGCGAAAGGCATCGTCGGCGTTTTCAGCCGTCTTGACCGAAAAGCCGTTCTTTTGCAGCAGGTCGGTCATGAACATCAGCTCGGTCTTGGAATCATCCACGACCAGGACTTTTTGAATCGGCATTACGCTACTCCTTGTTGTGCGGCACCAAACTGCTGGACGGTCTGCAGCAGCTGGTCCTTGGTAAATGGTTTGGTCAGGTAGTCCTGCGAGCCGACCATGCGGCCGCGGGCCTTGTCAAAAACGCCATCCTTGGATGACAGCATGACCACCGGCACACCCGCAAATTTCGCGTTGCGCTTGATGATCGCGCAGGTCTGGTAGCCATCCAGACGCGGCATCAGGATGTCGCAGAAAATCAGGTTGGGAAGGTAGTCGTTGACCTTGGCCAGCGCGTCGAACCCATCCTCGGCCAGCATCACTTCATGCCCGCCCTGCTTGAGAAATATTTCGGCACTGCGGCGGATGGTGTTGCTGTCGTCAATCACCAGGACCTTGAAGCCGGATCCGTTCGTGCTCACTTGACGCTGCTCCTCATTTTTTCAACGACGCCAGGCAGGCAAGACGCGCCACCCTTAAATCTGAACCATCTCAAAATCTTCCTTGCGTGCACCGCATTCGGGGCAGGTCCAGTTCATCGGAACATCAGCCCACAGGGTACCGGGGGCGATGCCATGATCAGGGGCACCGGTGGCTTCATCGTAGATCCACCCGCAGATCAGACACATCCAAGTTTTTGTTTCAGTCACAGCTTAAAGGGCCTTCGCATAGAATGCAACGATTGTATCGAGGCACTGCGACCGAGCCGCGCGCAAGCCGCCGCCCACCGCTGGATTCATGCCTATGACAAACCCCAATTCCCCCACCCCGGCTGATCCCCCCGCTGACGACGACAGTGACGACACGGGCGGTCCGGCCTGCGTGATGGTCTTCAACGCCAGCGACCCCAGCGGTGCTGGCGGGCTGTCAGCTGACGTGAGTGCCATTGCGTCCGTCGGTGCGCATGCCCTGCCCGTTGTGACCGGCGCCTACGCGCGTGACACTGCAGAGATATTCGAGCATTTTTCTTTCGACGAAGAGGCTGTGGCCGAGCAGGCCCGCACCATTCTTGAAGATGTGCCCGTACAGGTCATCAAGGTCGGCTTCGCCGGCAACCCCGAGGTGTTGTCGGCCATCGCAGAGATAGCCGCCGACTACGCCGACCTGCCGCTGATCGCCTACATGCCCAACCTTTCGTGGTGGGACGAAAGCCAGATCGATTTGTATCTGGACGCATTTCGCGAACTGCTGCTGCCACAGACCACCGTGTTGGTAGGAAACCACAGCACCCTGTGGCGCTGGCTGTTACCGGACTGGAGCAGTGACCGCAGCCCCGGCGCACGCGACATCGCCAAGGCCGCTTCGGAGTTCGGTGTGCCCTACACACTTGTAACAGGCATTCCCTTGCCCGACCAGTTCATCGACAACGTGCTGGCCACGCCGCAGGCAGTGATCTGCAGCGAGAAATTCGAGCGCTTCGAAGCCATCTTCTCAGGCGCGGGCGACACGCTGTCGGCAGCCCTGGCCGCGCTGATCGCCAGCGGTAGCGACCTGCCGGCCGCGGCGACTGAAGCATTGAGCTATCTGGACCGCTGTTTGGATGGCGGCTTTCGCCCCGGCATGGGCAACGTCGTACCCGACCGCCTGTTCTGGGCACAGCCCGATTCGGACGACGAAGAGGACGGGCCCGATGGCGGGCACCCCGGCCTGCACGGATTTGAGATGCCCCCACACGACACGAAACATTGAAACCATGGACCTGAACGAAACTCTGTTTGAACGCGCACGCCGCAGCATTCCCGGTGGCGTCAATTCACCTGTGCGCGCGTTTCGCGCTGTAGGCGGCACACCCCGTTTTGTGCAGCGCGCGCAGGGCGCGTACTTCTGGGACGCCAACGGCAAACGTCACATCGACTACATCGGCTCCTGGGGACCGATGATCCTGGGTCATGGCCACCCGGGCGTGGTGGAGGCGGTGCAGAAAGCTGTGCTGGACGGTTTTTCATTCGGCGCGCCGACCGAGCGCGAAGTGGAGCTGGCCGAGGAGATCCTTTCGCTGGTGCCGTCCATGGACATGGTGCGCCTGGTCAGCTCGGGCACCGAGGCTGCCATGAGCGCCATCCGCCTGGCGCGCGGCGCCACCGGGCGCAGCAAGCTCATCAAGTTTGAAGGCTGCTACCACGGCCATGCCGATGCGCTGCTGGTCAAAGCCGGTTCCGGCCTGGCAACGTTTGGCAACCCCACCAGCGCAGGCGTGCCGCCCGAGGTGGTTCAGCACACGCTGGTGCTGGAGTACAACAACGTCGCGCAACTGGAAGAAGCTTTTGCGCTGCATGGGCCTGAGCTGGCCTGCCTGATGATCGAGCCGATTGCGGGCAACATGAATTTCGTGCGCGCCAGCGTGCCGTTCATGCAGCGTTGCCGCGAGCTGTGCACACAGCACGGCGCGTTGCTGGTGTTTGACGAAGTCATGACGGGCTTTCGTGTGGCACTGGGCGGCGCACAGAGCGTCTATGCCAAGGCTATCCCCGGCTTCAAGCCCGACCTGACGGTGATGGGCAAGGTGATCGGCGGCGGCATGCCGCTGGCGGCTTTCGGCGGGCCCCGCGCCATCATGGAGCACCTGGCGCCGCTGGGCCCGGTTTACCAGGCCGGCACACTGTCGGGCAACCCGGTGGCCACGGCCTGCGGCCTGGCGACGCTGCGCGAAATCCGCAAGCCGGGATTCTTTGATGCGCTGTCAGCCCAAACACGTTCGCTGGTAGACGGCTTGTCTGCGGCCGCCAAAGCCGAAGGCGTTGCCTTCAGCGCGGACTGCCAAGGCGGCATGTTCGGCTTCTTCCTGCTGGACGCTTTGCCGCAGAACTATCCGGCCGTCATGAAGAGCGATGGCGCAAAGTTCAACACACTGTTCCACGGGCTACTGGACCGTGGCGTGTACATCGCGCCTGCTTTGTACGAGGCTGGCTTTGTCAGCGCAGCGCACAGCGATGCAGACATTGCAGAAACGATCGCGGTAGCCCGCGACGTGTTCAAAACGCTTTAGCCGGCGAGATTCCAGTGCCACCGCGGAACCGGCTCTGCCGGGCCGCTGGTGGCGCCCCCTGGGGGGAGGCGGCCGCCAGGCCGCTTCGGGGGGAGTCGTTTAATGCCTGAAGTGGCGCACGCCTGAGAAGACCATGGCCACGCCGCGTTCGTTCGCGGCGTCGATGACCTCCTGGTCGCGCATCGATCCACCGGGCTGAATCACGCAGGTTGCGCCCGCATCCACCACCACATCCAGCCCGTCGCGAAACGGAAAGAACGCGTCGCTGGCAACGGCCGTGCCGGCCAGCGTCAGCCCCGCATGCCCTGCCTTGATGCTGGCGATGCGTGCTGAATCCAGACGGCTCATCTGCCCCGCACCCACACCCATGGTCATGCCGCCCTTGCAGAACACGATGGCATTGGATTTGACGTATTTGGCGACCTTCCAGGCAAACAGCAGGTCCTGAAGTTCGTCAGCCGTCGGTGCTTTCTTTGTCACCACCTTCAGGTCGGCCAGCGTCAGTTCCTTGTTGTCAGCGGTCTGCATCAGCAGGCCTGAGCCCACGCGCTTGACGTCCATCAGGTTGCGTCCGTTGTCCCAATCGGTGGCGCCACCCTTGGGCAGGTCGATCTGCAGGATGCGCACATTCACCTTGGTCTTGAAGACTTCCAGCGCCTCCGCCGTGAAGCCCGGCGCCATCAGCACTTCAACGAACTGCTTGCTGATGGCCTGCGCCGCCGCACCGTCCAGCGTCCGGTTCAGGGCAATGATGCCGCCAAACGCCGAGGTCGGATCGGTCTTGAAAGCCTTGCTGTAGGCGTCCAGCGCGTCCGCGCCCACGGCCACGCCGCAGGGGTTGGCATGCTTGACGATCACGCACGCCGCGGCGTCAAAGCTCTTGACGCATTCCCATGCCGCATCGGCGTCGGCGATGTTGTTGTAGCTGAGCTCCTTGCCCTGCAGCTGCTTGGCCGTGACCAGCGAACCCGGCGCCGGGTAGAGGTCGCGGTAAAACGCAGCCTGCTGGTGCGGGTTCTCGCCGTAGCGCAGGTCCTGCAGCTTGATGAAGCGGCCGTTGGCCTGGCCTGAGAACAGCGAGTGGCTGCCGTCGTCCTGGATGCGCGACAGGTAGTCGCTGATGGCACCGTCATAGTTGCTGATGCGGTTGAATGCCGCTACCGACAGCGCAAATTTGGTCTTGCTGCTGAGCTTGCCGGCAGTCTTGAGTTCTTCAACAACGCCCGCGTACTGCGACGCGTCGGTCAGCACTCCCACGTCCTTCCAGTTCTTGGCGGCGCTGCGCACCATGGCCGGGCCACCGATGTCGATGTTTTCGATGGCGTCTTCCAGCGTGCAACCGGGCTTGGCCACGGTCGCTTCAAACGGGTAAAGGTTGACGATCAGCAGGTCGATGGTGTCAATACCGTGGTCCTGCAGTGCCTTCATGTGCTCGGGCACATCGCGCCGGGCGAGCAGGCCGCCATGCACCATCGGGTGCAGCGTCTTCACGCGTCCGTCCAGCATCTCGGGAAAGCCGGTGACCTGGGCCACTTCGGTCACGGGCAGTCCCTGGTCGGCCAGCAGTTTGGCGGTGCCGCCGGTGGAGATGAGCTTGATGCCCAGGTTGTGCAGCGCCTGCGCCAGTTCAACGATGCCGGTCTTGTCGGAAACAGAGATGAGTGCGTTCATGGGAAAGTTTTTCTTATTTCAGCAGTTTGTGTTCGACCAGCTTCTTGCGCAGGGTGTTGCGGTTCAGACCCAGCCATTCGGCGGCCTTGGACTGGTTCTGGTCGGCCTTGGCCATCACCACTTCCAGCAACGGTCTCTCCACCACCTTCACCATCATTTCGTAAAGCCCGTCGGGCTCGGTTCCGCGCAGGTCCTTGAAGTAGCCCTCCAGGCTCATGCGCACGCATTCTTCGATCTGTTTTTTGCTCATGCGGTTGTTTCCACCGGTTCTTCGCAGTCCATCGCCGCCGTTTCGACAACAGCCGGCATGCGGTCCATCACCGCACCCAGCCCCTGCATGTAGTCAGACACCGCGCGCCACTGCGCCGTGCTGTCTTCCAGCTGGTTCATGCTTTCACGAAACGCCTCGCCGCCCGGCAGGGCCCGTACATACCAGCCGATGTGCTTGCGTGCGCTGCGCACGCCGGTGAATTCACCATACAGCGCATAGTGGTCCTGCAGATGGTCCAGCAGCAGCCGGTGCACTTCGGCCACCAGCGGCGGCGCGAGCAGCGTGCCTGTTTCCAGGAAATGCACCACTTCACGGAATATCCAGGGCCGCCCCTGCGCAGCGCGGCCGATCATCACGGCGTCGGCACCGGTGTACGCCAGCACCTCGCGCGCCTTGTGGGGCGTCGTGATGTCGCCGTTGGCCACCACCGGCACGCGCACTGCGGCCTTGACGGCGGCGATCGTGTCGTATTCCGCCTGGCCCTTGTAGCCCTGCTCGCGCGTGCGGCCGTGCACCGTCAGCATTTGCACCCCGGCGGATTCAAATGCGCGCGCCAGCGTCACGGCATTGCGATGCGCCTGGCACCAGCCGGTGCGCATCTTCAGCGTGACGGGCACATTGCGTGGCGCGCTGGCCGCCACCACCGCCTGCACGATCTGCAGGGCCAGTGTTTCGTCCTGCATCAGCGCAGAGCCCGCCCACTTGTTGCAAACCTTCTTGGCCGGGCAGCCCATGTTGATGTCGATGATCTGCGCGCCGCGATCGATGTTGTAGGCCGCAGCCTCGGCCATCATGGCCGCGTCGGTACCGGCAATCTGCACCGCAATGGGCCCGGGCTCGCCGGTGTGGTCGGCGCGGCGTGATGTCTTGAGGGTGTTCCACAGGTCGCGGCGCGACGTGACCATTTCGCTGACCGCATAGCCCGCACCCAGCGCCTTGCACAGCTGGCGGAACGGGCGGTCCGTCACCCCGGCCATCGGCGCAGCGAACACATTGTTCGCAAGGGTGTAGGGGCCGATGTTCATGGGGGGTGCAAAGGGCTGCTGAAAAATGAGGCACGATTGTAGCTGCTTAAAATTTCAGCAAACGAAATGCGTCCGCGCTTTACACTGCCGCACCCATGGATGCCTGGCTCGACCCGCTTCTGAACCTGCTTGCCCTGCCGGAGTACGGCTTGAGCACGGTGTTCGTCGTGTCTTTTATTTCTGCAACACTGCTGCCACTGGGGTCCGAGCCGGCGGTGTTTGCGCTCATCACGCTCAACCCGCAGTTGTTCTGGCCTGCGATCCTGGTGGCCACCGCCGGCAACACCCTGGGGGGCGCGCTGGACTGGTGGCTGGGTTACGGCGCCCACAAAGTGGTGGACAAATACCGGCATTCGCCAACGCATGTGCGTGCCCTTGACTGGCTTGGCAGGATGGGCCCGCCCGCCTGCCTGCTGTCGTGGCTGCCGGTGGTGGGGGACCCGCTGTGCGCCGTGGCCGGCTGGCTGAAGCTGCCGTTCTGGCCCTGCGTGGGCTACATGCTGGCCGGCAAGTTTTTGCGTTACCTGACGATGACCTGGGCGCTGCTGTACCTGTGGCCTGTCACACGTTGAACAGGAAGTTCATGACGTCGCCGTCTTTCACGACGTATTCCTTGCCTTCGCTGCGCATCTTGCCCGCGTCCTTGGCGCCCTGCTCACCCTTGTACTGGATGAAGTCGTCAAACGCGATGGTCTGCGCGCGGATGTAGCCGCGCTCGAAGTCGGTGTGGATCACGCCGGCGGCCTGCGGGCCGGTGGCGCCGATGGCGACCGTCCAGGCGCGCACTTCCTTCACACCGGCGGTGAAGTACGTCTGCAGCCCCAGCAGCTTGAACGCGGCGCGGATCAGGCGGTTCAGGCCCGGCTCGTCCTGGCCGATTTCAGCCAGGAACATGCTCTTGTCCTCGTCGCTCATGTCGGCCATTTCGGCTTCCATCTTGGCGCAGATGGCCACCACCGGCGCGTTTTGTGCGGCAGCGTATTCGCGCAGGCGGTCCAGGTAGGGGTTGTTGTCAAAGCCGTCTTCGGCGACGTTGCCCACAAACATGGCGGGCTTGGCGGTGATCAGGCACAGCGGCTTGAGCAGGGGCTGGTCTTCCTTGCTGAATTCCAGTGCGCGCACCGGCTTGCCCTCGTTCAGGGCGGCCTGGCACTTTTCAAGGATGGCGACGATCTTGGCGGCTTCCTTGTCGCCCGAACGCGCTGTCTTGGTGTGGCGGTGCAGCGCCTTTTCCACTGTCGTCAGGTCGGCCAGGCACAGTTCGGTCTGGATGACTTCAATGTCGGAGATCGGGTCCACCTTGCCGGCGACGTGGATCACGTTCTCGTCGTCAAAGCAGCGCACCACATTGACGGTAGCGTCGGTCTCGCGGATGTGCGCAAGAAACTGGTTGCCCAGGCCTTCGCCTTTGCTGGCGCCAGCCACCAGGCCTGCGATGTCCACAAATTCCACAATCGCCGGCACGATGCGCTCGGGCTTGACGATCGCGGACAGCTGATCCAGCCGCGGGTCGGGCAGCTCCACGATGCCCACGTTGGGCTCGATCGTGCAGAAGGGGTAGTTCTCGGCGGCGATGCCCGCCTTGGTCAACGCATTGAACAAGGTGGATTTCCCTACATTGGGCAGGCCTACAATGCCGCACTTCAAGCTCATGACAGTTCCCGAAAAACAAGGCGGCAAGTGTATGCGATGCGTCGCAACGCGGTTTGGCGCCTTCTGGCGGATGCTCGCGATGTTGCTGGCCGCCAGCCTGCTGGCCGGCGGCGCGATGGCGCAGGCAGCAAAGCCCGCCGTCATTGCCCTCAATGACAAGACCACGACCATCGCCGCGGAACAGCTGGGCCTGTACTGGATGGAAGCGGCCGGCACCGCCACGGTTGAACAGGTAGCTCAGCAGCCGGGCCCGGCGCGCTTTGTGCCCATGCGCGAAGGCCACATCTACGCCGCCGAACTGGGCGGCGCCCTGTGGCTGCACTTCCGGGTGGACCTGGACCGCAGCCAGTGGCAAGGCTGGCTGCTGGAGTTCCCCATCCCCGTGCTGGACCTGGCCACCGTGTACCTGCAGGATGCGCGCGGCCAGTGGCAGGCGCAGTCGGCCGGTGACACATTGCCCGTGAACACCTGGCCCGAGGCCGGCCGTTATCCCACGTTCCGCCTGAACCTGGCCCCGGGCCAGCCACGCGACATCTACGTGCGCATCCGCCACACCACGCCCATCAGCCTGCCGGTCCGCTTTGTCAGCCAGGGCGGGCACGACCAGCGCATCCAGATGGAATACATGGCACTGGGCATGGCCTTTGGCGCCCTGCTGCTGCTGATTGCCGCCTGCGCTGCACAGGCCTGGGTGTACCGCGACCGCATTTACGCCTGGTATTCGGTGTACGCCGGTGTGATGACTTTGGCCGTGGCAGCCTACACAGGCGTTGCAGGCCACCTGCTGTGGCCCGCCTGGGGCTACTGGGCTGATGCGTCGCAGGGAATTCTGGCGCTATTGGCGGGGGCGGCGGCGCTGCTGTTCGTGCGCCAGCTCACCGGCACGCCGGCGCGCTTTCGGTGGGTGGACCGCGCCGTGTATGTATCGGGCTGGGCCGGCGTGGGCATGGCGGCCCTGTTTTTGCTGCTGAGCAAACCTGTGGCGCTGGTCATGGTAGGTGCGTATGTCGGCTACGCCGCCATCACCAACACCTGGATGGCGTGGCTTGCCTGGCGGCGCGGCGACGTGGTGGGCCTGTGGGTGCTGGGCGCCTACCTGCCGCTGTCCCTGGCGGTGCTGCTGGCCGTGCTGCGCATCTTCGGTCTGCTGCCCACGTCGTTCGGTACGCAATACGCCGTGGTGCTGGGCATTGCGCTGGAGGTGCCGCTGCTGCTGGTGGCCTTGAGCATCCGCTCGCGCGAACGCCACGGCGCGCAGATCCGCGAGCAGGC
This sequence comes from Ramlibacter sp. 2FC, assembly GCA_943372585.1. GTDB lineage: Bacteria > Pseudomonadota > Gammaproteobacteria > Burkholderiales > Burkholderiaceae_C > RAM1. The sequence goes on along the minus strand of CALRZF020000006.1, from coordinate 7,737 downwards.
GCTGTCCAGCCAGGACGCGCTGACCGGCCTGCTGGCCGCCCACCTGTTCCATGACCGGCTACGCCAGGTGGTGGCACGTCACCGGCGTGACGGCCACGCGGCCGCGGTGGTGTTCATTGACCTGGTGAACTACACGCGCATCAAGAACTTTCACGGCACCTCCATCGCCGAGCAGAGCCTGCTGCGCAGCGTGATCAAGCTGCGCCGCCTGCTGCGCGATGTTGACACCGTCAGCCGTGTGGGCGAGGCCCGCTTCGGCCTCATCCTGGAAGGTGTCACGTCGCGCTCCTCCGTCACCGACCGGGCGGCAAGGCTGATTGCGGCCGGCCTGATGCCGCTCAAGGGGCTGAAACCGGAGGTCACGCTTCAGTTCCACATCGCCGCCGCCCTGCTGGATGAACGCAGCATGGAAGCAACAGCCCTGGGCGATGCCCTGGCCGACCTGCTCAAGAGCATGTCGCCACGCACACGCCGCCCCATACGCTTTCTGGAGCCCGAGGCCACCCAGCGCATGCCCCTGGACGATGGTTCGCTGATGGACGCCGACAGCGAACTGCCGCGCGGCGACGAGGCCCACCCGGCTCAGTCGAACGCGTAGCTGGCGGTGACCACCTGGCCGGTGCGCAGCACCTGTTCAGCCCCGGCCAGCACGATGGCGTTCATACCGAAGGTCACCGCGCCGTTGAGCCGCGCGTCCTGGCGGTAGCCCTGCAGGGTGTCGCCGACTTGCGGGCTGCTGATGGCCGTGACGGGGTCCACGTTGGGAATGGGGCAGCGCGCACAGGGCTTCACCGGTTTGAGCTGCACCTCGCCCTGGCCCGTGGCAATGTGCAATACATCCAGCCGGTCTTCGTCGTGCGCCTCCACGTCCGCCAGCACCACATTGGGCCGAAAGCGCTCCATGCCTACCGCCGCATGGCCGCCGGCGGCCAACCGCTCGTTCAGCAGCGCCAAAGACGCCTCGCTGGTGACCAGCACCGGAAAGCCATCTGCAAACTGGTTGGGCGCCTCCACGCCCCCGGTCCACTTCATGCTGGACAGGCGGCGGTAGTCAGGGTCAAAGCGCACCAGGCGCAGCTTCTGGCCCAGGAAGTCGGTGAACCACTGTGCGGCCACGCCGCCCATGTCGTAGGCATCGACCTCGTCGTCCCACACACGCACCTTCACGGGCTCTTCCACCGCATCCATGGCCAGATGCAGGGCCAGCATGCCGGGGGCGCGCAGCACCACGTCGTGAAACCGCAGCTTCGGCGTGATGAGCGCCATGCGGGGCAGCTCGCGCTGGCTCACAAAGTCGCCGTTTTCATCCACCACCATCCAGGCCCGGTCAAACTCCAGCCCCGTCTCGGTCAGGATCGCCTCCTGCACTTCAAGGCCCGCGCACGACTTGACGGGGTAGACAAACAGGCGGGCAATGCGGGCGGTAACGTCGGACGGGGTGTCGCTCACGGGGTGTTCCTTCTGGGCAAAGAGCCGCCATTGTGCCGCCGCCTGCGCCGCAGGGCCCGGGCTCCTACAATTCCCGCATGCCCTCCCCTTATGACGTCTGTATTCGTGGCGCCGGTATCACCGGCAGCACACTGGCCCTGCTGCTCGCCCGCGACCGCTTGCGTGTGGGCCTGGTTCGCCAGGGGGGCACAGATGCGTCCCGGGCCGACGTACGCGCCTACGCACTGAACGCTGCGTCGCGCCAGCTCCTGGAGTCCGTTCGTGCATGGCCTGCGGGCGCCCATGCCACGCCGGTACAGGCCATGCAGGTGCATGGCGACGACGGCGGTGAAGTCAACTTCAGCGCCGCGCAGCAGGGCGTGCAGGCCCTGGCCTGGATCGTGGACGTCCCGGCGCTGGAGCGCGAACTGTCTGAGGCCACACGCTACCAACCTCTGATCGAAACGCTGGACGCACCGGCCGCGGCCACGCTGACCGTGGTGTGCGAAGGCCGCGCCAGCACGACGCGCACAGAATTCGGCGTCACCTTTGACACCACGCCCTACGCGCAGCACGGCATTGCCGCACGGCTGGAGTGTGAAAAACCGCACGGCGGCATCGCCCGGCAATGGTTTTCCGACGGTGAAGTGCTGGCTTTTCTGCCTTTGGCGGGCCCCACGGGGAACTCGGTCGCCGTTGTGTGGTCTGTGAATGAGGCGCATCTGGCGGACCTGATGGCATTGACCGACGTTGAGTTTGCAGCGCGGCTGCAGACCGCCAGCGGGGGCGTGGCGGGCAACGTGGCCATGACCAGTGAGCGGGCGTCCTGGCCGCTGCAACTGGCCCGGGCCAGCCGCTGGACGGGGCCCGGCTGGGCCCTGGCAGGCGACGCGGCGCACACCGTGCACCCGCTGGCTGGCCAGGGGCTCAACCTGGGGTTGGCCGATGCGGCCGTGCTGGCGCGTGTGCTGCACGAACGTGAATACTGGCGTGCCCTGGGAGACGCCAAACTGCTGCGGCGCTATGAACGCGAACGCAAGGCCGGCGTGCTGATGATGGGCACGACGACCGATGGCCTGCAGCAGCTGTTTGCACGCGAAGGTGACGCCGGGCAGGCCCTGCGCAACTGGGGCATGCGGGGTTTTGAGCGCAGCGGGCCGCTGAAGCAATGGGTCGCAAGACAGGCGATGGGTTTGAATTGAAATGAACGGGAACACCATGAACATGATCAAGACCGGGCTGGTTGCAGCCTTGCTGGCCACAGGCCTCAGCTGGAGCCTGGGCGCACATGCTCAGGAAGCCGCCATCCGCAAGAACCTGACCGAGCGCGTGCCGCAGCTGCAGGGCATTGACGAGATCACCAAAAGCGCCATGCCAGGCCTGTACGAGGTGCGCTACAACGGCACCGAGATCCTGTACACCGACGCGGAAGGCAACTTCCTGATCCAGGGCAGCCTGATCGACACCAAGCAAAAGCGCAACCTGACGGAAGAGCGCATCGAAAAGCTGACCGCCGTGGCTTTTGACAGCCTGCCGCTGAAAGACGCCTTCACCATCGTGCGCGGCAACGGCAAGCGCAAGCTGGCCGTTTTTGAAGACCCCAACTGCGGTTACTGCAAGCGGTTTGAGCGCGACCTGCAAAAGGTGGACAACGTCACCGTCTACATGTTCCTGTACCCCATCCTGAGCGCGGACTCCACCGCCAAGTCGCGCAACATCTGGTGTGCCAAGGACAAGGCCGGCGCCTGGATGGACTGGATGGTGCGCGACCAGACGCCCGCCAACGCCACCTGCGACACGAGCGCACTGAACCGCAACATCGAATTCGGCAAGAAGCACAAGATCACCGGCACGCCGACACTGGTGTTTGCCGATGGCTCACGCGTGCCGGGCGCCATCAACGCCCAGCAGGTGGAGAAGTTCCTGGCGGAAGCCAAGTAAGCCTGGCAAGCCGGGCTGCCACGGCACCCGGGCGGCTTGCGTATAGTCACCGCATGGCCGCCACAAAGTCTTCCAAGCCCTCTGTCGCGCCTGCGGGCATTCACTACCGGGTTGAACCGGCGGACCTGCATGCGCACCTGTTTCGCGTCACGCTGACCATTGCCCGGCCCGCGGCCGTGCAGCAGGTGTCGTTGCCGGTCTGGATACCGGGCAGCTACCTGGTGCGCGAGTTTTCCAAGAACCTGCAAAAGCTGCACGCCCGCCAGGGCACGCGCGGCGTGATCGTGCAGCAGCTGGACAAATGCAGCTGGCAAGTCAGCGCCGACCCGCTGGCCCCGCTGGAGCTGATCTACGAGGTCTACGCGCTGGACAACTCCGTGCGCACCGCCTGGCTGGACGCACAGCGCGGCTTTTTCAACGGCACCAGCCTGTGCCTGCGCGTGCATGGGCAGGAAGCCTCGACCCACGCGCTGGAGCTGGCGGGCACACCTGCAACGGCCCAATGGCAGGCCGCCACGGGCCTGGCCGCCCACAAGGTCAACCGCAAGGGCTTCGGCACCTATCTGGCGGCAGACTATGACGAGCTGGTGGACTGCCCGGTGGAGATGGGCCGTTTCTGGAGCGGCGAGTTCCGCGCGGGCGGTGTGCCCCACCGCTTTGTGGTGGCGGGCGCGGCCAGCTCGTTTGACGGGGCGCGGCTGCTGGCCGATGCACAGAAAATCTGCGAGGAAGCCATCCGTTTCTGGCACGGCAAGCGCCGCCCGCCGCACAAGAGCTACCTGTTCATGCTCAACACGGTGGACGACGGCTACGGCGGCCTGGAGCACCGCAACAGCACGGCGCTGATTGCCTCGCGCCGCGATCTGCCACGGCTGGGCGAGGCGCGCACCAGCGACGGTTACACCACGCTGCTGGGGCTGATCAGCCACGAATACTTCCACACGTGGAACGTCAAGCGCCTGCGCCCTGCGGACTTCACGCAGTACGACTACACGAAGGAGAACTACACCCAGCTGTTGTGGTTCTTTGAAGGCTTTACCAGCTACTACGACGACCTGCTGCTGCGCCGCTGCGGCCTGCTTGACGACGCGCATTACCTGAAGCTGCTGAACAAAACCATCAACCAGGTGCTGCAGACGCCCGGGCGCGAGGTGCAGTCGGTGGCGCAGGCCAGCTTTGACGCCTGGGTCAAGTATTACCGTCAGGACGAAAACACGCCAAACGCCACCGTGAGCTACTACACCAAGGGCGCGCTGGTGGCGCTGTGTTTTGACCTGACGCTGCGCCGTGAAGGCACCAGCTCGCTGGACGCGGTGATGCGCACGCTGTGGGATCGCTGCAAGGCCGGCCCGATGAGCGAGGCCGACTTTGCGGCGGTACTGCGCGAGCTGGGCGGCCGCGCCTTCAGCCGCGAGCTGCTGCACTGGGTGCACGGCGTGCGCGAGCTGCCGCTGCGTGACCTGCTGCAGGCCTTCGGCATCACGGTGCACGACGACCCGCCGCAGCAGGCCCAGCGCTTGGGGCTGCGCGTGGCCGAGACCGGCGGCGCCGTACAGGTCAAGGCCGTGCTGCGCGGCGGCGCAGCGGAACGCGCCGGCTTTGCCAGCGGCGACGAATGGCTGGGCGTGGAAGTGGCCGGCGATGGCTGGCGCCTGGCCAAGCTGGACGATCTGCCGTTTTATGCGGGCCAGCACAAGAACGTGACGGCACTGGTGTCGCGCGATCGCCGCCTTTTGCGCCTGCCCCTGACCCTGCCTGCCGACGTCACGACCTGGCGGCTTGCCGTGCGTGACGCTGCGCAGCTGCGCAAGTGGCTGGCCGCACCGCACTGATCACCAGCGCGCTGCTGGTGGTGGGCGGCCATGCACTGGTGCTGGACTGGCTGGCCGATCAATGGCGCGAACAGCCCCCGATGCGCCTGATGGCCGAGCCGATGTTCACGCGGATGATTTCGGTGGCACAGCCGCCAGCGGCGCCCCAGGCAGTCCCGCGTCCGCCTGCAATAGCTCCCGTTCTGAGCGCTGCAATGCCTGCAGCCTCATCCCTGCCCGCTACGCAAACGCCCACAGGCCCCCTGCCCGAGATGCCACAGGCCGAAGTGCCGCCGGTGCCAGCATTGCCAGCCCAGGCGGCCGCCCCGCCTGAGCCAGCTCCCGCTGCCGCATCAACGCTGGCGGCCGCCGCATCGCCGCCAGCCCCGCCCGCTGACCCGCTCGCAGGCTGGCCCAGCGACACGCGGCTGAGCTATGCCCTGACCGGCTGGTTTCGCGGCGAACTGCAAGGCGATGCCCGCGTGCAGTGGCAGCGCCAGGCCGACCGCTACCAGGTGCGGGTGGACATTGATATCAACACATTCATCAGCCTCACCATGACCAGCCAGGGTGAGGTCACGCCGCAGGGCCTGCGTCCGTCGGCCTATGAGGAGACCCGCCGCGGCCGCACGCGCGCCATGCGCATGAACGACACCGATGTGGCCCTGGAAGGCGGTGCGCGCCTGCCGCGCCCCGACGGGCTGCAGGACACGGCCAGCCAGTTTGTGGACCTGGCATACCGGTTTGCCAACCAGCTGCAGCCGCTGCAAACGGGCGGCCAGGTCAGCTTCTGGATGGCACGGCCCGGTGCGGTGGACCTGTGGACCTATGACGTGGTGGAAGACGTGGTGCTGCAAACACCCAAACTCGGCGCGGTGAAGGCGTTTCACCTCAAGCCCCGGCCCATCGCCAACCCGCGCGGCAACATCACGGCCGAGATGTGGTTTGCACCGGGCCTGCAGTACCTGCCGGTGCGTATCCGCATCAATCAGGGCAGCGAGATCCACCTGGACCTGCTCGTAGAGAAGATCGAGCAGCGCTAGTTATTTCGGTCGCTGATCGAGAACACGCTTGGCCTTGCCCAGGCTGCGCTCGACGCCGCCTTCTGCACGCAGCTCAATCTTTGCGCTGGTCCCGATGAAGGTCTTGATCTCATGCGCGAGCGTCTGCGCCGCCATCTGTGCGGCAGCGGAATCGGGCAGGGTTCCGTGGCGCGTCTCCACCGCCACGGTCAATGAATCCATCGGCCCTTCGCGCGTGAGGATGCACAGGTAGTGCGGCGCCAGTTCGGGCCGCTTGAGGATCAGCTCCTCGATCTGCGTGGGGAACACGTTCACGCCGCGCACGATCATCATGTCGTCGCTGCGGCCGGTGATCTTTTCCATGCGGCGCATGGTGCGCGCCGTGCCGGGCAAGAGGCGCGTGAGGTCACGCGTGCGGTAGCGGATGATGGGCAGCGCCTCTTTCGTCAGGCTCGTGAATACCAGCTCGCCCAGCTCACCGTCGGCCACCGGTTCGCCGGTGTCGGGGTTGATGATCTCGGGGTAGAAGTGGTCTTCCCAGATGGTGGGGCCGTCCTTGGTCTCCACGCATTCATTGGCCACGCCGGGGCCCATGACTTCGCTGAGGCCGTAAATGTCCACCGCATCCATGCCCATGCGCTTTTCAATCGCCACGCGCATGTCATTGGTCCAGGGTTCAGCGCCAAAGATGCCCAGGCGCAGGCTGGACTCGGCGGGCTCGAGGCCCTGGCGCTCAAACTCATCGGCGATCGCCAGCATGTAGCTGGGCGTGACCATGATGATGTCGGGTTTGAAGTCGGCAATCAGCTGCACCTGCCGCTCGGTCTGGCCGCCGCCGAAGGGCACCACCGTCAGGCCGAGCTTTTCCGCGCCGTAGTGCGCGCCCAGGCCGCCGGTGAACAGGCCGTAGCCATAGCTCACATGCACCAGGTCACCGGGCCGTGCACCGCTGGCGCGGATGCTGCGCGCCATGACGTGGGACCAGGTATCAATGTCTTTTTGCGTGTAGCCCACCACCGTGGGCTTGCCCGTGGTGCCGCTGGACGCATGGATGCGCGCGCACTGCTCGCGCGGCACGGCAAACATGCCAAAGGGGTAGCTGTCGCGCAGGTCCTTCTTGGTGGTGAAGGGGAACTTCGCCAGGTCGGCCAACGTGCGGCAGTCGTCTGGATGTACGCCCGCGGCATCAAACTTGGCGCGGTACACAGGCGAGTTGGCATACGCGTGGCGCAGCGTCGCGCGCAGACGCTTGAGCTGCAGGCCGCGCAGCTCGTCAATGCTCGCCTTTTCGATCGGTTCAAGCGTAAAGTGTTTCATGCGGCCTCCCCGGGCACCACCGTGCCGGCAATGCTGGCGCTTTTGCCGCGGAACATGGCCACCACTTCGCCTCGCTGGTTGCTGACCTTCATGTCATAGATGCCGTGGCGGCCGGACAGCGTCTGTTCCACACCCTCGCAGGTCAGCACGTCGCCCAGTTGACCGGGCTTCAGGAACTCAATGCTGCAGCCCGCCGCCACCGTCACCTTGTTGTGGCT
>CALRZF020000005.1:0-33439 GCA_943372585.1 Ramlibacter sp. 2FC | reverse complement strand
CGCCTCTAAAGCGCTGAGCAGCGCAAGGCCGTCGCCGCAGGCGACCGCTTTAGTGAAGCGTTGACGGGTGTCCGCGCACGCCTTTGCCGCGCAGATACTCCCGAAAAACGTGCGTCACATCCATAATCCCGTCATGCGCAAACGCACTTTCTTGATTGACGACATCCCGGACAAGGTCATGCCTACTCCGATGGCGCCCAATGGCGAGGGCGTAGCCAGTGCCTTCGGCTTGCTCTCTCACCTGGCCAAGCCCGTGACTGACAAGCAGGTTGAAGATGCGAAACGGGACTACATGCGCAAACGCTGGGCTGCCAAAATGGCCTCCCTAGCCTGACGCGCCATCACCCCATGCTGGCGTGAATCACCTCCCGCACGCGCGGGTAGATCTGCTGGTTCCACTTGCGGCCGCTGAACACGCCGTAGTGGCCCACACCCACCTGGATGTGGTGGGTCTTCATGTAGGGGCGCACGCTGGTGCACAGGTCCTGCGCGGCCACGGTCTGGCCCACGCTGCAGATGTCGTCGCGCTCGCCTTCCACCGTCAGCAGGGCGGTGCGGCGGATGGCGGCGCAGTTGACCTTGCGGCCGCGGTACATCAGTTCGCCGCGGGCCAGGTCGTAAGTCTGAAAGACTTTTTCCACCGTCTCCAGGTAAAACTCGGCCGGCAGGTCGTTCACGGCCAGGTATTCGTCATAGAACACGCGGATCACGTTGGCCTGCTCTTCCTCGCCCTGCACCAGGTGCTGGTACAGGTTGCGAAACTGCTGCTTGTGCCGCTCCAGGTTCATCGACAAAAACGCACTGAGCTGCACAAAGCCAGGGTACACGCGGCGCATGTAGCCCGCGTGCGGCAGCGGCACGTGGCTGATCAGGTTCTTTTCAAACCAGTCAATCGGCTTGCTCACGGCCAGCGCGTTCACGCCTGTGGGGTTGACGCGGCAGTCCACCGGGCCGGCCATCAGGGTCAGGCTGCGCGGCGTGGCAGGGTGGTCGTCTTCGGCCATCAGGGCGGTGGCTGCAAGCGCCGCCACGCAGGGCTGGCACACGGCCACCACGTTCACGCCCGGGCCGATGGCGGCCATGAACTGCATCATGTAGTCGATGTAATCGTCCAGCGTGAACGCGCCGTGGCGCAGGCTCACGTCGCGGGCGTTGTGCCAGTCGGTGATGTACACATCGTGGTCCTGCAGCAGGGTGCGCACCGTCTCGCGCAGCAGCGTGGCAAAGTGGCCCGACAGTGGCGCGACCAAAAGCACCGGTGGGTGGCCTGTGACACCGTCTTTGCGAAAGCGCAGCAGCGTGCCAAAGGGCAGGGCCAGCACTTTTTCCTCGGTCACGGCAAAGGTTTCTTCGCCCACGGTCACTGAATCGATGCAGTACGGCGGGCGCGAGTGCGTCAGGCGCATGCGCGAAAACACCTCGCTGGCGGCGGCCATCTTGCGCAGCACAGAGCCCTCCGTCTGGCGCAGCCACAGGGCCGCACCGCTGTGCTGGGCCAGCAGGCGCAATGGGGACATCAGGTCGGACTGGGTTTGGTAGGCCTGATAGAGCATGTTCTTCCTGACGGGAGGGGCTTTTGGCCCGGTAACGGCTTGCAGGCAAGTTACGGGCCAAGAAGGGGCCAAGGAGGGGCCGAGAGGGCGCCATGCCGGGGCCAGACCATGCACCGATCTGGCCCGCAACTTGCTCGAACCCGGGGCACACCTGGAGAAATGCATGGCCAAGCCTGTCCTCACGATCAGCAGCAAGAACTACGGCGCCTGGGCGTTGCGCGGCTGGCTCATGGCGAAGCTGGCGGGGCTGGATTTCACCGAAAAGGTGATCCCGCCCGACGACCCTGCCATGAAGGCCGAGATGCTGCTGCTCGCACCGTCCATGTTGGTGCCCTCGCTGCAGCACGGGGGCATCAAGGTCTGGGATTCGCTGGCCATTGGCGAATACCTCAATGAAATCAAGCCCAAGGCCGGTCTGCTGCCGGCCGACATCAAGGCCCGCGCGCATTGCCGCGCGATCTGCGGCGAAATGCATTCGGGTTTTACCGCCATGCGTGGCGCGCTGCCCATGAACATCAAGGCCCATTTCCCGGGCTTCAAAGTGTGGTCGCGGGCGCAGGCCGACATCGACCGCGTGCTGGCCATCTGGAAGGAATGCCTGGCCACCTACGGCGGCCCGTTCCTGTTCGGCAAGGTGCCCACGCTGGCGGATGCGATGTACGCGCCGGTTGTCACGCGCTTTCTGACCTACGATGTGCCGCTGGACAAAGCCAGCGTGGCCTATTGCAAGCGCATCATGGAGCTGCCCGCCATGAAGGAATGGGTGGCAGCGGCCAAAAAAGAACCGGCCGAGATCGACGAGCTCGACGCCGAGTTCTGACCGGCTATTTCCATGGGGTTGGGGCGGGAATCTCGCAGACCGGCTCCACATCCACCGTCTTGAAGTCCGCCGGCGACACGATCTCCAGGTATTCCATGTCGGGCGAGTAGTCGAACAGGTAATGGCGGATGCCCGGGCGCTGGTGCACCACGTCGCCGGCTTCCACCAGCGTCACCTTGTCTTCGTACATGAACTTGGCCCAGCCCTTGGTCATGATGACGATCTGGAAATCTGCCTCATGTCGGTGCCAGCCCGTGCCCGTTTCCGGTGCCATGTTGGCCTTGACCAGGTGGGCGATGACCTTGCCGTTGGTGGCTTCGGCCACGCCCAGGTCGCGGTACAGGAAGAAATCACGCAGGCCACCCGACACAAAGTCGGTATCGGCGGGCTTGACGTGCGAGAACTTGGTTTGGGTGCGGTCCAGCATGGGCTTCTCCTGTGAAATGAGTGAATGCTGCGGTGCAGCACCCAAGCATGAAGCGTTCCCGTGTGAAACCACCGCCATGCACCGGTCTGGGATAATCGCGCCCCATGAGCGGCAACACCTTCGGCACCCTATTCGCAGTCACCAACTTCGGTGAATCCCACGGCCCGGCCATTGGCTGCGTGATCGACGGTTGCCCCCCCGGCATGGCGTTGACGGAGGCCGACATCCAGGGCGACCTGGACCGCCGCCGCCCCGGCACCAGCCGCCATGTGACCCAGCGCAACGAACCCGACGCGGTTGAGATCCTTTCCGGCGTGTACGAAGGCAAGACGACAGGCACCCCCATCTGCCTGCTGATCCGCAACACCGACCAGCGCAGCAAGGACTATTCGGAGATCGCCCAGACCTTCCGCCCCGGCCACGCCGACTACACCTACCTGCAAAAGTACGGCCTGCGCGACCCGCGCGGCGGCGGGCGCTCGTCGGCCCGCCTGACGGCGCCCATGGTGGCGGCAGGCGCCGTGGCCAAGAAATGGCTGAAGGAAAAGTACGGCACCACTTTTCGCGGGTGCATGGCGCAGATCGGTGAAGTCGCCATCCCGTTCGAGAGTTGGGACCACGTGCCCCACAACCCGTTCTTTGCCCCCATGGCTGATGTGACGCACCTGGAGGCCTACATGGACAGCCTGCGCAAGGCGGGTGATTCGTGTGGGGCGCGCGTGCGCGTCACGGCCAGCAACGTGCCCGTGGGCCTGGGCGAGCCGCTGTTTGACAAGCTGGACGCCGACATTGCGTACGCCATGATGGGCATCAACGCCGTGAAGGGCGTGGAAATCGGCGCGGGCTTTGGCAGCATCACCCAGCGCGGCACCACGCATGGCGACTCACTGTCGCCCCAGGGCTTCAAGACCAACAACGCCGGCGGCGTGCTGGGCGGCATCAGCACAGGGCAAGACATTGACGTGGCCATTGCCATCAAGCCCACGAGCTCCATCATCAGCCCGCGCGAGACGATCAACCTCAAGGGCGAGGCCACCGAAGTCATCACCAAGGGCCGCCACGACCCCTGCGTGGGCATACGCGCCACGCCGATTGCCGAGGCCATGCTGGCGCTGGTGCTGATGGAGCATGCGTTGCGCAACCGCGCCCAGAACGGCGACGTGAATCCCCCTGTGCCGGTGCTGCAGGCGTCGTTTCTTTAAATGACTCTGTAAGTGACTGACGCCGCAGCCCAGCGCCGCCAGCTGGTGCCGTTTGCCGCGCTGTCGGCCACGTACTTTGCCCACATCGGGTTTTTCAACCCGTACCTGCCGCTGTGGCTGAAAGACCTGGGCCTGCCCATCGTCGTGATCAGCCTGCTCACGTCGGTGCAGAGCTTTACCCGTGTGTTTGCGCCGTACGCCTGGGGTGCCCTGAGCGACCACACCGGTGAACGGGTGCGCTTGCTGCGCATCAGCGCGGCGGTGGCACTGATCGCGTCCGTGGGGCTGTGGTTCAACGGCGGGCCGTGGTGGATCGGGTTTGTGCTGCTGGTGCTGTTCACCCACACCAGCTCCATGATGTCGCTGACCGAGGCCGCCATGGCCCACCTGGTGGCGGGGGATTGGGGCCGCTACGGGCGCATCCGCCTGTGGGGCTCGGCCGGCTTCATGCTCACGGTGTTTGCGGCCGGTGCCTGGTTTGAAGGCCATGGCATGAAGGACTTCCCGGCGTGGACGGTGGTCACGCTGGGCGGCGTGCTGCTGTGCACCTGGTGGCTGCCCGATGTGCGCGAAAAGCACGCCCATACCGACGCCGTGAAGGAGCCCATCGGCCCCGTCATGCGCCAGCCGGTGGTGCGCTGGTTTTTTGCGTCGCTGCTGTTTCACGTGATGGCGCATTTTTCGATCTACGGCTTTTTGTCGCTGTACCTGGATTCACTGGGCTACAGCAAGGCCATGATAGGCACGCTGTGGGCGGTGTCGGTGCTGGTGGAGATTGCGTGGTTTTTTGCCCAGGGCCGGCTGATCCGCACCTTCAGCATGACGCGCTGGCTGGTGGTGTGCGGCGCGGCCACCGCGCTGCGCATGGCGTTGACCGGCGGCCTGGGCGACTGGCTGGCGGCACTGTTCATCGCGCAGGTGCTGCATGCGCTGACCTTTGCCAGCCACCACACAGCCTGCATCGCCATGGTCAGTCATCATTTCCCGGGGCGCCTGCGCGGGCGGGGGCAGGCGCTGTTCACCGTCATCGGCTATGGCTGCGGCGGCGTGGCGGGCGTGCTGGCCGGCGGCGCGGTGGTGTCGCGCTTTGGCTTTGAGGTGATGTACGGCGTGGCTACGGGGCTGGCCGTGCTGGCCACGCTGTGCGCCTGGCGCACCCACATACTGGAGGAGAAAACGGCATGACATTGCAGGAAGTGCAACGCTGGCCCAGCCGCAGCGGCGCTCGCAGTCGCGTGGTGGCGTATGGCGGCATGGTCTGGACGGTGGCCAACGCCAGCGACAGCACGGCAGGCTTTGCGGCGCAGGTCACCCACAGCCTGGCCATGCTGGACGCCCACCTGGGCGAGGCGGGCTCGGCCCGCACGCACATCCTGTCCATCCAGGTGCTGCTGGCAGACATCGGCGAGCGCGATGCGTTTGACGCTCTGTGGCGCGAATGGATCGGCCCCGATGCGCGGCACTGGCCGCAGCGTGTGTGCAGCCAGGCGGCGTTGGCGCCGGGGCTGCGGGTCGAGCTGGCGGCCGTGGCGGCCATGGCGTCGGCGCCGCTGTCGGCGCACACGGCTTAGGGTCGAATCAGCGCGGTGCCTGCGCCTGCGCAGCGGCCATTTTGGCGGGGCGTGCGGACAGCTCGGTCTTGAACAGCACGGTACCCACCGCAGCCACCGCGCAGCAGATCGTGCCAAACAGCAGCACCCAGGGCCAGCGTGAGGTGCGCTCAGGCAGCTCGGGCAGCGGGGCGGGGCGGCTCAGCCGGCCTGCGGGGCGCAGGGCAGGGTCGGCGGGCGCTTCCTTGCGGGCGATCCACTGGTCGTGCTGCTCACGCTGCGATGGGTCTGACAACACTTCATAGGCCTTGTTCAGGTTGGCCATGACGCGCGGGGCAAAGCGGTTGTCGGGGGATTTGTCGGGGTGGTAACGCTGGGCCATGCGCCGGTACGCCACGCGGATGTCCCCTGCCGGTGCGTCGCGCGCAACCTGCAGGATGTCGTAGTACGAAGGGACGGACGTTCGCATGGCGTGTTGACTTTTGGCCGTGGGCCCGCGCGGATTCTATGTGACCCGCTATCAAAATGAAAGCGCAAGTGTTGCGCCGGCGCAGCGCCCACACCGGCCTCAGGGCTCGGGCGGCGCCCCGCGAAAGGGGTTGAAGCCCGTGATCAGCGCCGTGGCGGCCAGCACCAGCACGCACCCGGGCAGCATGCCCAGCGTCACCGGCTCGCCCAGGAACAGGCCGCCCCAGGTTACGCCAAACAGCGGGATCATGAAGGCCGACGATGTGGCCGCGCTGGCAGGAATCTCGCGCATCAGCCGCATGCTGATCCAGTACATGAAGCCCGAGGTGACGCAGCCCAGCGTGGCCACGGCCAGCAACACGCCGGGCGTGAAGCTCATGGCCGGCACAGACGCCCCCATGGGCAGCAACAACACCAGGGCCGCTGCCACATGCACAGCGGCAGACGCCGGCAGCGGTTGGTGGACCATCGTGGCGCGTTTCATGAGGATCGCACCAAAGCCATAGGCCGCAGATGCCACCGTGCAGGCAAGCGCAGCCAGCACCACTTTGCCCGTCACCGCCACGGGACCCAACTGCACCAGCAGCGCCACGCCCGCAAACCCCAGCGCGCACCCTGCCAGGCGGCGCGCGGTCAGCCGCTCTTCGCCCATGGCAGCGGCGCCCAGGATGCCGAACAGCGGTGCCGTGGCATTGAGCACGGCGGAATAGCCCGCAGGCAGCACCAGCCCGGCCCAGTTGAACAGCACAAACGGCGCCACCACGGTCAGCACCGCCGTCGCGGTCAGCGCGGCCCAGGCTGTGCGCGCCGGCCAGTGGTGGCGCAGCATGCGCATCAACGCCGCCAGCACCAGCGCGGCCAGGATGCAGCGGATGCCGGCCAGGCCAAACGGGCCCAGGGCGGGGCTGGCAATGCGGATGAGCGGGAACGACGCACCCCACAGGGCCGACATGGCGATCAGTTGAATGAAGTGGCGTGTTTTCATGCGGCGTCCTGCATTCTGGCGGGCAACGCGCGAAAGTCGCGGCACAATGCGCGCAGAAGTGACACAGGTAGGAAAAAGGATTCATGCCCCAACTGAATTTCGTCAAGCAGGGCCAGGGCCCGCTGGTGGTGCTGAGCCATGCGCTGGGCTGCGACCTGACCATGTGGGACGGCGTGGCCGCCATCCTGGCGCGCCGCTACACCGTGCTGCGCTACGACCACCGCGGCCACGGGGGCTCCGCCGCTGTCGGCGGCCCCTACACCATGGAAGTGTTTGCCGACGATGCGGCCGGCCTGATTGAAGCGCACAGCAACAGCCCCGTCACTTTTGTCGGCCTGGTCATGGGCGGCATGACGGGCCAGCAGCTGGCCGTGCGCTACCCCCACTTGGTACGCAGCATCGTCATGGCCAACTCGGCGACCTACTTTGACGACAACATCCGCACACGGCTGACGCAGCGTGTGCAGCTGGCGCTGGCCCAGGGCATGGAAGCCGTGGCCGACGAGGCCATGCACCGCTGGTTCAGCCCGGCCTTCATGGCCGACCCCCAGGGCGCGGCCCGGGTGGCCACGCTGCGCGCGCAGCTGGCCGCCATGGACCCCAAGGTGTATGCCGCCAGCTGCGAGGCCATGATGGAAGTGGACTTCGGCAGCACCAATTCGCTCATTGCGTGCCCCACGCTGGTCATCTCGGGCACGCAGGACGACGCGATTTCGGTCAACACCGCCGAGGTGTTGTGCCGCAGCATTTCGGGTGCCGAGCTGCACACCCTGCCCACGGGGCGCATGAGCGCCGTGGAACAACCCGCAGCATTTGCCAACCTTGTTCACGACTTTCTTCGAACCACATGAAAACCGCTGTCATCCTGAATGGTCCCAACCTCAACCTGCTGGGCACGCGCGAGCCCGCTGTGTACGGCGCGCAGACCCTGGCCGATGTTGAAAAGCTCTGCGCCGATGCCTGCGCCGTGCATGGCTTGAAACTGGACTTTCGCCAGACCAACCACGAAGGCGTGCTGGTCGACTGGCTGCAGGAAGCCGGGCGCAACCAGGCTGCGGGCACGGTGGCCGGAGTGGTGCTGAACGCCGGCGCCTACACCCACACCAGCGTGGCATTGCATGACGCCATCAAGGGCGCGGGCGTGACGCTGATCGAGTTGCACATCAGCAACGTGCATGCGCGCGAGGCCTTTCGCCACCACAGCTACATCTCGCCAGCGGCCAAGGCCGTGATGGCCGGGTTTGGCGTGCAGGGTTATCCGCTGGCGATTGCAGGTTTGGCCGCGTTGGCGGCGACGTAAGGCAGGCAGGGCACCGATGAATGCGTTGAGCATGCCCGTCGATCGCGCGCTGGTGGGCCTGATCGGCTCGGGCATCCAGCGCTCGCTCACCCCCGCGATGCACGAGGAAGAGGCGCGCCACCACGGCCTGCGCCTGCACTACCAGTTGATCGACCTGGACACCACCGCCAGCACCGTGGACGCACTGCCCGGGCTGATCCAGGCCGCGCGCACCATGGCCTTTGCCGGGCTCAATATCACCTACCCGTGCAAGCAGGCGGTGATCCCGCTGCTGGACGACCTGTCGCCTGAAGCCCGGGCCATGGGCGCGGTCAATACCGTGGTGAACGATGGCGGCCGGCTGGTGGGGCACAACACGGACGGCGCGGGCTGGCTGTGGGGTTTTCAGCGGGCATTGCCGCAGGCAGATGTCGGCCACGTGGTGTTGCTGGGTGCAGGCGGCGCGGGTTCGGCCATCGCACACGCCGTGCAACGCCTGGGCGCGCACCGGCTGACTATTGTGGACAGTGACTTGCCACGGGCCCAGGCGCTGCGTGACAGCCTGCAACAGCTGTACGCTGGCGCGCGTATTGACGCCGCCGCCGACCCGGGCGAAGCCATGGCCAGCGCTACCGGGTTGATCCACGCCACGCCCACCGGCATGGACAAGCTTCCCGGCCTGCCGCTGGCCGAATCGCTGCTGCACCCGGGCCTGTGGGTGGCCGAGATCGTTTACTTTCCCCTGGAAACCGCCTTGCTGAAAGCCGCACGCGCACGCGGCTGCGCCACGGTGGACGGCGGCACCATGGCAGCGGGCCAGGCCATCGGCGCGTTCAGCTTGTTCACCGGGCTCACGCCAGACGCCGCGCGAATGGAAGCCCATCTGCGCGGGCTGCTGGCGCAACGCACAGGTTGAGGGCACAAGCCTGACCCTGCAGGGGAACGTGAAAGCCAATAGCATTGGGGGCTTGTTCCCCCCGCAAGGCTTGATGATGGCAACCCCCTTGAAGATCGATTTTGTGTCCGATGTGTCGTGCCCCTGGTGCGCGATTGGCCTGGCCGCGCTGGAGCAGGCGCTGGACCGTGTGAAGGGCGAGGTGCAGGCTGAGCTGCACTTCCAGCCGTTTGAGCTCAACCCGCAAATGGGCTCGCAAGGCCAGGACGTGGCCGAACACCTGACGCAAAAATACCGCTCTACCGCTGCGCAGCAGGAGCAGATCCGCGACACCATCCGCGAACGCGGCGCGGCTGTGGGCTTTGAGTTCCGCCGTGAAGGCCGCGGGCGCATCTGGAACACCTTTGACGCGCACCGCCTGCTGCACTGGGCAGGGCTTGAGGGCGCCGATAAACAGCATGCGCTGAAAAAGGCGCTGCTGGTCGCCCACCACGGCCGGGGTGAAAGCCCGGCGTCGCCCGACGTGCTGGTGGCTGCCGCCGAAAGCGCCGGGCTGGACGCCGCACGCGCCCGCGAGATCCTGGCGGGCGATGAGTTCGCCGCTGACGTGCGCGCGCAGGAGCAGTACTACACCAGCGCCGGCATCCACTCGGTGCCTGCCATCATCTTCAACGACAAACACCTGGTCTCCGGCGGCCAGCCGGTAGAGGTGTTCGAGCAGGCCATCCGCCAGATTGCCGCGGGCGCGGCGGGTGGATGAAGCCTGAAGACATCGCTCGCCTGCAGTCGCAGGCCGAACGCATCACCACCCCTTGCGGCGCGGGCACCATGGTCTGGCACTCTTGGGGCAGCGGGCCCGCGCTGGTGCTGCTGCACGGCGGCAGCGGCAGCTGGACCCATTGGCTGCGCAACATCGAGCCCCTGGTGGCGGCAGGCCGGCGCGTGCTGGTGCCCGACCTGCCGGGCTTTGGCGACTCTGCCGTGCCACCAGGGGGTACCGATGCCGATGCACTGCCCATGCCGCTGGAAGACGGGCTGAGGCAGATCATGGGCAGCACGCCGGTGGACGTAGCAGGCTTCAGCTTTGGCGGGCTCACGGCGGGCCTGCTGGCGGCGCAATTCCAGCAGCGCATCGCGCGGCTGGCGGTGATCGGCGCGCCGGGGCTGGGCCTGTGGAACAAGCGGCCGCTGGACCTGAGCCCCTGGCGCCACCTGACCGATGAAGCGCAACGCGACGCCATCCACCGCGGCAACCTGGCCGTGCTGATGCTGCATGACCCAGCGGCGATCGACGCCACAGCGCTGGCGCTGCACAAGGCCAACGTGGTGCGTGACCGCATGAAGGGCCGCAGCCTGGCCCGCACCGACGCGCTGGCCCGCGCGCTGCAGCAGGCGTCGTGCCCTGTATGGGCGATCTATGGCGAGCAGGATGCGCTGTACCGGGGCCGCATGGACGAGGTACAGGCGGTGTTGCAGACGGTGCCGCAATTTCGCGGGCTGACGCTGATACCCGATGCCGGCCACTGGGTGCAGTACGAACGGCCGGCCGCGTTCCACGCAGCGCTGCTGGCAGCGCTGGACTGAATTTCAAAAGGGGAACCGCATGACCACGACAACACTGCCTGCCCTGTTCATCTCGCACGGCGCGCCGCTGTTTGCCATCGAGCCGGGCAGCACCGGCCCCGCGCTCACGCGCTATGGTGCCAAGCAGCAGGCCCAGGGCCTGCGCGGCGTGGTGATCATGTCGCCGCACTGGATTGCGCGCACGCCGGCCGTCATGACCAATCCGCAGCCGGCCACCTGGCACGACTTCGGCGGCTTTCCGCCTGCGCTGTACCAGCTGCAGTACCCGGCACCGGGCAGCGCGGCCTTGGGCGAGCAGGTGATCGGCCTGCTGGCTGACGCCGGCATCACCGCGCAGGCCGACGCCCAGCGCCCGTTCGACCATGGTGCCTGGGTGCCGCTGATGCACCTGCTGCCTGAAGCGGGTGTGCCCGTGGTGCAGGTGGCGCTGCCCGTGCAGTACGGCCCGGCGGAGGTGTTTGCCATGGGGCAGGCGCTGCAGGGCCTGCGGGCGCAGGGTGTGCTGGTGGTGGGCTCGGGCAGCATGACGCACAACCTGGCCGAATTCTTTGGCGGCGAGCGCGAGCCCGCGCCGTATGTGGTGGCGTTCAGCCGCTGGATTGAAAGCGCCATCACCCACGGCAGCCTGAAGGCGTTGCTGGACTACCGGCGCGAGGCGCCACACGCGCAGCGCGCCCACCCGAGCGAAGACCACTTCCTGCCCCTGTTCTTTGCGCTGGGCGCGGGCGGCTTCGGGCAGGACGGTGTGAAGGCCGACTACCTGAGCCGCGAGGTCATGTACAGCATGCTGGCCATGGACACCTTCGCGTTGAACCAGGTTCAGGCGTAGTCTTCCACCGGCACGCAGCTGCAAAACAGGTTGCGGTCGCCGTACACGTTGTCCAGCCGGCCCACCGGCGCCCAGTACTTGGCGTGCTGTTTGGCATTCAGCGTGGCAGCGGCCACCTGGCGCGAATAGGCGTGTGTCCACTCGTCAGCCACCAGCGCCTGCGCGGTGTGCGGTGCGTGCTTGAGCGGGTTGTCGTCCTGCGGCCATTCGCCTTTTTCCACGCGGCGGATCTCGTCGCGGATGGCGATCATCGCGTCAATGAAGCGGTCGATCTCGGCCCGCGTTTCGCTCTCGGTCGGCTCCACCATCAGCGTGCCCGCCACGGGGAAGCTCAGCGTCGGTGCGTGAAAGCCATAGTCGATCAGGCGCTTGGCCACGTCTTCGGCGGTGACGCCGCTGGTTTCTTTCAGCGGGCGCAGGTCCAGGATGCACTCGTGCGCCACGTGACCGTTCTTGCTGGCGTACAGCGTGGGGTAGTGGTCTGCCAGCCGCGCGCTGATGTAGTTGGCGCTCAGGATGGCGGTTTCAGTCGCCTGCTGCAGGCCTTCGGCGCCCATCATGCGGCAGTACATCCAGCTGATGGGCAGCACGGCTGCGTTGCCCAGCGGGGCGGCTGACACAGCACCCACGCCGTTGACGGGGATGCCGCCCGTGGCATGGCCGGGCAAAAACGGCACCAGGTCCGCCACCACACACACCGGGCCCACGCCGGGGCCGCCGCCGCCATGCGGGATGCAGAAGGTCTTGTGCAGGTTCAGGTGGCTCACGTCGCCGCCAAATTCACCCGGTGCGGCCACGCCCACCAGGGCGTTCATGTTGGCGCCGTCCACATACACGCGCCCGCCGTGCTGGTGCACCAGCGCGCACAGCTCCTTGACCTGCGTTTCAAACACGCCGTGGGTGCTGGGGTAGGTGATCATCACCGCGGCCAGGTTGGTGCTGTGCTTTTCGCACTGGGCCTGCAGGTCGGTCATGTCCACGTTGCCGTTGTCGTCGCATTTCGTCACCACCACCTGCATGCCCACCATCTGCGCGCTGGCCGGGTTGGTGCCGTGGGCTGACGATGGGATCAGGCAGATGTTGCGGTGGCCTTGGCCCTTGCTTTCATGGAACGCCTTGATGGCCAGCAGGCCGGCGTACTCGCCCTGTGATCCCGCGTTGGGCTGCAGGCTGATGCCGGCGTAGCCCGTGGCCTGGCACAGCCAGTCGCGCAGCTGAGCGTCCAGCTCGGCATAGCCCTGCAGTTGGTCTGCGGGCGCGAACGGGTGCATGTTGGCAAATTCGGGCCAGGTGATGGGGATCATCTCGCTAGTGGCGTTGAGCTTCATGGTGCAGCTGCCCAGCGGGATCATGCTGCGATCCAGCGCCAGGTCCTTGTCGCTCAGGCTGCGGATGTAGCGCAGCATGCCGGTCTCGCTGTGGTGCGTGTTGAACACCGGGTGCGTGAGGTACGCGCTGGTGCGGCGCAGCTCCGTGGGGATCATGGGCTCCATGCCCTTTTCAAATTCGGCGAACGAGGGCAGGGTCTGGCCGTCTTTGGCAAACACTTGCCACAGCAATTCGACGTCGGCGCGCGTGGTGGTCTCATCCAGCGACAGCGTGATGTATTCGCCAAAGTAGCGGCGCAGGTTGGCGCCCAGCGACACCGCGCGGTCCATCAAGCTCTGCGTGGCGGCGCCGGTGTGCAGCGCCAGTGTGTCAAACGCGCTGTCCTGCTTGGGCGCATGGCCCAACGCGGTCAGGCCGCGCGCCAGGATGGCCGTGTAGCTGGCCACGCGCTGCGCAATACGCTTCAGGCCCTGCGGGCCGTGGTACACGGCATACATGCTGGCCACCACGGCCGGCAGTACCTGCGCGGTACAGATGTTGGACGTGGCCTTTTCACGGCGGATGTGCTGCTCGCGCGTTTGCAGCGCCAGCCGGTAGGCCGGGTTGCCGTGCGCGTCCACGCTCACGCCCACCAGGCGCCCGGGCATGGAGCGCTTGAAATCGTCACGGCAGGCCAGGTAGGCCGCGTGCGGGCCACCCGCGCCCATGGGCATGCCAAAGCGTTGCGTGGTGCCCACCACGATGTCGGCGCCCCATTCACCGGGCGGCACCAGCAGTGTCAGCGCCAGCAGGTCGGCGCAGGCAATCAGCGCGGCCTGCTTGCCGTGGATGCGCTCCGCATCCGCGCGCAGGTCGTCAATGCGCCCGCTGGTGGTGGGGTAGGCGGCCAGCACGGCGAAGTAGTCGCCGTTGAGCAACTCGTTCCATTGGGGGCCGGAATTGGCCAGCACCACTTCAATGTCCAGCGGCGCGGCGCGCGTCTGCACAACCTCAATGACTTGCGGGTGGCAGTCGCCGGCCACGATGAAGCGTGTGCTTTTGCTTTTGACCGTGCGCTTGGCCAGCGTCATGGCCTCGGCAGCGGAGGTGGCTTCGTCCAGCATGGACGCGTTGGCGATGGGCATGCCCGTCAGGTCGCACACCATGGTCTGGAAGTTGACCAGCGCCTCCATGCGGCCCTGCGAAATCTCGGCCTGGTAGGGCGTGTAGGCGGTGTACCAGGCGGGGTTCTCCAGGATGTTGCGCAGGATCACGCCGGGCGTGTGCGTGCCGTAGTAGCCCTGGCCGATGAAGCTGCGCAGCACCTTGTTCTTGCTCGCCATGGCTTTCAGCTCGGCCAGTGCGGCGGCCTCTGTCACCACGGCGGGCAGCTTCATGGCGGTGCTGCGCGCAATGCTGCGCGGCACGATGCTGTCAATCAGCGCGCGGCGTGATGCCTCGCCAATCACCGACAGCATGTGCGCCTCGTCGGCGGCTTCAATGCCGATGTGGCGGGGAATGAATTCGCTGGCGTTTTCCAGCTCGCCCAGTGGCCGGGCAGCAGACATCAACATGGCGGGTCCTGTTCAGATGGCAGGGATCAGGCGTTGGCAGAAAAGGCGGTGTAGCTCGTCTCGTCCATCAGCGCGGCCAGCTGCGACGCGTCAGACAGCCTGACCTTGAAGAACCAGCCCGCGTTCAGCGGGTCGGTGTTGGCCAGCGACGGATCGTCGCGCAGCGCTTCATTCACTTCGGTCACTTCGCCGCTGACGGGCATGTACACATCGGCTGCGGCCTTCACGGACTCCACCACGCCGGCGGTTTCCTTTTGTGCATAGGTCTTGCCCACCTCGGGCAGGTCCACAAACACCACATCACCCAGCGCGTCCTGCGCATGGTGCGTGATGCCCACGATGGCGGTGTCGCCATCTACCTTCAGCCATTCGTGATCTTCGGTGTACTTGATGCTCATGAGGTTCTCCTAATGGGGGTCAGATTCCAATTAATCGATCAGCCGCTTGTCATCCGCGGAAATAGCGGTTCGGTGTGAAGGGCATGGCTGCCACTTCCATCGGTACGGGCTTTCCGCGCACGATGGCGTTCAGGCGTGTGCCAATGGCTGCATATTCGGTGCCAACGTAGCCCATGGCCACGGGCTTGTCCACGGTAGGGCCCAGCAGGCCGCTGGTGACCTCACCAATGCGCTGGCCCGCGGCGTTCTGCAGCTCGGTGTGGTCGCGCACGGGCACGCGCTCCAGCGCCACCAAGCCCACGCGCTTGCGCACCAGGCCCTGGCCGCCCAGCTGGGCCAGCACGCGCTGCGCACCGGGAAAGCCGCCTTCGCGCTCGCCGCCGGTGCGCCGCACCTTCTGCATGGCCCAGTTCAGGGCGGCCTCCACCGGCGTGGTGGTGGTGTCGATGTCGTTGCCGTACAGGCACAGGCCGGCTTCCAGCCGCAGCGAATTGCGCGCGCCCAGGCCGATGGGCTTGACCTCGGGCTGGGCCAGCAGGGCGCGGGCAAAGGGCTCTGCGTGTGCGGGCGGAATGGAGATTTCAAAACCGTCTTCACCGGTGTAGCCGCTGCGCGTGATGAACAGGTCGGCGCCTTCCCAGATGAAATGGCCGCCGGTCATGAACACCAGCTTGTCCAGCCCCGTGAGCAGCCGCGACAGGGACGTGACAGCCTGCGGCCCCTGCAGCGCCAGCAGGGCCTGGTCGGGCATGGGCAGCACCGCGCAGCGCGCGCCGATTTTGTCCTGGATGTGGGTGATGTCGCCCACCTTGCACGCACCGTTGACGATGACGAACAGGTCCGCGCCGCGGTTGACGAACATCAGGTCGTCGATGATGGTGCCCTCGTCGGTCAGCAGCAGGCCGTAGCGCTGCTTGCCCTCAGCCAGGCCGATCACGTCCACCGGCATCAGGGTTTCGAACGCGGCGGCGGCATCGGCGCCCACCAGGCGCAGCTGGCCCATGTGCGACACGTCAAACAGCCCGGCGGCGTTGCGGGTGTGGTGGTGTTCGGCCATCAGACCGGCGGGGTACTGCACGGGCATGGAGTACCCGGCAAACGGCACCATGCGCGCGCCCAGTTCAATGTGCAACGCGTGCAACGGGGTTTTGAGCAATGTTTCGGCAGGAGCGGACACGCGGCGGTTCTCCGGGGCAAGCTTTCAAAACCACGACATTACCCGTGAAAGGCGAAGCCGTGGGCTGCCCCTGCTGTCCGCTTTACCTGAGAGATTCACGCTGGCGATGCAGCGCTTGCTCCTTCGGTGGGCCACCGCAACGGGTGGCCTCTCTCCAGCAAGGAAACACCCCTTGCGGGGTGCTGTGCCAGTCCTTTTGCCTGAGCGTTCGGGGTGTCCCTGCGCCTTCGGCGGCTTCCTCGAAAGAAGCTCTCTCCTGACCGTGGGGATTCTACCCCTGCACGCAGCCTATTTTGCGTAGACCAGATCGCGCAACGTCAGCGAGATGCCCGGCACATAGGTAATCACCATCAGGCAGGCCAGGATCACCAGCACGAACGGAATCAGGTGTCCGATGATGCGGTCCAGTGATATTCGCGCCACCGTGCACGCCGCAAACAGGTTCACCCCGAACGGCGGCGTGATCATGCCCAAAGCGAGGTTCACCACCATGATCAGGCCGAAGTGCACAGGGTCAATGCCAAAGTGCATGGCCACTGGCGCCAGGATGGGCGCCAGCACGATGATGGCCGCGCTGGTCTCGATGAACATGCCGATGATGAACAGGGCCGCGTTCACGCCCAGCAGGAACAGTGCCGGGCTTTGCAGCACGGCCTCCAGCCAGCGGCCGATCGCGTCGGGCACGCCGGCGCGCGTGATCAGGAACGCAAACAAACCGGCGTTGGCAATGATGAACATGATCACCGCCGAGCTGATGACGGACTTGCGCAGGATGACGTACAGGTCCTTTATTTTGATCTCGCGGTAGATCACCATGCCCACGATCAGCGCGTAGGCCACAGCGGCAGCCGATGCCTCGGTCGGTGTGAACACGCCGCCGTAGATGCCGCCCAGGATGATGACCGGCATCAACAGAGCCCAGCTCGCCTGCAGCGTGGCTTTGCCCACGCCCAGGCGGCCGTCGCCGTCGTTCTTGCCCCAGCCCTTGATGCGGCAGTAGATGTGCACGAAAACCATCAACGCGACACCTATCAGGATGCCCGGGCCGAAGCCGGCAATGAACAGCTCGCCAATGGACACTTCGGCGCTCACGCCGTACAGGATCATCGGGATGCTGGGCGGGATGATGACGCCCAGCTCGGCCGACGTGGCCTGCAGCGCGGCAGCGTAGCTGGTGGGGTAGCCGTGCTTGATCAGCGCGGGGATCAGGATGGCGCCGATGGCAAAGGTGGTGGCCACCGACGAGCCCGACACTGCGGCAAAAATCATGCAGGTCAGCACGCAGGTCATGGGCAGGCCGCCCTGCACACCACCGACCAGCGACTTGGCGAACTCCACCAGGCGGCGCGAGATGCCGCCGGTTTCCATCAGGTTGCCCGCCAGGATGAAGAACGGGATGGCCGCCAGCGGAAACTTGTTGATGGAGTTGAACATCTCCTTGACGGAGATGAGCATGTTGGCGTTCGCCACCTGGATGCCCAGGATCGATGCCAGGCCGATCGAGACGGCGACCGAGACAGTGAGTGCAAAGCACAGCACCATCGTTGAAATCATGACGGGGGTCATTGCGCTGTTTCCAGTTCCAGACGCTGGGGGTCCAGCAGGTTGCCCACGATGCCCAGCACGCAGAACAGGCCGCCCACAGGCATGGCCAGGTATGCCCAGAACATCGACACGCCTTCCAGGCCGATCATGGTCTGCACCGACCCGCGGTTGGCGTAGTCCCAGCCCCACCAGATGATGATGGCAATGAGGACCAGCGCGGCCAGGCACACGACCCAGTCCAGCACGCGTTTGATCTTGGGCGGGCTCCAGCGGTACAGCACGTCCACGCTGACCATGGCACCCTGGCGAAACGCCGCCGGTATGCCCAGGAACACCATCCAGATCAGGCTGAAGCG
Organism: Ramlibacter sp. 2FC; assembly: GCA_943372585.1. Lineage (GTDB taxonomy): Bacteria > Pseudomonadota > Gammaproteobacteria > Burkholderiales > Burkholderiaceae_C > RAM1. Next base: position 15,489 of record CALRZF020000005.1, on the reverse strand, counting down.
GATGATGACTTCGGTCCATTCCGCCGGTTCTTCCAGCACGAACCGCATGAAGATCTGGAATACGCCCAAAAAGGCGGCCAGCGCCAGCATGGCGCAGGCGGCGATCATGGCCACCGTGGTGGCCGTATGCTCAAACCGCAGAAAAGCTTGTTTCATGAAATAGGTATGCCCTGCTTGCGTTCAAGTGACAAAAAAGCCCGCAGCCCCCAAGCTGCGGGCGCGGCCCGTGAACGGACCTGCCGTGCTTACTTGACGGCGCGGATCTTGTCGATGTTGGCCTTGCCAAATTGCTTCTCGAATTCGGCATTGACCGGGGCCAGGGCCGTCACGAACTTGGCCTTGTCGACGTTGTCGATCACGGTCATGCCCTTGGAGCGCAGGTCGGCCACACCCTTGGAGTCGTCTTCGTCCACGCGTGCGCGGTTGGCCTTGGCGCCTTCCTTGGCAGCGTCCAGGAATGCCTGCTTGTCAGCGGCGCTCAGCTTGTCAAACGCGGCCTTGTTCATCACGAAGATGCAGGGCGAATAAACGTGGCCGGTCAGCGTCAGGTGCTTTTGCACCTGGTCGAACTTGGCCGAAATGATCACCGACAGCGGGTTCTCCTGGCCATCCACGGTGCCTTGCTGCAGCGCCGTGAACACCTCGGGGAAAGCCATGGGCGTGGTCACGATGCCAAAGCCCTTGTACGCGGCGATGTGCACCGGGTTTTCCATGGTGCGCATCTTCAGGCCCTTGAGGTCTTCAGGGGCCTTCACGTCGCGCTTGCTGTTGGTCATGTGGCGAAAGCCGTTCTCGGCCCAGGCCAGTGCCTTGAAGCCCTTGCTGTCGAACTTGGTCAGCAGGTCCTGGCCGATGGGGCCGTCCAGCACGGCGCGTGCATGGGCCTTGTCACGGAACAGGAAAGGCACGTCCAGGATCTTGGTTTCGGGCACGAAGTTGGGCACGGGGCCGGTGGAACTGAAAGCCAGCTCCTGGGTGCCCAGCTGCACGGCTTCAATGCTTTCACGCTCGCCGCCCAGCGAGCCGGAATAGAAGGTCTGGATCTTGTAGCGTCCGCCGGTGCGCTTTTCGACTTCGCGCGCAAACGTGTCAATGGCCACGCCCTGGTGCGAGTTCTGGGCCACCGAGATGCTGATGCGCATGGTGGTCTGGGCAGCGGCGCTGGCCACAAAGCCGGCGGCCAGGGTCAGGGCCAAAACCAGTTTGGAAAATTTCATGTCTTTAGTCTCCAGTGTGTAAGGAATTGCGCGAGTCCCGGATTCTGCCAGAACAGCTAAAAGTTATCATACAACTTTAAGTTGGCACTATTAAGCGTGCACTACTTACGGGTTAACGCTGACGCAATTTCAGCAGCCGCTCGCGCGCGGCGGCCAGGTGTTCACGCAGCGTGTACCAGCGGTCGGCAAAACGGTCGGGCAGGTCCAGCGACGCCACTTCCTGCTCCATGTGGTCCAGCTTGCCCAGCAGGTCGCGCAGCGCCATGGGGTTGTCCACCGCCATCGCGCCCATGTCGTTTTCCAGGAATTTGAGCTCGCCGTAGTAGTGCGACAGCACGGCGTTCACGCGCAGGCTGAACAGTTGCGGTATCCACACCAGCGCGGCGGCCGTGAGCACCAGCACGGGCAGCACCAGGTACAGGAGCAGTTCGGCCAGCTGCGCCCACCAGTAGGGCAGGGCGGACTCCAGCCACGGCCGGTAGCCATGGGCGTAGCGTTGCGCATGCACCGACAGCGGGAAGTCCACGTCCTGGTATTCAGGGTATTCAGACTGGCGCTGCAGGAACGTCGGGCTGGCGTGGATGGCGGCCGCCGCATCCAGCAGCGCGCGCTGCAGTGCGGGGTGCATGGATTCGCGCACCACCAGGTGTGTGCCGGTGTACAGCAGCGTCAGGTCGCGCGGCGGCACGTCGCCGCGCAGCTCGATCGTGCCCTGGGGCAGCACAAAGGCGCGCAGCCGCGGCTCGCGCGCAGCCAGCGAATTGGCGCGCTCCACGCCCACCATGGTCACGCCGGCGGTACGCGTCAGCAGCCGTACGGCGGGCGAATCGCCGCTGGCAATGAGCACCACGGCGTCGGTGCGCCCGTCGACCAGTTCGTTGGCTGCGGCCAGCGGGCTCGCCACGTCTTCCCATTGCATGTCGGTGTCGCGCACCTGGGCCTGGGCCAGCAGCAGGGTGGCGATCTGGCGCGCGGCGCTGCCCGGCACACCGGCGGCCATGCGCTTGCCGCGCAGCTGGGCCACGCTGGTCACGCCGGGCTCGCGGGTGAATATCCAGACCGGCTGCTTGCCGATCACCGCCAGCGCATGCACGGCGGCCTCGGGCCCGCGGTCGGCCAGCAGGCCGTGGGCAAAGCCGGCCTGCACCGGATCGGCCGGGTTGGCCAGGCGCTGCAGTGGCTGGGGTGATGCGTCGGGGCTGAAGACGATGTCCACCTTGATGCCGCGGCGGTCCAGTTCGTCGCGGTACTGTTCGGCCAGGCGCGCGTAGTTGCCCAGCGGCATGCCGGCGGCCAGCGCCAGCGTGCGCGGCGGCAGCGGGAACCACAGGCGCGCCGCCACCAGCACGGCCAGCACGGCCAGTGCCAGCACGGGCACGTAGAACAGGCCCCAGCGCCTGCGGTACAGCAGCATGACCCGCATTACCGTCCGCGCCTCGTGAACAGGCTCATGCGCACAAAGTCGATGTGCTTGCGCAGCAGGAACCAGCGCGGCATGAGGTAGGCCGGGGTGACAAACGCCGTCATGCGGCTTTCAATGCTGTTCAGGCGCTCCACATGGCGCGTCAGGTCCAGGCCCGACAGGCTGTCGCGCGACAGGTCGTGCTCGATGTATTTGAGCTCGCCATACCAGCGCGTGACGCGGCTTTCCAGCAGCCAGCGCAGGTACGCCGGCAGCATGCGCGCCAGCCAGAAGGCCACCAGGGCCACGGGCAGGCAGATCACCAGCAGGCGCAGCGCCACCTGGGCCCACCAGAACGGCAGGTTCTGCTCCAGCCAGGGCAGGCCGTGGGTCAGTGTGCGGCGGGCCTGGTCGGACGCGGGGAACTGGATGCGCTTGAGCGACGGGAATTCACCGGCCCGGTGGAACAGGCCCGCCCGGTTGTGCACCTCCATGGCAACCTGGGTAGCCAGCCGCTGCAGCGCGGGGTGCAGGTCGGCACGTGTGACCAGGCTGGCTGAGGTCGTGAGCACGGACGCGTCCCGCGCGGGCAGGGTGCCGCCGTCCAGCGTACCCTGGGCCAGCAGGCGCGGCTGCAGGTAGGGCAGGCGCTCGGTGAGCGCGGCCGTGCGGCGAAGCTGTACCAACTGGATGCCCGGGGTGGACAGCAGCGCCTTGATCACGGGCGACTCAGGCGCCGACACCATCAGCAGCACATCCAGCGTGCCCTGCTGCAGGGCCTGTACCGCCGCGGGGCCGGCCAGCTCGGAGTCGGTCACGTCGCGCGGCAGCAGCCGCACCTGGTCCAGCAATGCCAGCGCGAGCTGGCGCGTGCCGCTGCCGGCCGGCCCCAGCGAGACACGCAGGCCCTGCAACTGCTGCAGCGAGTCCACATACGACAGGCGCGAAAAAATCCACAACGGCTCGATGTCCACCTTGGCCAGCGTTTCCAGCCGGATGCCTGTGTCGCGCTCGCCCTGGGGCAGGCCGATGCCGCCCTGCACAAACGCCATGTCGGCCTGCGGCGCGCCGCCGCGCAGGCGCTGCAGGTTCTGGACCGAGCCATCGGATTCAAGTACCCGCAGGGTGACGCCGTGCTGCGCGAACAGCTCGGCGTAGCGGCGGGCGTAGGCGTTGTAGACGCCTTCGGGGCGGCCGGTGGAGATGGTGATTTCAGGCGGGGGAAGGGGCAGCCAGGTTGTCCACAGCCAAGCCATCAGCGCGACCGCGGCCAGCACGATCGGCAGTTTGATCAGAACCCATTTGCGCTGGTAAAGCCGCGCAGCTGCCAAGGCAGGCTCCCGAGGAAGTGTCAGGAAACGTTATAGCGCAATAACGTTTCACTGGCACCCCCGGGTTTGCCGGACGGGGCTTTACATGCCCACGTAATTCGGCCCGCCGCCGCCTTCTGGCGTGACCCACACGATATTCTGCGTGGGGTCCTTGATGTCGCAGGTCTTGCAGTGCACGCAGTTCTGCGCGTTGATCTGCAGGCGGTCGGTGTTGTCGTCGTTCTTGACGAACTCGTACACACCGGCGGGGCAGTAGCGCGCCTCGGGGCCTGCGTATTTGGCCAGGTTGATGTTGACCGGCACCGACGCGTCTTTCAGCGTCAGGTGGGCGGGCTGGTCTTCGGCGTGGTTGGTGTTGCTGATGAACACGCTGGACAGCCGGTCAAAGGTGAGCTTGCCGTCGGGTTTGGGGTACACGATGGGTGTGCACTCGGCGGCGGGCTTCAGGTAGGCATGGTCGGGCTTGTCACGGCGCAGCGTCCACGGGATGTGGCCGCGCAGCACGAACTGCTCCAGGCCGTTCATCACGGTGGCCACGGCCAGGCCCTTCTTGAACCAGGCCTTGAAGTTGCGGGCCTTGTTCAGCTCGGTGTGCAGCCAGCTTTTCTCGAATGCCTCGGGGTAGGCGGTCAGCTCATCGTGCTGGCGCCCGGCCTGCACGGCGGCGAATGCCGCATCGGCGGCCAGCATGCCGGTCTTGATGGCAGCATGGCTGCCCTTGATGCGGCTCACGTTCAGGAAGCCTGCCTCGCAGCCCACCAGGGCGCCGCCGGGGAACACAAATTTGGGCAGCGACTGCAGGCCGCCGGCCGTGATGGCGCGCGCGCCGTAGCCCAGGCGCTTGGCCGGCTTGATGCCCTTGTCCGCATCGCCTTCCAGGTACCAGCGGACGTTGGGATGGGTCTTCCAGCGCTGGAATTCCTCAAACGGGCTCAGGTACGGGTTGCTGTAGTCCAGCCCGGTGATGAAGCCCAGCGTGACCTTGTTGTCCTCCATGTGATAGAGGAACGCGCCGCCATAGGTGTTGCTGTCCATGGGCCAGCCGGCGGTGTGCAGCACAAAGCCGGGCTGGTGGCGCTGGGGGTCGATCTCCCACACTTCCTTCACGCCCAGGCCGTAGGTCTGCGGGTCCTTGCCTTCAGCCAGGTTGAACTTGGCGATGAGCTGGCGGCCCAGGTGGCCGCGCGCGCCTTCGGCAAACACGGTGTACTTGGCGTGCAGCTCCATGCCCAGCTGGAATTCGCCGGTGGGCTCGCCGTCCTTGCCCACGCCCATGTTGCCGGTGGCCACGCCCTTGACAGAGCCGTCGTCGTTGTAGAGCACTTCGGCCGCGGCAAAGCCGGGGAAGATTTCCACGCCCAATGCCTCGGCCTGTGCACCGAGCCAGCGCACCACGTTGCCCAGGCTCACGATGTAGTTGCCGTGGTTGTGCAGGCATTCGGGCAGCAGGAAATTGGGCGTGCGAAATGACATCTTTTCGCCCAGGAACACCATGGCGTCGTCCGTCACCGGCTGGTTCAGCGGGGCGCCTTTGGCTTTCCAGTCGGGGATCAGTTCGCTCAGGGCGCGTGGGTCCATGATGGCGCCCGACAGGATGTGCGAGCCGGGCTCCGAGCCCTTCTCCAGCACCACCACGGAAATCTCCTTGCCGTTGGCTGCAGCCAGCTGCTTCAGGCGGATCGCGGTGGCCAGGCCACCGGGGCCGCCGCCGACCACCACCACGTCGTATTCCATGGCTTCTCGGGGGCCGTACTGGGCCAGGATTTCATCGTGGGTCATGAGGGTCTCGCTGATAATGGTTTGGAAAGCAGGTGGGTGTGCTGCCGTGCGGCGTGTCTCCCGATGGACTGCATTTTATGCGGCACCTGCACAAAATCGAACGCTCGTTCTTATTTGAATTCAGACAGGAGACTCTAGCGTGGCTTACAGCATGGATCTTTCGGGCCGCGTTGCCTTTGTGACGGGTGCCTCCAGCGGCCTGGGTGCCCAGTTTGCCAAAACATTGGCGCGTGCGGGTGCGGCCGTGGTGCTGGCCAGCCGGCGGGTTGAAAAGCTCAAGGAACTGCGCGCGCAGATTGAAGGCGAGGGCGGCGACGCCCATGTACTGGAACTGGACGTGACGGACCTGGGCAGCATCAAGGCCGCCGTGGCCCACGCTGAAACGGAAGTGGGCTCCATCGACATCCTGGTGAACAACTCGGGCGTCAGCACCACGCAGCGCATCCAGGACGTGGAAGAAGAAGACTATGACTTCATCTTCGACACCAACGTCAAGGGCGCGTTCTTTGTGGCGCAGGAGGTCGGCAAACGCATGCTGGCCCGCGCACGCGGGGCGGCACCGGGCACCTACACGGGCGGGCGCATCATCAACATCGCGTCGATGGCGGGGCTGAAGGTGCTGCCGCAGATCGGTGCGTACTGCATGAGCAAGGCCGCGGTGGTGCAGATGACCAAGGCCATGGCGCTGGAATGGGGTCGCTTCGGCATCAACGTCAACGCCATCTGCCCCGGCTACATCGACACTGAAATCAACCACCATCACTGGCAGACCGAACAGGGCCAGAAGCTGGTGCAGATGCTGCCGCGCAAGCGCGTGGGCCAGCCCCAGGACCTGGACGCGCTGGTTGTGCTGCTGGCCAGCGGGCAAAGCCACTTCATCAATGGTGCGGTCATTGCCGCTGATGACGGCTTTGGCGTCTAGCCAGGCATGCTGACGGGCGTCCTGGCCGGCCTGGCGGCCGGAGCGCTGTGGGGTGTCGTGTTCGTTGCACCACGCATGGTCCCGGGTTTCTCGTCGGTGGACCTGAGCGCCGGCCGGTTCCTGGCTTATGGTGCGGTCGCCGCTATCGTGATGATCATGGGCTTGCGCACGCGCCGCCTGCCCACCCTGGCGCAGGCCCTGGCCGCCGTGGCCTTGAGCGTGCTGGGTTTCACGGGCTACTACCTTCTGCTGGTGCTGGCCATCCGCGACGCGGGCACCGAGGTGCCCACGCTCATCATCGGCACCATTCCGCTGTGGGTCATGCTGCTGGGCAAGCCGCAACACTTGCGCTGGGCGGCCCTGGTGCCGGGCCTGGCGCTGACGGCGGCGGGTCTGGCACTGATGATGGGCTCCCCGCACGGCGACGGCGCTGGCGCAGCCACCGCGAACTACTGGCGCGGCATTGCGCTGGCGGTGGTGTCCATGGCGTGCTGGACGGCTTTTGCCATCCTCAACTCTGCCTGGCTCAAGCGCCACCCCGAGGTGAACGCCACCGACTGGGCCAACTGGCTGGGTGTGGCCACCGGTGCGGGCGCAATGCTGCTGTGGCTGGTGGCCGGCTCGCCCATGGCGGACCTTGCAGCCCAGCCCGGGCTGGCAGGCTTTGTGCTGCTGTGCGTGGCCACCGGCTTTGGCTCGGCGTGGCTTGCCACCATCTTGTGGAACATCGCCAGCCAGCGGCTGTCGGCCAGCCTGTGCGGGCAGCTCATCGTGAGCGAAACCCTGTTCGCGCTGCTGTACTCTTTTGCATGGGACGGGCGCTGGCCCACGCTGGCACAGTGGACGGCCTGCGTCCTGTTCACCTTTGGCATCCTGGCATCCATCAAGGCCCACCAATGAAGATCGAACTGCCCGACAACAAAAAGCTGGTTTACGAGATGACCATCCCCATCCGCTGGGGCGACATGGACGCGATGAACCACGTGAACAACACCACGTACTTCCGCTACCTGGAAACGGTGCGCATCGACTGGATGCGCTCCATCGGCTGCCAGCCTGACCCGAAAGGCGAGGGGCCCGTCATCGTCAACGCGTTCTGCAACTTCTACAAGCAGCTGGAATACCCGGGCGACGTGCTGGTGAAGATGTACGTGAGCGACCCGGCGCGCAGCACCTTTGAAAGCTGGGGCACGATGTCGCGCACCGACGATCCGGATGTCATTTACGCCGCCGGCGGTGCCACGACCATCTGGGTGAACTTCCCCGCGCAGAAGTCAGCGCCGCTGCCCGACTGGATGCGCCGGCACCTGGAATAAAGCGTCAGGCCGACTTGCGCGCCCGGGTGGCCGCCCGCTCTGCCACCGCCTGGCGCGACGTCCCGGGCTTGCCTGGGTTGGTGCGCAGCTCATTGACCTTGCGGTTGACCACGCGCGAGCCCACCAGCCACTTGATACGGGTAGACCAGCTCAGCCGGTCGCTCACGTCGGGCACGGACGAATAGAACTGGTAGGGATCGTCAAATGCGCCCCAGTCGTGCAGGGGCAGGCTGTCCGGGTCTTTGGCGTGGAACTGACCGAAGGAATTGTTGTAGCCGTCCCAGGTTGTGGCGCCGTAGACATGCATGCCGTAGCCCAGCGTGCGGCCCTCCATGGCCAGGCGCGACTTGGCCGCCACGGCCAGGCGCACATCCACCACATGGCTGTCCACAGCCTGCCAGACGCCGTCCAGCAACACCTCGACATAGGCGTGCTCCAGCGGCTGGCCGCCCGTGTCGATGATGCCGTACAGGAAATCGGCCTTCAGCGTGACAAAGCGCATGCGTGACGGGATGCCCAGCGCGCGCAGCAGCGCCACCAGCAGCGTGCTCTTGGAATGGCAGTCGCCCTTGCCATGGCGCAGCACGGCCAGGGCCGAGGTGCCGGTGCTGTCGGCAATGCAGCCGAAGGGCAGCGAGCGCACATGGGCACAACAGGCCAGCGCCTTTTCGCGCTGCCCGCCTTTGAGCTGGGTCAGCCGTTTTGCCAGCAGCCGGATTTTCGGGTGGTCAAACTGCAGCAGCGGCGTGTTGAACAGCCAGCGGCGCGGGTCATCCAGCTCAGGCGCCTGCATGAGGGGGTTGAAATCTGGGGGCATCCCGTTCGTACGCCGCAGGTGCACAGGTGGATTCAGGCTTTTGCCTTTGGCACCCGGCCCATCAGGTAAAACTCGGGGTTGGGCAGCATGTTGCTGAAGCTGGCCATGCGGTTGGACAGGCCGAAGAACGCCGTGATGGCCGCAATGTCCCAGATGTCTTCGTCGTCAAAGCCGTGGGCGTGCAGCGGGGCGAAGTCTTCATCGCTGATCTGGTCGGAATGCAGGCAGACCTTCATGGCGAAGTCCAGCATGGCGCGCTGGCGCGCTGTGATGTCGGCCTTGCGGTAGTTCACGGCGACCTGGTCGGCCACCAGAGGCTTTTTTTCGTAAATGCGCAATATGGCGCCATGCGCCACCACGCAGTACAGGCAATTGTTGGCTGCGCTGGTGGTGGTGACGATCATTTCGCGGTCGCCCTTGGTCAGGTGGCTGGTGCGGCCCACCGATTCGGGCACCATCAGCGCGTCGTGGTACGCAAAGAACGCACGCCATTCGGCCGGGCGGCGCGCAAACGCCAGGAACACATTGGGCACAAAGCCGGCCTTTTCCTGGACCTCCAGCACCTTGGCGCGGATGTCGTCGGGCAGGTCCTTGATCTCGGGGGCGGGGTAGCGGTTCATGCATGTCTCCGTGATGCGTTTGGGAGATTATCCTTGGGCGCATCACCCCAAGGAGTACTCATGACCGACCCGATTTACGACAAAGGCATGGCCCGGCGCCGCGCCGTGCTGGGCGACGATTACGTGCAGGGCGCGCTGGACCGCGCCACCCCGTTCACTGCGCCGCTGCAGGACCTGGTGACCCGACACGCCTGGGGCAACACCTGGCAGCGCGAGGGCATTGACCTCAAGACCCGCAGTATCGTGACCGTGTCCATGCTGGTGGCGCTGGGCCGGATGCATGAACTGAAAGTGCATGTGCGCGGCGCGCTGAACAATGGCGTGACGCCGGCAGAGTTGCAGGAGATCTTTTTACACGCCAGCGTGTACTGCGGCTTTCCGGCGGCGGTGGATGCGTTTCGCACCGCGTCGGAAGTGATTGACGCGCCGAAACCCTAGCTTCCGGCCATCAATTTGTGGACGAGGTCGGCTGTCGTGTTGGCCTTGTACTTGCGCATGAGCCGTGCGCGGTAAATCTCCACCGTGCGGTGGCTGATGGCCAGCGTCTTGCCGATCTCCTTGCTGGTCAGGCCGTCCAGCAGCCGTGCGGCGACTTCGCGCTCGCGCGCGGTCAACTCGGCCTTGACGGGGCGTTGTGAGCTCAGGTCCTCAAAAGCCCAGATGCCGGCTTCGTGCGGGGCCTCGCGGTTCAGTGCGTGGCCGGTCACGTGGCACCAGAACAGCTCCCCTTTCAGGCGGCCGTCCACCCGTTTCATGATGCGGTCGTCGGCGTAATGCCCTTTGGCATTCAGGATGGGGCTCATGCGCGCGCCCAGGCGCTCGTATTCGTCGGCACTGGGGTACAGCACCTGGAAAGACTCGCCAATCAGCTGCTCGCGCGCCGCGCCGAACATCTCGCACAGCTGCTGGTTGCAGTCAATGATCACGCGGTTGCGCGACACGCACAGGCCCACAGGGGCCAGGTCGAACGCAAGGCGGTAATCAACGTCCATGGTGCAAACCTCTACGAAGAACTACGTAACGGGTTAGGTAGTATCGTACGGGACTCTTCCCATAGGAGACATTCCGTGAACAAAATTTATCCTTCCGCCGCCGAAGCCCTGAAGGGCATCGTGCAGGACGGCCAGCTGATGGCCGTAGGCGGCTTTGGCCTGTGCGGCATCCCCGAGGCGCTGATTGACGCGCTGCGCGACAGCGCCGTCAAGAACCTGACCGTTATTTCCAACAATGCCGGCGTGGACGGTTTTGGCCTGGGCAAGCTGCTGGAGACGCGCCAGATCAGCAAGATGATCTCGAGCTATGTGGGTGAGAACAAGGAGTTTGAGCGCCAGTACCTGGCCGGTGAACTGCAGCTGGAGTTCACGCCCCAGGGCACGCTGGCCGAGAAGCTGCGCGCCGGCGGCGCGGGCATCCCGGCGTTCTTTACCAAGACCGGCGTGGGCACCCTGGTGGCCGAAGGCAAGGAAATCCGTGAATTCGACGGCGAGCAGTACGTGATGGAGCGTGCGCTGGTGCCCGAGGTGTCGCTGGTCAAGGCGCACCGTGCCGACAAGTCGGGCAACCTGCAGTTCCGCTTTACGGCGCGCAACTTCAACCCGGCTGTGGCCATGGCGGGCAAGATTTGCGTGGTGGAAGTGGAAGAGATTGTGGAGACCGGCGACATGGTGCCCGACCAGATCCACCTGCCCGGCATTTACGTGCACCGCATCGTGCTGAACACCACGCCCGAAAAGCGCATCGAGAAACGCACCATTACCGAGAAAGCAGGAGTCTGATCATGCCGTGGACCCAAGACCAGATGGCTGCGCGCGCAGCCCATGAACTCGAAGACGGTTTCTATGTGAACCTGGGCATCGGCATCCCGACGCTGGTGGCCAACCATGTGCCTTCCACCAAAGAGGTGTGGCTGCAAAGCGAGAACGGCATGCTGGGCATCGGCCCGTTCCCGACCGAAGATGAAGTCGACGCTGACCTCATCAACGCCGGCAAGCAGACCGTGACCACGATCAAGGGCTCGTCGATCTTCGGCAGCCACGACAGCTTTGCCATGATCCGCGGCGGCAAGATCAACCTGTCCATCCTGGGCGCCATGCAGGTCAGCGAAAAGGGCGACCTGGCCAACTGGATGATCCCCGGCAAGATGGTCAAGGGCATGGGCGGCGCCATGGATCTGGTGGCCGGCGTCAAGCGCGTGATCGTGCTGATGGAACATGTGGCCAAAAAGAAGGACGGCACCGAAGACCTGAAGATCCTGCCCGCCTGCACGCTGCCCCTGACGGGCGTGGGCGTGGTGGACCGCATCATCACCGACCTGGGCGTTTTTGATGTGGTGCCTGAAGGCCTGAAGGTGATTGAGCTGGCGCCCGGCGTGACGCACGAGTTTGCGCAGAGCAAGACGGGTGTGAAGCTGCACTAACGTCAAGCAGGGTACGTTCGTATAGTGGACTGAAAACTACCGCTGCGTACTATTGCCGCATCTGCAACGTTCAAGGTGTGGCCATGACAACCAGTGTGGGCTGGAACGGATTGACGATTCCCGCCGCTTCGCCGGCGTCCACGGTGGCTTTGCCGCTGCCGGCGGACCCAGCGCTGGTGCAGCGTTTCAACGAAGCCATGGCGCCGCAGTCCTCACAGGCGCCGGCACAGGCCCCCTCAGGCGCGGGCGATGACCTGTCCGGCCTTCCTCAGGCCACTGACAGCCAGTTGGCCCGGTTGCCCCATGCGCAACTCGAGCGGCTGCAGGCCAAGTGGGGTGACAACGACATATCCCTGCGGGTAGAGGCCAAGGTGGTGCTGGATCTGATGGAAAAGCCCATCCAGCAAGCCATCATGAAAGAGATCAGCAAGAGCTTTCGCCGGGCCGATGACTGAGGCCGCTGCCGCCGTGGCGCGCTGACAGCCAGGCGGGATGCCCGCCGACAGGTGACGCACAGCCTGTGACGCAAGATGGGCTGCAGCCGGTCATGGAGGCCGGTGGGAGCCTGCCATGAACCTGAAATCCTGTGTTTGCTGCGCGCTGTTTGCGGTTGCCAGTGTGAACGCCGTCGCCTGCTACACGGTCTACGACCGCAACAACCGCGTTGTCTACAACGCCCAGACGGCGCCGATAGACATGCGCTTGCAGATCCACGAAACGCTGCCCCGTGTGTTCCCGGGCGCGCACATGGTGTTTGACGACAGCACCGATTGCCCCATCACGCAGGAGCGCGCGGCTCGCGCGGGTGACGCGGTGGCACGCCTTGGGGAAGACCAGCGCATCAGCAGCAACGGCGCCATGGCGGGCAGCTATGACCGCGACATGGTGTTTACCGAGCTGCGCGACCCGCCCGTGACCTTGTACGGGCGCGTGCAACCTGCGCAGCGCTGAGCCGTCTGGCTGGCTGGCTGACTATTCCTTCTTGAACCCGATGTTTGCCAGCGCGCTGGCCCACAGCTGGTAAGAGTTGCGGATGGCGGCGGCAAAGTCTTCGGGGCTGAGCCATTTGGCTTCCACGCCGCCGGTGCGGAAGTCCTCGCGCACTTTTGGCATGGCCAGCACCTGCGCAATGCCCTCGCTGAGTTTTTTGGTGGTGGCGGGCGGCAGGCCCGCCGGGCCGACAAAGCCGATCCAGCTTTCAATGTCCACGCCGCTGATGCCCTGTTCGCTCATGGTGGCCAGGTCGGGGAACAGTCCGCTGCGTTTGGGCGCCACGGCGGCGATCATGCGCACCTCGCCCGATTTGGCCAGCGCGACTGCAGCGGACGACGACGCAAACTGCAGGTGCACCCGCCCGGCGACGAAGTCCTTGGCCACATCGTTGGCGCCCTTGTAGGGCACGTGCACGATGTCGATGCCCGCCTGCTTCGCAAAGATCTGGCCAAAGATGTGCGCCGGCGTACCCACGCCCTGCGACACGTAGTTGAGCTGGCCAGGGTTGGCCTTGGCATAGGTCACCAGCTCGCGCACGTTGGTGGCGGGGATGGACTTGTGCAGCACCAGCACCAGCGGCCCAAGCGCGCCCTGCGCCACGGGTGTGAAGTCCTTGAAGGTGTCGTACTTCACGGCCGACAGGGTGTGCGGCAGCTGCGACAGCGTGGACGCGGGCGTGTACAGCAGCGTGTGGCCGTCCGCCGGCGCCTTGGACACGTCCATGGCCGCCAGCATGGTGCCGGCGCCCGGCTTGTTTTCCACGATCACCGGCACGCCCAGGATGGGCGCCAGGTGCTGCGCCACCATGCGGGCCTGCAGGTCAGTGCCGCCGCCGGCCGGGAACCCCACGACCAGCTTGACCGGTTTGTCGGGGATGGGGAAGGTCTGTGCCAGTGCCAGCGGTGCCGCCAGCATCAGGGCCAGCGCAGTGAATGCGCGGCGTGCCAGGCAGGTTTGAGCGATGTTCATCGTGTGTCTCCTTCAAGGTATTGAATGACGGCTTGCGCCGCCTGGGTGCCGTCTTGTGCGGCCTGGGATAAAAGGTATGAGGCGCCCGCGCGCACGTCGCCTGCTGCAAAGATGCCGGGCACGGACGTTTGCAAAGACGCATCCGTCAACACGCGGCCGGCGTCGTCCAGTGCCACTTCGCCCTGCAGGAAGGTATTCGCCGGTGCCAGCCCCGCGTAAACAAACAGGCCGGTCACCGGCAGGGTGGTGGCCTGGCCCGCGTTGCCGTGCAGCACCACGCCGGCCACGCCGCATTCGCTGCCGGTCACGGCCTGCACACGCATGCCGGGCACCAGTGCCACATTCGGCAGGCCTGCCAAGGCGTCCAGCAGGTAGGGCTGCGCATGGGGCGTGGCTCCTTCAAACACCACGTGCACCTGGGCGGCATGCTGGGCCAGTACAGCGGCTTCACCGATTGCAGAATCGCCACCGCCCACCACGCAAACCGGCTCGCCGCGAAACAGCGGCCCGTCGCATGAAGCACAGTGCGACACGCCGCGGCCTTCATAGTCGTCCTCACCCGGCACGCCCAGCTTGCGCCGCTGCGAGCCCACGGCCAGCAGCACCGCGCGTGCGGCCACGGGCTCGCCCGCACAGTGCAGCACATGCCTGGCTGCGCCGGGCTCAACGCGTTCCACGCTGTCCAGCGCGAACTGCGCGCCCGCGTCCTCGGCCTGCTCCTGCAGGGCCGGGCCCAGGTCAAAGCCGGCAATGCCATCGGGGTAGGCAGGAAAATTCGCCACATGGTCCACCGTCATCACCTGGCCGCCCGCGCCCATGCGCTCGATGACCAGCACGTTCAGGCCTGCGCACGCCGCCACAGCGGCGGCCGTGAGGCCGGCCACACCGGCGCCGACGATGGCCAGGTCGCATTCACGCATGGCGCCCACGCTCAGCGCCACTCGTCCACCGACACCGTGGCGCGGTGGTGCGCGCCCATGATCTGCCAGTAGCCGTTGGCCTCGCCGCCGGTCACCACGACGTTGATCGCGTCTTCTTCAAACATGCGCACGGGCGTGTCGGCCGGCACGCCCACGTATTTGGCCTTGGGCGACTCCGACGGGCCCAGCGTGGCGCGCGAATGCACGTAGTTCTGCACCAGCTGCAGGTCCCAGTAGCGGCCCGCGGGCATCTCGGCGGTTTCATGAATCCAGCGGATCAGCTTGGCCTTGGTGTCAAAGCCGCCGCGCTCCACAAACTGGCGCGCCGTGATCGGGTCCAGCACCAGCACGGGCGCCGTGATGGAGTCCGTGCCCAGCAACATGTCCTTCACATGCTCGCGCCAGTAGTCCTGGCGCAGGCCCAGGCAAAAGGTCGTGGAGCGGCAGCCGTGGAACACGGTGACGGTGCTGGCGTCCTTGTCAAAACCCTTTTGCACGTGCAGCGGCTCCCAGGGCGAGCGTTCCTCGTTCTCTGCAAAGGTGATGCCGTTGTAGGTGTAGTTGTTGCCAATCGACCCCATGAAAGTCTCGCCCGGCACCGAGCCGCCCTGCAGGTTCTGCGACAACAGCGCATAGGCGCGGCCGATGGTGGCGTTGGCATGGTTGTACGGGCCCATGGCGCCGATGCCGAAGTTCATGTTGATCTGGTGGCGGATGGGGCCGTTGACCACCGTCATGACCGACGCCGAGCTGGACGTGCTGCCGCGCGCCGTGATGCCGGTGGACG
>CALRZF020000004.1:0-34000 GCA_943372585.1 Ramlibacter sp. 2FC | reverse complement strand
TGCACCACGATGGCATGCATTTCTTTCCCCTGGCGCGCGATGGTCAGCGCGGTCTGCTGGTACTCAACCACGAATACACCGACGAAGCCCTGCTGCACGCCGACGGCGTGCGCGGTGCCAACTCGATTGAACGGGTGCGCAAGTCACAGCACGCCATGGGGGTGTCGGTGATTGAGGTCGCGGCAGGCCCCGGCGGCTGGCAGCAGGTGCTGCCATCGCGCTACGCGCGACGCATCCATGGCAACACACCCTTGCGCATCGCAGGGCCGGCTGCCGGCGCGCCGGCCATGCGCACTGCCATGAACCCGGCCGGGGATGCAATGCTGGGCACGCTTGCCAACTGCGCCATGGGCGTTACGCCCTGGGGCACCTACCTGACGTGCGAGGAAAACTTCCAGGGCTATTTCGGCGGGCTGGGCAAGGCCCCGCCGGACCTGCTCGCCAGCCTGAAGCGTTATGGCGTGGCGCCGGGTGCGCAGTGGGTGGACTGGTGGCAGCACGACGAACGCTTTGACGTCACGCGCCACCCGAACGAAGCCCACCGCTTTGGCTGGGTAGTGGAGATCGACCCCATGGACCCCACTGCCACCCCCATCAAGCGCACGGCGCTGGGCCGCAAGCGCCAGGAGAGTGCCACCTGCACACTGTCCCGTGACGGCCGCGTGGCCGTGTACATGGGCGATGACGGCCGGTTTGAGTACATCTACAAATTCGTCAGCCACGCCCGCGTTCAACCCGGCGGCTACTCAGCCAACCGCGACCTGCTGGACCATGGCACGCTCTACGCGGCGCGGTTTGACGCCGGCGGCCGCGGCGAATGGCGGCCGCTGGTGGCGGGCGCGGGCGGCCTGGCCACTTTGGCGGACGTTGTCATCAACGCGCGCGGCGCGGCCGACGCCGTAGGCGCCACGCCCATGGACCGCCCCGAATGGATTGCCGTGCACCCGGTCAGTGGCGAGGTCTTTGTCACGCTGACCAACAACACCCAGCGCGGCACACCCGGGCGCCCCGGCGTGGACGCCGCTAACCCGCGCGCGGGCAATGGCACAGGCCACATCATCCGCTGGCGTGAGGCGCTCGGCGATGCCGCTGCCACCACATTCACCTGGGATGTGTTTGCCCTGGCCGGTGACCCGATGGAAGCAGGCAGCGCCAGCCAGTACCCGTCGACGCAGGCGGACGCTTTCGGCTCGCCGGACGGCCTGCACTTTGACGCGGGCGGGCTGCTGTGGATACAGACCGACATGTCGGGCCAGCTCATGCACCAAGGCGCGCTGGCACGACTGGGCAACAACCAGATGCTGTGCGCCAACGTGGCCACGGGCCGCATCCGCCGTTTCATGACGGGCCCGCGCGGCTGCGAGATCACCGGCTGCGTGGTCACTCCCGACCGGCGCACGCTGTTCGTGAACATCCAGCACCCCGGCGAAACCAGTGACGACGGCGGCTCTGAAGGCCATTGGCCTGACGGCGGCAATGCACGGCCCCGCTCGGCCGTTGTGGCGGTACGCCGCACCGACGGCGGGGTGGTGGGGACATGACGCGCCTGGCCGCCCTGTGGCTTGCCGGCGCCGCGCTGCTAGTGCCTGCGTTGTGTGGTGCACAGGCGCTGAACGCCGCCTGGGACGGTGACTGGATCGCCACCGAAACGACGCAGGGCAAACCCGGTGCCGGCCTGCAGGTCACGCGCAGGGCCGCGCAGTCGCAACTTGTGCAGGCGGGCCAGGCCTGCCCGCTGGCGTATGACGGGCTGTTGGAACCGGCGACGCTGGCGCGGCGCATCCAGGCTTTGCAGGGCTGGCAGCTGGACCCGCAGCACTGGCCGGCGGGCGTCAACCCGGCGCAGCTGGTCGGCCTGCGCAAGGAATTCGACACCGCCCTGCAGATCGTGGGCAGCCTGCCGGGGCCGCGTTACCGCGTAGCCCGCATGCGCGGCGAAGGCTGCGACGACGCCGACGATATCTTTTTTGTGTTGCATCCCGGCCAGCGCCTGCTGCGCCTGCGCTTTCCTTCCGCCAGCCTGGGGGTGGAGGTCACGGTTTTCCAGAAAAGGAGTTCGCCATGAGCATTCGCATCGTTCGCCTGGGTACGCCGCGCGCCAGCGGCGAAGGCCTGCGCATCGGCACCGTGCGCCGCCCGCCGCGGGGTGTACCCAAGGCCGAATTTGCCTCGCAGGACTGGTACGACGTGTGGTACCCCAACCTGGCGCCCAGCGCCGAGACCATGCAGTTGGGCCAGGCGGTCGCGTCAGACAAGGAATGGGCGGCCTTTCGCAAGAAGTACCGCAGCGAAATGGCCGAAGCCGACGCCAGCCGCAGCCTGGACCTGCTGGCCGCGCTCTCGCACGGCAGCCATTTCTCGATGGGCTGCTACTGCGAGAACGAAGCGCGGTGCCACCGCTCGCTGCTGAAGGAGCTGCTCAGCGAGCGGGGCGCGGCCATCGCCTGATCAAAGCTTGACGTATTCGTACTCGACCGGGTTGGCGTTGATGCCGCGGTCCGGCGGTGCGATCCACGCGGCCATCTTGCCCGGCTCGGTCACGCGGTGCATCAGGCTCTTGACGAAGCTGATGTCTTCCGGCGTGGGCAGCCAGCTGTCCTTCTTCGCGTCGAACTCTGCCTGGCTGATGGGGTTACCCAGCGGGTCGGTCGGGATGCCTGCCCACACACCCACCGCACGGCGAAAACGCGTGGACGGCAGCTTGAGTTCAAAGTCAATACCGGCGCGCTTGATGCCCATGTTCCAGCGCGTCACGCCCACGTTGCAGTCCTTCACGTATTCCAGGCGGGTGATTTCGTTCATGCCATTGCGCACCGAAATCGTGTCGCTCTTCAAGCCGCCCTTGCCGTCAGGCACCTGGATGCTCATCTCGGTTTCGGCTTCCACGTGGTCGGTAAATTTGGCTTCGTCCGGGCGGCCCTTGATGCCGTTGCTGAAGTAGTTGGCGGCGTTGCTGGATGCTTCGGACCCAAACAGGTCCAGCGAACTGGTGAACCAGAAGTTCATGAATTTCTGGATGGTGGGCAGGTCGATGACGCCGGCCTTGCGCAAGGTGGCCACGTCGTCAGTGTCCAGCTCTTTCATGACTTCCAGCGTGCGCTTGATGACGCGGCCCACGCCGGTCTCACCGACAAACATGTGGTGGGCTTCTTCGGTCAGCATGAAGCGCGTGGTGCGCGCCAGCGGGTCGAACGCGCTTTCGGCAAAACTCTTGAGCTGGAACTTGCCGTCGCGGTCCGTGAAGTACGTGAACATGAAGAACGAGAGCCAGTTGTCCATGGGCTCGTTGAAGGTGCCCAGAATGCGCGGCTTGTCGGCGTCACCGCTGTGGCGCATGAGCAGTTCCTCGGCCTCTTCCCGCCCGTCGCGGCCAAAGTGCGCGTGCAGCAGGTAGACCATGGCCCACAGGTGGCGGCCCTCTTCCACGTTCACCTGGAACAGATTGCGCAGGTCGTACAGGCTGGGCGCGGTGTGGCCCAGCAGGCGCTGCTGCTCGACCGACGCGGGTTCGGTGTCGCCTTGCGTCACGATCAGGCGGCGAAAGGTGCTGCGGTATTCGCCGGGCACGTCCTGCCACACGTCTTGCCCCATGTGGTCGCCAAAGCCGATCTTGCGGTTTTCTTCCTTGTCGGCCAGAAAGATGCCCCAGCGGTAATCGGGCATGGGCGTGTAGCCGTAGCTGGCCCAGCCCGAGGCGTCCACACCCACGGCGGTACGCAGGTAGACCTCTTTGGCCTTGAAGTCGCTTGGGCCCATTTCGTCCCACCAGTTCAGGAAGGCAGGCTGCCAGTGCTCCAGCGCGCGCTGCAGCTGGCGGTTGTCGCCCAGGTTGACGTTGTTGGGGATCAGGGCTTGCAGGTCGATCGTGCTCATGGTGTTTCCTTAGACGCGTTTCCAGTCGAACTTTGCTTTTTTTCCGGTGCCAAACAATTTCAATGCGCCGTCTTCACCCACCGCATTGGGGCGGATGAAGATCCAGTTCTGCCAGGCGCTCAGGCGCGCGAACACGCGCGTTTCCATCGTCTCCTTGCCAGGAAAACGCAGGTTGGCTTCCAGGCCGGTCATGGCGTCGGGCGACAGGCTGGCGCGCTCTTCCAGCATGATGCGGATCTCGTCTTCCCAGTCGATGTCATCAGGCGTCAGCGTGACCAGGCCCAGCGCCAGCGCCTGGTCGGCGCGCAGCGTGCTGTCCTGCAGGCCCCGCAGTTGCGCGATGGTCTGCGCGTCCTCATTGAAGCGTGTTTGCAGCCGCGTGAGGCCATTGACCATGGGATAGCGGCCGAAGTTGGCGGCGTT
This sequence comes from Ramlibacter sp. 2FC, assembly GCA_943372585.1. Lineage (GTDB taxonomy): Bacteria > Pseudomonadota > Gammaproteobacteria > Burkholderiales > Burkholderiaceae_C > RAM1. The sequence goes on along the minus strand of CALRZF020000004.1, from coordinate 29,704 downwards.
CAGCTGCAGGGCGGGGGCGGCGTCAGGACTGTCGGGCAGGTCCAGCATGTAGATGCGGTCGCAGGCCGCGGCCAGCTCATAGAAGGTGCCGGCAAAGCACGAGCCTTCGTCCACCAATGCAATCAGCGAGCGGCTGGTCACGTCAATGCGGGCCAGCGTGCGGCGCAGCGCGCCGGTGGTTTCGCGCACCAGCCAGTGGTCTTTCAGTTGTTCCAGCACGGCATCGGCCTGCATCACACGGTTGGCATCGCCACGGGTCTTGAGGACCCAGGTGCCGGTTTCCAGCTCGTTGGTGCGCAGGTTCAGGATGGCGTCGTCCAGCTCGCGCTGCATCTTCAGCGGCCACCAGTTGGCGCCGGCCGCCTCGATCGCTTCAGGCGTCGATTCAACAGGCGCGGTGGGCGCGTTGATGGTGATGGTGGCAATGCGCGTCGCGCGGTCTACCAGCGCATCGACGGTGCTGTAGTGGTAGCCGGCGTCGTCAATGGTCACCTGCAGCGGCGTCAAGCTGATGCCGCCCGTGCCGTTGCGGGTCGATTGGGCGCGCAGCGCGGCAATCTCGGCGTCCACCAGCTGCGTGAACTGCTGTGGCTTGGCGTGGGCGTCGATCAGTTTCCAGTCCTTGGCGCGGTCAGCGCGCACGCCCTCGCTGGTGGTGCAGAAGATGTCGGCCAGGTCGCGGCGTACCTTGCGCTTGTCGGTCACGCGCGTGAGGCCGCCGGTGCCGGGCAACACGCCCAAAAGCGGCACTTCGGGCAGGCTCACGGTGGAGCTGCGGTCGTCCACCATCACGATACGGTCGCAGGCCAGGGCCAGCTCGTAGCCGCCGCCAGCGCAGGCGCCGGTCACGGCCGCAATCGACTTCAGGCCGTCGTTGCGCGATGAGTCTTCCAGCCCGTTGCGGGTTTCGTTGGTGAACTTGCAGAAGTTCACCTTCCAGCCATGGGTGGACACGCCCAGCATGTAGATGTTGGCGCCCGAGCACCAGATCTTTTCCTTGCCTGATTCAAACACCACCACCTTCACGGCTGGGTGCTCGAAACGGATGCGGTTGATGGCGTCGTGCAGCTCGATGTCCACGCCCAGGTCGTAGCTGTTGAGCTTGAGCTTGTAGCCGGGTTTGATGCCACCGTCTTCGTTGATGTCCAGCTTGAGCCGGGCCACGTCGCCCTCCACGCTCAACGTCCAGTGCTGGTATTTCGTGGGGTGCGTTTCAAAACGCACCAGCTCGCGTTCGCCTTGCTTGAACAGCAGCGGCTCGGTCATGGCATTCATCGTGTCTCCTTGGTGGGAACGGCTCTTTCGAGGTCTTTGATTGATTGCTTCACAGTGCGCGCCGCGGTGTCCACCACGGCGTCGGCGCGGGCATACAGGGCTTCGCGGCTGGCCAGAATGCGGCGGATGTCGTCCAGCGCTTCGCGCGTGGCGCCGCCTTTGGCGTTGTCGCCGGCATCAAACGGGCGCATGTCGCCCTGGGCCACCACGCGGCTCATGTGTTCTTCGGGGCTGGCCTTGAGCCACACGCACCAGAAATGGCTTTGCAGCAAATCGAACGTGTCGCGCTCGCTCACGATGCTGCCGCCGGTGGTCATGACCACGCCGTCGGGGTGATCCTCGGCAATGCGCAGCAGCGCACGGCGCTCGTAGCGGCGGTAGCCGGCCTGCCCGTGCAGAAGCAGGATTTCATTCATGCTGGTGCCGGCCTCGCGTTCGATCTCGCGGTCCAGCTCCACAAACGGCACACCGCGTTGCGCAGCCAGCTCACCGCCCAGCGTGGTCTTGCCGGCGCCGCGCAGGCCGATCAGCGCCACGCGCTTGTCACGGCCCAATGCGTCGGTCATGCCAAAGGTGCTGCCGAGCAGCGAATAGGCCTGGTCCAGCTGGCCGTCGTCCAGCCGCGCCAGCAGGCCCTGTGCGCGCGCCAGCGCCGGGCGCGGCGCGTCCTGCAGCAGATCAAGAATGGAGATATTGAGAGCGCGGGCGGCGGCTTCCAGGGAATTGATGGACACGTTGCCTTTGCCGCTTTCCACATCGGCCAGAAAGCGCTCGCTCAGGCCTGAATCGGCTGCCAGCGCCTTGCGTGTCATGCCACGGCGGGCCCGCCACGCACGCACACGGGCGCCGAGCTCGGCCAGCGTGGCTTTGGCTTCGGGTTCCGGCATGGCAAGGATGGTGGGCTCAGTCATTCGAAAAAAGTTTGACGCAGATCAAGATTGCAGTATACTTCCTGTCAATCAAGTGTCAAGCAGTTTATTGCATCTTTTGTCCGGAGACCAAGGCATGAAGCTCAAAATCCTCGTCGGTACCATGACCAGCACGGCTGACTATGTAGCGCAGGCTATCCAGATGGACTGTGCGGACCTGGTTGACGACATTGAAGTCCAGCTGATGGACGGGCTGGATATCTCTGTATTTGATGAAGATGCACTTTATCTCATCTGCACATCCACCTACGGTTCTGGCGATGTACCTGACAACGCCCGCAACCTGTACGAGTCGCTGGACAGTGCACCCAAGTACCTGGGCCATGTGCGCTACGGGGTGATCGCCTTGGGCGACAGCACCTACCAGCAGACCTTCTGCTTTGGCGGCAAGAAATTTGACGAACGCCTGAGCGGCCTGGGCGCCCAGCGCATTGGCGACGTGTGGTGCCACAACGCCAGCGCCGGCACCCTGCCCGAGGAGCTTGGCACCGTGTGGTGCCGTGAATGGTTGGCGGTCGCCCTGGCGCCTGCGGCCTGAGCCACCCATGAGCCTCAGCCACGCTGATCACAGCACCAGCCCGCCCCGCGTCGACATCCCGCGCCAGTACAACGCAGCCCATGACCTGCTGGCGCGCAATGCGCGGCGCGCCGCCAAACCCGCTTTCATTGACGCATCCAGCGGCGCACAGCTGACCTATGGTGAACTGACGGACCAGGCCCACCGCCTGGCCAACGCCCTGCGAGAGCGCGGCCTGGCGCCCGAATCACGCGTGCTGGTCGCCATGCTGGACACACCCGAATGGCCCGTAGTGTTCCTGGGTTGCATGCTGGCCGGTGTGGTGCCGGTGGCGGCCAACACGCTGCTGACCGCGAAAGATTTTGAATTCATGCTGCGTGACTCACGCGCGCAGATGCTGTTTGTGTCGCAGCCGCTGTGGCCTGCATTCGAGCCGTTTGCTGGCACCCTGCCCGACCTCCGATCCGTGGTGCGCGCGGGCACCGATGGCCTGGACAGCGTGGCGGCCCTGGTCGCTGCGGGCGCTGCGACACAACAGGTCGCGCCTACCTGCGCCGATGACGCGGCGTTCTGGCTGTATTCCAGCGGCTCCACCGGCGCCCCCAAAGGCACGGTGCACCTGCACAGCCACCTGATCCAGACGGCGGAGCTGTACGGGCGGCCCGTGCTGGGCATTCGCGAAAACGACGTCGTGTACTCGGCCGCCAAGCTGTTCTTCGCCTACGGCCTGGGCAACGGCCTGACCTTCCCCATGAGCGTGGGCGCCACGGCAGTGCTGCTGCCCTCGCGCCCCACGCCAGCCGATGTGTTCGGCGTGTTGAAGAAGTTCCAGCCCACCATTTTTTATGGCGTGCCCACGCTGTATGCGGCGCTACTGGCGGACGCTGGCCGCCCGCAGCGCGCCGAATTGTCGCTGCGCGTGTGCACCAGCGCAGGCGAGGCCCTGCCCGCTGAAATCGGCAGGAAGTGGACGGCTGAATACGGCTGCGAAATCCTGGACGGCATCGGCTCCACCGAAATGCTGCACATCTTTTTAAGCAACCGCCCCGGCGCGGTGCGCTACGGCACCACCGGCCAGGCCGTGCCGGGCTACGACCTGCGCATTGTGGGCGACGACGGCCGCGAATGTGCCGCCGGTGAGATCGGCGAGCTGCAGATCAGCGGCCCCAGCGCCGCGATCATGTACTGGAACAACCGGGCAAAGACCAAAGCCACGTTCTGTGGGGAATGGACCCGAAGCGGCGACAAATACACCCGGGACGCTGACGGCTATTACACCTACGGCGGGCGTAGCGACGACATGCTCAAGGTCGGCGGCATCTATGTGAGCCCGTTTGAGGTGGAGGCATCACTCATGACCCACCCTGCGGTGCTGGAGGCCGCCGTGATTGGCGCGGCTGACACCGACGAACTGGTCAAGCCACGCGCCTATGTGGTGCTCAAGCCCGGCCAGGCGGCCACGGCCAACGAGCTGAAGGCGCATGTGAAGACGCAGCTTGCGCCCTACAAATACCCACGGTGGATCGAGTTTGTGCCCGAGTTGCCCAAGACGGCCACGGGCAAGATCCAGCGGTTCAAGCTGCGGGCGGCACAATGAAAGCGCACTTTCTTCGGGTAACCCATGTTGCGCAACAAAGGCGACTCGGTTAAATTGCTTTAAGCCTAAACAAAAGGAGATATCCATGACCACCCGCCGTCTCGTCCTGACCCGCAGCGCCGCCATTGTGGGCGCAGCCTCCACCGGCCTGCTGCTGCCCCAGATTGCCCGCGCCCAGGGCAACAAGGTACGCGTGGGCTTCATGCTCCCCTACACCGGCACGTTCGCGCAGCTGGGCGTGGCGATTGAAAACGGCGTGCGCATGGCCATTGACGAAAAGGGCGGCAAGCTGGGCGGCCGTGAGATCGAATGGTTCAAGGTCGACGACGAATCCGAGCCGTCCAAGGGCGTTGAAAACGCCACCAAACTGGTGCAGCGCGACAAGGTGGACGTGCTGATCGGCACCGTGCACTCGGGCGTGCAGATGGGCATCCAGCGCGTCGCACGTGAATCGGGCGTGCTCAACCTGATCCCCAACGCCGGTGTGCATGCCGCCACCCGCGCCCTGTGCGCGCCCAACGTGTTCCGCACCTCGTTCAGCAATAGCCAGCCCACGCGCGCGCTGGGCCAGGCCATGGTGGCCAAGGGCCACAAAAAGGCCGTGTGGATCACCTGGAAGTACGCCGCGGGCGACGAAGCCTTTGAAGGCTTCAAGGAAAGCTACACCGCTGCCGGCGGCACCATCGTCAAGGAGCTGGGCCTGCCCTTCCCCAACGTCGAATTCCAGGCCCTGCTGACCGAAATCGCCTCGCTCAAGCCTGATGCAGTCGCCTGCTTCTTTGCCGGCGGTGGCGCAGCCAAGTTCATCCGCGACTACGCCGCGGCGGGCCTGAAGGGCAAGATCCCGCTGTATGGCTCGGGCTTCCTGACCGAAGGCGTGCTGGACGCCGCGGGCCCCGCTGCCGACGGCATCATCACCACCATGCACTACAGCGATTCGCTGGACACGCCGCGCAACAAGCAGTTCCGCACCGCTTACGCATCGCAGTTCAAGATGCAGCCCGACGTGTACGCTGTGCAGGGCTACGACACCGGCTTGCTGCTCGTCCAGGGCGCCGCCGCCGTCAAGGGCGACCTCAACAGCAAGCCTGCGCTGTACAAGGCCATGGAGTCCGCCGTCATCGACAGCCCGCGCGGCAAGTGGACGATGAGCAAGTCGCACAACCCCGTGCAGGACATCTACCTGCGCCAGGTCGAAAACAAGGAAAACAAGGTGATCGGCGTGGCCGCCAAGGCGCTGGCCGACTCGGGCGCCGGTTGCAAGATGGGCTGACAAGTGGCCTGAAACTGGCCTGAGGTTTGCTAGACCCGACAATGGGAGGTGACGCCTCCCATTTTTTTGACCTGTCACGCCTGCCGCCCTGCCCTTCATGACGCTTTCCACTTACCTTTTGTACGTTGCGGCCGTTGCGCTGCTGATCCTCACGCCCGGGCCCACCATGCTGATGTGCATGACCAATGCGCTGAACCACGGCCCGCGCCGCGCCATGACGTCCGTGGCTGGCGCCGTGACCGCCGTGCTGGGCGTGATGCTGCTGTCGGCCATGGGGCTGGGTGCGCTGCTGGCGGCGTCTGAAACCGCGTTCACCGCCGTCAAGGTGGCCGGCGCGGCCTACCTCATCTGGCTGGGCATCAGGACCTTTCGCAGCAACGCAGCGCTGCATCTGGGCACGGACGCGGCGCCGGGCCGCTCGTTTTACCTGCAGGGCCTCCTGGTGGGTGCCAGCAACCCCAAGGCGGTGCTGTTCTTTGCGGCGTTCTTCCCGCAGTTTTTGAACCCCACCGCGCCTATGGCGCCGCAGCTGTCCATCCTGGCGCTGACCTTCATGGCCTTTGAGTTCACCGTGCTGACGCTGTGTGCGTTGAGCGTGTCGCGCCTGGTGCCGCTGCTCAAGACGAGCGGGCCCGTCAAATGGATCAACCGCATCTGCGGCGGCCTGTTCACCGTGATGGGTGGCTTGCTGCTGCTGACGCGCAGGCAGGCGTAAATGGATCTCGCCAACTTCCTCATCCAGCTGCTCAACAGCGTGCAGTACGGGCTGCTGCTGTTCATGCTGGCGGCAGGCCTCACGCTGATCTTCGGCATCATGGGCGTGGTCAACCTCGCCCATGGCAGCTTCTACATGCTGGGGGCCTACCTGGCCTGGTCGCTGTCGTCGCATTTCGGCAGCCTCACGCTGGCCATCCTGGGCGGCGCGGCGCTGTCGGTGGTGTTCGGCCTGGCACTGGAATGGCTGCTGTTTCGCCACTTCTACCACCGCGACCACCTGGACCAGGTGCTGCTGACCTTTGGCCTGATCTACATCTTTGAAGAGCTGCGCTCCATCCTGTGGGGCGACGATGTGCACGGCGTGAAGATCCCTGATCTGCTTTCCGCGTCCATCCCGCTGACCGACAACCTGTCCTACCCGGTGTACCGGCTGTTCATGTCTGGCGTGTGCATTGCGCTGGCCATCGGCCTGTACCTGCTCATCAGCAAGACGCGCCTGGGCATGAAGATCCGCGCAGGCGCCTTCAACCGCGACATGACCGAGGCGCTGGGCGTCAACATCAAGCTCATCCACGCCGTTGTGTTTGCGCTGGGTGTGGGCCTGGCTACCGTGGCCGGCATGATTGCAGCGCCAATTTCCAGCGTGTACCCCAACATGGGCTCGCAGGTATTGATCATGTGCTTTGTGGTGGTGGTGATCGGCGGCATCGGTTCGGTGCGCGGCGCGCTCATCTCCGCCCTGCTGGTGGGGCTGGTGGATACGTTTGGCAAGGTGCTGCTGCCCTCGGTGGCGGGCATGCTGGTTTACATGCTGATGGCGGCTGTGCTGCTGTGGAAGCCCGAGGGGCTCTTTAAACAATGAGCGCAGCGAAGTCCAACATTGAAGTCCTGCCACGCGGCGTGCAGGTGGCGCTGGCCTTGGGCCTGGTGGCGCTGGTCGCCTTCCCCTTCGTGGGCAGCGACTTTTACGCGCAGATGGTCGCGCGCATGATGATCATGGCGATCTTTGCCATGAGCCTGGACCTGCTGCAGGGCGTCACGGGCCTGGTGTCGCTGGGCCATGCGGCATTTTTCGGGATTGCGGGCTACGCGCTGGCCTTCATGACGCCCGCGGGTGAGCCGGTGAGCCTGTGGTGGACATTGCCGTTGGCCGTGCTGGGTTCGGCGCTGGCGGCACTGATCATCGGCTTCTTTGTCGTTCGCACGCACGGCATCTACTTCATCATGGTCACCATGGCGTTCGCGCAGATGGTGTTCTACCTGTTCTTTGACAACAAGGCGCTGGGTGGGTCCGACGGCATCTATGTCAACTTCAAGCCGCACGGTGGCTTCTTTGACCTGGACAACAAGCTCGTCTTTTACTACTTCACCCTCGCCTGCCTGCTGGCGGTGTATTTCTTTTTGCGCCGCCTGCTGTTCAGCCCGTTTGGCCGTGCGCTGGCGGGCATCCGCGTCAACGAGCACCGCATGCGCGCCATGGGGTTCGGCACCTTTGGCTACAAGCTCGCCGCCTTCACACTGGCCGGTGCGCTGGCCGGGCTGGCTGGGTACCTGTGGGGTGCTCAGACGGGTTATGTGAACCCCGAGCTCATGGGCTTTCACATGAGTGCGCACGCGATCATGATGGTGATCCTGGGCGGCATGGGCAACTTTGCCGGCGCCATCGTCGGCGCCTTCGCTTTTGAATACGTGCTGCATGTGTTCAAGGACCTGCCCACGATTGGCGCGTTCCGCCTGGGCAAGCACTGGCAGCTGTGGATGGGCCTGTTCATCGTGCTGCTGGTGGTGTTTGCGCCGCGCGGCATCCTGGGCCTGGCGGGCAAGCTGCTGCAACGCAAGGGGTCTGGCAATGACCAATGAAGTTTTGCTCAGTGCCCGTAACCTCACCAAACGTTTTGGCGGTCTGGCCGCGGTCAATGACGTGTCGGTAGACCTCTGGCGCGACCGCATCCATGCGGTGATCGGCCCCAATGGTGCGGGCAAGTCCACCCTGACCAACCTGCTGTCGGGCGACTTGCCGCCCACCGCAGGCACCGTGACGCTGGGCGGCGCCGACGTCACCGGCCACAAGCCCGAGAAGATTTCACGCGGCGGCCTGGGCCGCAGCTACCAGAAGACCAATATCTTCCTGCCCTTCACTGTGTGGGACAACGTGCGCCTGGCCGCGCAGTCGCGCGCGCCGCAGGCCTGGCGCTGGCTCAGCCGCGCCGGCAACTTTGCCCAGACCAACGAACGCGCCGAGCGCGCCATGGAGCTGGCGGGCCTCGCGCCCCGGCGCGACGCCGTAGCCGGCACCATCAGCCACGGCGAGCAGCGCCAGCTGGAAATCGCCATGACGCTGGCGACCGAGCCGCAGGTGCTGCTGCTGGACGAACCCCTGGCCGGTATGGGCGTGGCCGAAGCCGAGCGCATGGTGCAACTGCTGCTCAAGCTCAAGCAGGCCCACGCGATGATGCTGGTGGAGCACGACATGGATGCTGTGTTTGCCTTGGCTGACCATCTGACGGTGATGGTCAATGGGCAGGTCATTGCGAGTGGATCGCCTGCTGCTGTTCGTGGTGATGCTTCTGTTCAGGCGGCTTATTTGGGTGAGGAGCACTGAGGTGGCTTTGTTTGCTCTCGCTGGGGTTCGCGGCGGGCCGTGTGCGGCGGGGCTCATACTGCGGTGGTTTTCGCTTCGCTTCGACTCCGCAGGCGACCGCTCCAGTGAAGCTGCCAGGCCGGTGCGCCCAGCCGCGCAGCTTTGCCGCGAGGAAGCACGTAAAAAATGACCGAACAACTCATCGAAGCCAAAGGCCTGCAAACCTACTACGGCGCCAGCCACATCCTGCGCGGTATCGACTTTGCGGTGGCGCGCGGGGAAACAATTGGATTGATGGGCCGCAACGGCATGGGCAAGAGCACCTTGCTCAAGAGCCTGATGGGCCTGGTCAAACCGCGTGGCGGCACGGTGCACATCATGGGCCGCGACATGACCGGGCGCGCGCCGTACGAGATTGCAAAACTGGGCATTGCCTATGTGCCCGAGGGACGAGGCATTTTTGGCAACCTGAGCGTGGTGGAAAACCTCAAAATGGCCGCCCGCGCCGGCACCCGTGGGCAAAAGGACTGGACGTATGACCGGGTGCTGGAGACCTTCCCCCGCCTGAAAGAACGCCTGGGCCATGGCGGGCAGCAGCTGTCGGGTGGCGAGCAGCAGATGCTGACCATCGGCCGCGCGCTGATGACCAACCCCGATGTGCTGATCCTGGACGAAGCCACCGAGGGCCTCGCACCGCTGATCGCACGCGAGATCTGGCGCATCTGCGGGGTGATCCGTGAATCCGGCATCAGCAGCATCATCGTGGACAAGAACTGGAAACACGTGACCCAGATCACCGACCGCAACGTGATCCTGGTCAAGGGCGAAGTGGTGTTTGCCGGCACGTCTGCGCAGCTGCACGCACAGCCGCAGTTGCTGGAACAGTACCTGGGCGTCTGACCATGGCCAAGCCCGCAGGCGACATGCCGCGCCGCATCCTGCTGGTGGCCGTCACGATGGTGCTGGCGGGCTGCCTGAGCGCCATTGCCTACGTGCTGTCTCAACCCTCCATGGGCTTGCGGCTGGTGCCCTATGCGCCCGCGGGCAGCGACGTCGTGAGCCGCCTGCGCATCGCAGACAGCCCGGCAGGGGGCCCGCCCGCTGGGGCGACTGCCTTGCGCCTGCAAGGCGCGCGCGACGCGGTCGACCTGCGCGCCCAGGACCTGATCGAAGAGCCCGACTTCATCGATACCTACCCCGACATGGACGCGTTCTTTGCGCGCCAGACGCGCCTGGCCACGCTGATGAGCGAGCCGCAACTGGTGCTGCATTGGCAGGCCGCAGACGGCGCGCCCGCACTGACCAGCACGCTTGTCGTGTCGCCCAAACGCGAGATGGCGTCGCTGCCGCTCGTGTTCTGGTTCCAGCTCTTTGCGGGCGCGGCCAGCCTGCTGATCGGTGCCTGGGTGTTTGCGCTGCGCCCGGCCGACTGGGGCCCGCGCATGCTGGCGGCCTGCGGCCTGGCGTTCCCGGTATCGACCATGACAGCGGCGGTGTACAGCACCCGCGAACTCGCCATTGACGGCACGGTGTTCCGTTGGCTTTCATCGGCCAATCATCTGGGCGCGTTGGGTTTCGGCTGCGGTCTGGTCGCCATTTTCCTGACGCATCCGCGCCTGCTGGTGCGTCCGCGCTGGCTGCTGGCGCTGCCCCTGGTGTTCGGCCTGTGGCTGGCGGCCGACGTGTGGCGCTGGGCGCCCGACCAGGACTGGGGCGCGCGCTTTCCGATCATGACCGAGATGCTGCTGGCGATCGTGCTGGCGGTCGTGCAATGGCGCCGCAGCAAAGGGCAACCGGCCGAGCGCGCCGCCTTGCGCTGGCTGGCGCTGTCGGCGCTGGTGGGCTGCGGCATGTTTGTGCTGATGGTGGTGTCGGTAGGCGTGTTCGGCCTGTTCCCGCCGCTAGAGCAGGGTTACGCCTTCGGATTCTTCCTGATCATGTTCTTCGGCCTGGCGCTGGGCGTGGGCCGCTACCGCCTGTTCGAGCTGGATGAATGGGCTTACCGCGTGCTGCTGTGGGCGGCAGGCGTGGCGGTGGTGGTGGTGATCGACGCAGTGCTGGTGCTGTGGCTGCGCTGGAACGCGACACTGTCGCTGGGCACGACGCTGCTGGTGTGCGGCGCGCTGTACTTCCCCGCGCGCCAGTGGCTGTGGGGCCGGCTGGTGGAGCGCGGCAGCGCCAGTGTGGAGCAGACGCTGCCCGAGCTGGTGCGCATCGCCTTCTCGGCCTCGCCCGTGGAACGGGAGCGGCTGTGGGCGGCGGCATTGCAGCGCCTGTTCAATCCGCTCAAGAGCACTGCCGATGAGGCTGCCGCGACCACCCGGCCCGAGCTCGCCGACGACGGCCTGGCGCTGCGCCTGCCCGCCTGCGGCGGCGTGGGCGCCCGCGTGCTGCGCTACCGCGACCATGGCAAGCGCCTGTTCTCTGGGCGTGATGTGGAATTCACCGCTTCGCTGTGCGTACTGATGGACCAGGCCGCCGAGGGCCGCGACGCGCATGAGCGTGGCATCCGCGAGGAACGCCTGCGCGTGGCGCGCGACATGCACGACGACATCGGCGCCAAGCTGCTGACGCTGCTGCACATCGACGACCCCCAGCGCCAGAAGCCGTTGCTGCGCGAGGCCATGACGCAGCTGCGCAGCATCGTGCGCGGGCTGGCCGGCCAGGCCCAGCACTTTGACGATTTCATGGCTGACCTGCGGCATGTGTCGATGGAGCGGGCACAAGCCGCGGGCGTGGCGCTGCAATGGCAGGCCGATCTGGAGCCTGCGCCCGAGCTGACCGCCCGCCAGCAATACCAGTTGCGCGCGGCCCTGAATGAGGCCTTGAGCAATGCCTTGCGCCACGCTCAGGCCCGCAACGTCCATGTCATCTGGCAGCGGCAAGACGACGCGCTGTCCGTCACGCTGGCCGATGACGGCCAGGGCATGCCCGCTGCCGCTGCCGCTGCGGGTGCGCCGGGCGGCCTGGGCCTGGAAAGCATCCGCACACGCATGCAGGAAATCGGCGGCGCGGCGGCGTGGCTGCAGCCCCCAGCCGGCGGAACATCGGTCAGCCTGACCCTGCCCCGGGCCTGAGCCTTACAGAAGCGGCCGCAGTTCGCGCGCGGCCTCCAGCAGCGCGGGCAGCAGATCCTGCTGCATCGCGGCCGGCGCCAGGCGCTGCGGCTGTGTCACGACATTCACCGCCGCCACCGTTTGCCCTTGCATGTTGCGCAGGGGTATGGCCAGTGCGTGCACGCCGATCTCGTGCTCTTCATGGGCCACGCACCAGTCGTCAGCGCGCACCTGGTCAATGATGGCGCGAAACGCCTTTGGCTCGGTAACGGTACGCGGCGTCAACCGCGCCAGCGCACGGGCGCCGGCGCCATCACCCTTCATCCACGCATTGAAGTCACTGCGCGTCCTGGCTGCCAGCAGAACACGCCCGGTGGACGTGGCATGCGCCGGCAGCCGCGCGCCCAGGTGCAAGCCGTACGCCAGCACCGCGTTGGAGCCGCTGCGCGCCACGATCACCACCTCGGCCCCATCCAGCACCACGGCCGACACCGGGTCGCCCAGTTGGACCGACAGGCGGTTCAGGGTGGGCTGCAACAGGCGCGGCAGGCGCGCAGACGCCAGGTAACTGCCGGAGAAGCGCAACACCTTGGCTGACAGCCAGAAATAACTGCCATCCGTATCCAGGTAGCCCAGGTGGGCCAACGTCAGCAAGTGGCGGCGCGCGGCGGCGCGGGTGATGCCCGCGCGCTGGGCGGCCAGCGTCGCGTTCAGGCGCTGTCGCTCGGTGTCAAAACTCTCCAGCACGGCCATGCCCTTGGCCATGCCCTCAATGAAATCTGCCCTGGCAATCGTCATTGCGCGATCATCGCACAGCTTGGGCGAACATCGCGCAATGCCCTGCCCCGGCACTAGCGGCAAATGCGCCACGCGCCTACGCTGTGGTCACTACAACGGAAACCCTCCCATGACCCCCACCCGCACCCAGGTCGCCATCATTGGCGCAGGCCCTTCCGGCCTGCTGCTCGGCCAGCTGCTGCACAAGGCAGGCATAGACAACGTGATCCTGGAGCGCCAAAGCGCCGACTACGTGCTGGGCCGCATCCGCGCGGGCATCCTGGAACAGATCACTGTGGACCTGCTGCATGAAGCCGGTGTGGGCGCGGGCGTGGACGGCGGCGGTACCGTACACCACAGCATCGAACTGGTGTTTGGCGGGGCCCGGCACGCCATTGACGTGCACGGCCTGACCGGCGGCAAGGTGGTGACGGCCTACGGCCAGACCGAGCTGACCCGTGACCTGATGGAGGCACGCAAGGCGGCCGGCCTGCCCACCGTTTATGAAGCAGCCGATGTCGCGCTGCACGACTTTGACGGCGCAAAGCCGCGCGTCACCTACACCCACGGCGGCCAGACCCATACGCTGGACTGCGACTTCATTGCCGGCTGTGACGGCTTTCACGGCGTGAGCCGCGCCAGCGTGAAAGACGCCGTGCGCGAATACGAAAAGACCTACCCCTTCGGCTGGCTGGGCGTGCTGGCCGACGTGCCACCCGTGTCCCCACACGCCATCGTGTATGGCAACAGCGAGCGCGGCTTTTCCCTGTGCAGCATGCGCAGCCTGACGCGCAGCCGCTATTACGTGCAGTGCCCGCTGGACGACAAGGTCGAACAATGGAGCGACCAGCGCTTCTGGGACGAACTGCGCCGCCGCCTGGACCCGGCCCTGGCCGAGGCCGTCATCACCGGCCCTACGATCGAAAAAAGCATCGCCCCGCTGCGCAGCTTTGTGGCCGAGCCCATGCGCTTTGGCCGCCTGTTCCTGGCGGGCGACGCGGCCCACATCGTGCCGCCCACCGGTGCCAAGGGCCTGAACCTGGCCTCCAGTGACGTCAAGTACCTGTCGGGCGCGTTGATCGAGCATTACGCCGAGCGCAGCGACGCGGGCCTGGACACCTATTCGCAGCGCGCTCTGGCGCGCGTGTGGAAGGCCGAACGGTTCAGCTGGTGGCTGACGTCACTGATGCACCGCTTTGACGACACCGGCGGCTTCGGCCAGAAGCTGCAGGAAGCCGAGCTGGACTACCTGGTGCATTCGCGTGCCATGTCCACCGCGCTGGCCGAAAACTACGTGGGCCTGCCGCTGTAGCATGGCGCCATGACCAACCGTTCCCCAACCCGTACCGCTACCCCCGCAAGATTCCGCCCGCTCAAGGGCATCCGCATCCTGAGCCTGGCGCTCAACCTGCCCGGCCCGGCCGCGCTCATGCGTTGCCGCGCGATGGGCGCCACCTGCGTCAAGCTGGAGCCGCCGTCAGGTGACCCGATGGGCCACTACAACAAGCCCGCCTACGCGCAGCTGCATGAGGGCGTGAAGGTCATGACGGGCGACCTCAAGACCGAAGCCGGCCAGAAAGTGCTGCACCGTGAATTGGCCAAGGCCGACGTGTTGCTCACCTCGTTTCGCCCCTCTGCTCTGGAAAAGCTGCAGATCGGCTGGAAAAGGCTTCACCGGCTGTATCCCTCGCTCAGCCAGGTGGCCATCGTGGGCGCCCCAGGCGACCGGGCCGAGGAGCCCGGCCACGACCTGACCTATCTGGCCGACAACGGCCTGGTCAGCGGACTGGATCTGCCGCCCACGCTGTATGCCGACATGGGCGGCTCGCTCATGGCCAGCGAGGCCGTGTTGAGCGCCGCGCTGATGCGCAACGAGCGGTATGCCGGCACGGGCGACGTACACCCGCGCGGCGTGTTCATGGAGGTCGCCCTGGCCGACGCTGCGGGCTACCTGGCCCTGCCACGCGCCTGGGGCCTGACCCAGCCCACCGGCTCGGTTGGCGGTGCCCACGCGGGCTACCGCGTGTACCCCTGCAAGGACGGCCGTGTGGCCGTGGCGGCCCTGGAGCCTCACTTTGCTGCGGCCCTGTGCACCGCTGCGGGCGTGAGCGCCAGCGACATCCGCACCATGCTGGCACCGGCCACGCGCGAGGCCATTGCGGCCTTCCTGAAGACACGCACGCGCAAGCAGCTGGATGCCCTGGCCGTGCAGCGGGACATCCCCCTGCACACCCTGGCGGACTAGTCCGTCCGCCAACGTGGCAAAATCGCGGGTTCGACCAATCAGCATCCCCCAGAACCGGAGTACCCCATGGGCAACAAAATCGTCACCGAAGCCGACCGCAAGCGCACCCCGCCCCTGCCGCTGCCCCCAGGCGCCACCCGCCCGCGCGATGGCGCCGGCCAGCGCATCAGCCTGGAGCGTGGCACCGCCACCCGCAGCAAGAAGAACCCCGGCAAGCGCGCCAAAAAAGGCGGCTGAGCCACCGTTTTGCCTTCAGGGCCTGTTCACAGCTGCCATTGGCAGTGTGAACAGGCCCTGATTGTTTTTGCGGGCGCGGGATTTCCTTCATCCACAGTCGGGCTGGTCTGACACGGCAGTGCACGCCGGGTCACTAACCTTTGGGTTTGTCTCTTTCAACCATCGGAGAAAATCACCATGCTGCGCAAACTCATCGCTCTAGGACTCGTCGCCGGACTCACCAAAAAAGCCTGGGATCGCTATCAGGCCAACGGCACCGACAAGCCCGTCGCTGCAAACGGCAACACGCCCGTGCGCCGCAAGGTCAAGCCGGCGCCGTCTACCACAGCGGGCACGGCGGGCCCCACGCACAACCCGTAACCAGCAGACACACCGCGGACGCGCCCGCTTCACCCGGCGGGCACCCAATGGGTCATGCGTGTACATCACGCGACCCCAAGGAGACCGCGATGAGATCACTGTTGCTGATTCCCCTGGCCCTGGCCGGATTGACCGGCTGTGTTGCCGTGCCGTATGGCTATGCGGGTGCTGGCTACAACGACGGCTATGCCGGGCCTTATCCCCCTGGCGCCACCTACGGCCAGCCTGCCTACATCTACAACGCGCCACCGGTACACCGGTACGGATCGCCGCCGCGCTATCGGGGCGGCGGCCAGGGTGACAGGGATCGCGACGGCATACCCGACCGCGCGGACCGTGACCGTGATGGCGACGGGGTGGCGAATCGTCGCGACAGGCGCCCGGGTGACCCGCGGCGCAACTGATCGCGCCCCACAGCTAAGATGCCGCCATGCTCAAAAAACTCCTCCTCCCTCTCGTTGTGGCGCTTGCCGCCCTGACTGCACAGGCCCAGCCCAACGCGGCCAAGCAGGAGTTGATCAACCGCATCCTCAAGCTGCAGCAGCCTGGCATCGAGGCCATGGCGCGCGGCCTGGCCGAGCAGCCCGCGGCGATCGTCCTGGACGGCATGTCCGGTGCGCTGTCCACACGTGTTGCGCCTGAAAAACGCGAGGCCGTTGCCCGCGAGGTGCAGGCTGAAGTCAAAAAATACACCGACGAAGCCGTGCCCTTGGTGCGCGACCGCGCCGTCAAGCTGGCTCCCAGCACCATCGGCGCCGTGCTGGACGAAAAATTCAGCGAAGAAGAGCTCAAACAGCTCGTGGCGCTGATCGAATCGCCGGTGTACGCCAAATTCCAGATGCTGGGCAACGACATGCAGCGTGCGCTGACGCAAAAGCTGATCGCCGAAACCCGGCCCCAGATTGAGCCCAAGGTCAAGGCACTGGAACAGGCCATTGCACGGCGCCTGGGGCTGACCGGCGCGCCGGCCGCCCCACCGCGAGCCCCTGCAAAATAAGGCAAATGAGTCAGGCCCGCGCCCTGTAAAGGCCGGCCGCCAGCGCCACACCCGCAGTAACCAGCACCGCCGCTAGCACGCTGGCACCGGTCAGCCGTTCAGCGAGCAGCCAGGCGGCCCCCACCGCGGTGATGGGCGGCACCAGCGCCGCCGACAGCGAGCCCCTGGCAGCGCCCAGGCTTGCCACGGCCACCATGTAGGTCACCAGACCCAGAAGACCCGCCAGCACGCCCTGGCCCAAGGCCTGCCAGGCAACATCGGCCCATGGGGCGGTTGCCAGGCGGGGCACGCCCCATAGCGCCGCTACCGGCAACAGCAACAGCGCGGACCAGGCATTGACGACCGCCGCGCCTTGCCAGGGTGTCAGGCCGCTGCCCCGAAACGCCAGCGTGTACACCGCCCACACCATGGCGGCCGCCACAAACAGGATATCGCCACGCCAGGTGAGCGCAGCGCCGGACAGGCTGTGCGCGCCCAGTACAGACAGGCCCGCAAGCACCAGCAGCAAACCCAGCATGCGCGACGCCGCAAGCCGCTCGCCGAGCACCACCCATGCCCCCAGCGCCGTGAACAACGGCACGCTGCCCGCAAGGAAGATGCCCATGTGGGCCGCAGGCGCCCATTGCGCCCCCGCCAGCGCCAACAGCCCGAACGGCAGACCGCCGCCCACGACCATGCAGGCCAGCCGCGGCACTGATACACCTTGTGGGAACAGGCCGGTGCGCCACAACAGCGGCGCCAGCACCAGCGCCGGCACGCCATAGCGCAGCACGGCCAGCTCCAGCGGGCCGAGGGTGGTGGTGACGGCGTGGCGCGACATGATCTGCCAGCCGCTGCCGATCAACGCCGAGGCAAGCGCCGCCAGCAGACCGATGAATGTGTTACGGGACATGGCGCGCAGTCTGCCCGCGCCGGGCCGCGCGCGCTATCAGATTCGTGCGCTTGTGCTCAGGCAGCCAGTTGCAGGCGCGCGCGGGCCGGCGTCACGCCGATTTCACGGTGAAAAGCGTCGCCAAAATGGCTCTGGCTGCTGTAGCCCAGCTCATACGCCAGCCCGGCCAGGTCGCGCTCGCCGTCTTCCAGTCGCTGCAGCGCCGCCGCCAGGCGCAGCCGCTGGCGGTAGCCGTGCAGGCTCAGGCCTGTGTAGCGGCGAAACTGCCGCGCCAGGTGAAACAGCGAACAGCCGGCCGCATCGGCCGCGTCATGAAGGCTCCAGCCTGCAGTGCCCTGCGCGGCCATGAATCGCTGTGCCCGCTGCACCGCCACACTGCAGCCGCCCACACCGGGCGTCACAGGCGTGGCAACGCGCAATTCGGCTTGTAGCAGCGTGCAGGTAGGCTCTGCGGCTTCACCGTCGCGCTCCAGCGCGCGCCAGTGGCGCCGCAGCCGCCACAGGGCCCGTGGGGTCAGAACCCAGGCACCGGGTTGCTCTTGCCACGCTGGCACGCCCTGCAGGGTGCTCACCACAATGCTGGTGCGCGTCTGCGCCACCCAAGGCTTCATCTGGTATGCCAGGCGGCTGGGCAGGCCCAGTACGGTGATGCCGTCCATCAACACAGACTGCCCCGCCATACGGAACTCCGTCACGCCGCAGGCGGGCAGCACCAGCCGGGGCGTAGGGGCCTCATAGGTGGGACCCCACTGAACGGCCTCGGCGTGCTTCACCACGCGCTCCACGCTCAGGCCCCGGGCTAGTTGCAGCAAGGTGCGGTCTTGCGGCATGTGTTGCGGGACCGGGGTCAGCGCACCTTTTTGACAGGCGCGCCCGGCTTGCGGGCGGCACCGGTCACGCGCGGCGGCAAGCCGGTGTGCTGGGTCAGCATGGCGCCCTTTTGCGGGGCGCCGGCCTTCACCGGGGCGGCGGTGGAGTTCTTGCGGCGCGCGCTCTGGTAGCTGCCGGCGGTCAGCGGCTGCCAGGTGGGGAGCAGGTGGTGCTTGCCATTGCCGATCAAATCAGCGCGGCCCATGGTCTTGAGCGCCTCGCGCAGCAGCGGCCAGTTGTTGGGGTCGTGGTAGCGCAAAAACGCCTTGTGCAGGCGGCGGCGCTTTTCGCCGCGCACGATGTCCACCGTCTCGGAATCGTCCCGCGCCGTGCGGCGCACGCCCTTGAGCGTGTTGCGCCCCGAGTGGTACATCGCCGTGGCGGTGGCCATGGGGCTGGGGTAGAAGGTCTGCACCTGGTCGGCGCGAAAGCCGTTTTTCTTCAGCCACACGGCCAGGTTCATCATGTCGGCGTCGCTGGTGCCCGGGTGCGCCGCAATGAAGTACGGGATGAGGAACTGCTTCTTGCCCGCCTCGGCGCTGAACTTTTCAAACATCTGTTTGAACTTGTCGTAGCTGCCGATGCCGGGCTTCATCATCTTGGTCAACGGCCCCTGCTCGGTGTGCTCGGGCGCGATCTTCAGGTAGCCGCCCACATGGTGCTGTACCAGCTCTTTCACGTACTCGGGGCTTTGCACGGCCAGGTCATAGCGCAGGCCCGAGCCGATCAGGATCTTCTTGATGCCCTTCAAGCCGCGCGCGCGGCGGTAGATCTTGACCAGCGGGCCATGGTCGGTGTTCAGGTTGCTGCAGATGCCGGGGTACACGCAGCTCGGTTTGCGGCACGCCGCTTCAATCTCAGGCGTCTTGCAGCCAATGCGGTACATGTTGGCCGTGGGGCCGCCCAGGTCGCTGATGACGCCGGTAAAGCCCGCCACCTTGTCGCGGATGTCTTCCACCTCGCGGATGATGGATTCTTCAGACCGGCTCTGGATGATGCGGCCTTCATGCTCAGTGATGCTGCAAAACGTACAGCCGCCAAAGCAGCCGCGCATGATGTTCACACTGAAGCGGATCATCTCCCACGCGGGGATTTTGGTCGCGCCGTCGTGGCCGCCGGCCTCGTCTGCGTAGGCCGGGTGCGGGCTGCGCGCATACGGCAGGTCAAACACATGGTCCATCTCGGCCGTGGTCAGCGGGATGGGCGGCGGGTTGATCCACACGTCACGCGCCGTCACGCCTTCGCCATGGGCCTGCACCAGCGCGCGCGCGTTGCCGGGGTTGGTCTCCAGGTGCAGCACACGGTTGGCATGGGCGTACAGCACGGGGTCGGCCTTGACCTGCTCGTAGCTGGGCAGGCGGATCACGCTGCGGTCGCGCGGCGGAACCTTGAGCTTGACTTTGGGGTTGGGATGGAAGGTCAGCGGCTGGATGGCGGGGTTGGCCTCGGCCACCTTGCCATCGCCCTCTTCCTTGGCGCATGTCTCACCCTGGGCTTGCGCCTGTTCGCTGGTGGTCAGGTAGGGGTTGACGTGGCTTTCCACCCGGCCCGGCGCATCCACACTGGTGCTGTCGATTTCAAACCAGCCTTCGGGCGACGACCGGCGAAAGAACGCCGTGCCGCGCACATCGTCAATCTGCTCCACGGGTTCGCGCGCGGCCAGGCGGTGGGCGATCTCGACAATCGCGCGTTCGGCGTTGCCGTACAGCAGCAGGTCGCACTTGGCGTCCACCACGATGCTGCGGCGCACCTTGTCGGACCAGTAGTCGTAATGCGCGATGCGGCGCAATGAACCTTCAATCCCGCCCAGCACGATGGGCACGCCGTTGTACGCCTCGCGGCAGCGCTGGCTGTACACAATGGCCGCGCGGTCGGGCCGCTTGCCGCCCACGTCGCCGGGGGTGTAGGCGTCGTCACTGCGGATTTTGCGGTCCGCCGTGTAGCGGTTGATCATGGAATCCATGTTGCCGCTGGTCACGCCCCAGAACAGGTTGGGCTTGCCCAATGCCTTGAACGGCTCGGCGCTTTGCCAGTCAGGCTGGGCAATGATGCCCACGCGAAAGCCCTGGTCGGCCAGCGTGCGGCCGATCACCGCCATGCCAAAGCTGGGGTGGTCCACATAAGCGTCGCCGGTAACGATGATGATGTCGCACGTGTCCCAGCCCAGCGCGTCCATTTCGGCACGGCTCATGGGCAGGAATTTCGGCTGGCCGAAGCGGTGCGCCCAGTACTTGCGGTAGCTGGTGATCGGCTTGGCGGCGCGCGCGAAAAAGGAAACGTCGACGGGGGCGTTCATGGAAGGCTTTGGGGGAACACCCCCGATTTTAGGCGGGCGGGCGGTCAGGCGTATTTTTTTACAGGGTTTCTCCCCATTTGCGCAGGGCGAATGGACAGCCGAATGACAGTCTGGATTCGCACCATGCAGGTTCACCTTCCCCATCACAGGAGACAAGCATGCGTCGCGACACCTTCCTCAAGTCACTGGCCGCCCTGGCTGCCACGGGCGCCCTGCCCCTGTCGGCACGCGCCGCCCCCACCGTCAAGATGATGATCCCCGCCAACCCCGGCGGCGGCTGGGACACCACTGGCCGCGCCCTGGGCAAAGCCCTGCAGGACGGCAAGCTGGCCGACGCGGTGCAATACGACAACAAGGGCGGTGCCGCCGGCGCCCTGGGCCTGGCGCAGTTTGTGAACAGCGCCAAGGGCGACCCCCACGCCATGATGGTGATGGGCGCCGTGATGCTGGGCGGCATCATCACCGGCCGCCCGCCGGTCAACCTGACACAGGCCACGCCGATCGCCCGCCTGACCAGCGAATACAACGTGTTTGTACTGCCGCCCAATTCGCCGTTCAAAACCATGAAAGAGGTGGTGGACCAGCTCAAGAAAGACCCGGCCAGCGTCAAATGGGGCGGCGGCTCGCGCGGCTCCACCGAGCACATTGCGGCCTGCATCCTGGCGCGCAGCGTGGGTGTGGACCCCAGGAAGGTCAACTACATCGCGTTTCGCGGCGGCGGCGAGGCCACGGCCGCCATCCTGGGCGGCAACGTCACGGTAGGCGGCAGCGGCTACAGCGAATTTGCCGAATACATTGCGGCGGGCAAGATGCGCGCCGTGGGCGTCACTTCCCAAAAGCGCCTGCCTGGGGTGGCCGTGCCAACCATGAAGGAGCTGGGCTATGACGTGGTCATCGGCAACTGGCGCGGCGTGTACGGCGCGCCCGGTATCAGCGCCGAGCAGCGCGACGCGCTGACCCGCATGGTGGTGGAAGCGACCCGCACCAAAGCCTGGGGTGAGGCGATGCAAACCAACAAGTGGACGCCCGCGCTCATGACAGGCCGCGACTTCGACGAGTTCGTGGACTACGAGTTTTCTTCGCTGCGGGCCATCATTTACCTGGCCGGCATGGCCTGAGCCTGCTCGATCAGCCGGTCCAGCATACCGGCCAGCTGCTTTCTTTCTGCCAATGACAGGCAGCCAAAGATGTCCTCATTGCGCTGCGCGATCAGGGCCATGACCTTCTTCCACAGCCGCTGGCCGCTGGCGGTAGGCGTCAGCACCACACCGCGGCCGTCGGTGTCGCTGGCCTGCTTGAGCACCACGCCGCGGTCCACCAGGGCCTGCGCGGCGCGGCTGGCCTGGCCCTTGTCCAGGTTGGCGCGGGCGGCGAGGTCCACGATCGACAGTGGCGCGAAGCTGCCGATGGCGGCCAGGCAGCGCGCCTCGCCCACCGGCAGGCCGAAATCCGCTACGTAGGCGTCGGCGCTGCCCTTGTCGCTGAGCTTGTTGATGCGGTGCAGCCGCCAGGTGAGGTACTGGTCCAGCGGCAGCGGCTTTGCCGCGCTATCCAGCACGGGCCTGCTCCTTTGCGGTGGCGATCAGCGGCAGCACATCTGCCGCGCCGGCGCTGCGCGCCATGAGCTGCAGGCACAGCATGGACAGCATCAGCTGCGCCTTGTCTTCGCCCACATCCGCCAGCGCATGGCACAGCGCGGTGTAGCTCTGGTCCAGGTCTGCATCCGTCATGCGGCAACTCCCTTGTCTTTCATGGTATCCAGCAGCGCCGCAGGGTCCAGCCCGCGCCAGCGGCCCATCACATACCCGTCCGGGCGCACCAGCACCAGAGCCTGATCGGCTGGGGAACGCAGGCCGTAGCGCTCACGCGCCTGGCCCAGCGTGTCGGCGCCGGGCTCGATCTCCAGCACGCCTACGCCGTGTTGCGTGAGGTCGCGCACGGCTTGCGGCACGGCGCCGCCGCTGAACACCAGGCACACAAAGTCGCCTCCGAACACACTGCTCAGGTGCATGGGGCCCTGCGGGCCAGCCAGCAATGCCTCTGGCGCGGGCATGCCGGGCGCTGCCATGCCGTGGGCCCATTCACCCCGCTGCGGGCCGTTGAGCGGCGAACCGTCGTAGGCAATGGGTGCCGACTGCCGTGGGTTGATCAGCGAGCGCACCTTCGGGTCGGATTCAGCCAGGCGCAAGGTGGCCTCGCGCAGGAGCCTGAACGCAAAGTTGGGCGGCGCCATGAATTCGGTGCTCTTGGCGCCGTAGGCAATGTTCTCGCGGGCGGCATGCACGCGCTCGGTGGAGTAGCTGTCCAGCAGGCGGTCGGGCGACTGCCCGTTGATCACACGCGCCAGCTTCCAGGCCAGGTTGCCCGCATCGTCCAGGCCCGAGTTGAGCCCGCGCACGCCAAAGATCGGCACCAGGTGCGCTGCGTCGCCGGCAAACAGCACGCGGCCATGACGGTAGCTGTCCAGCGTGAGGCACTTGGCGTTGTAGATGGATATCCACAGCGGCTCCCAGGGCGAGTCCTCGCCGATCATGTTCAGGTGGCTTTGCACGCGCGGCAACACGTTTTCCGGCTTGACAGCCTCTACCGGGTCTTCGTCGTCGCGTATCTGGTAGTCAATGCGCCACACATCACCTGGCTGGCGATGCATGAGGATGGTGGAGCCGGGGTTGGACGGCGGGTCGAACCAGGCCAGGCGCTCCACGGCGCGCTTTGTCTTTTGCACGATGTCCACGATGACGTACTTGCCGTCGTACTGCATGCCCTGCAGTTGCAGGCCCAGCTGTTCGCGCACGGTGCTGCGGCCACCGTCGCAGGCCACCAGCCAGCTTGCCTGCACGGTCTGCGGGCCATCGGGCGTGTGCACATCCACGCTCACGCCCTCGGTCTGCGGGCGTACGGCCGTCACGCGGCTGGCCCATGCCACCTGCGACAGGTCACCCAGCGCCTGTGCGGCCTGGTGCGCGAATGCCTCCACGTGGTACTGCTGGATGTTGACCATGGGCGCAAAGCGCTGCGCGCTCTCGCTGGGCATCTGGAAGTGCAGCACCTCGGTGTTGCGCCAGTAGCTGCGCCCGCCCACCCAGGACAGGCCTGTTTCCACCAACGGCTTGTCTGCACCCACCCAGCCCAGGATTTCCTGCGAACGGCGCGACATGCAGATGGCGCGGCTGCCGGTGCAATAGCCTTCGTCCGCCTCAATCACCAGGCTGGCAATGCCCTGACGCGCCAGCAGGGCCGACAGCGTGAGGCCCACCGGGCCACCGCCGGCAATGAGTACGGGTGTTGATTCAGGAAGGGTCACGGCAAAAGGCGTTATTGGTTGCGTGCGCAACTATAACGCCAATCTGGTTGCGTGCGCAACCAGCCTGCCAGACCCGCCCGCTTACATGCGTTGCGTGATCTGCCCGCGGATTTCGCCGCTGGGGAACGCAGCCGTGTGGATGTTCACGTACCAGCGGCCTGCCGCCAGGTCCAGCGCCTGGGCGCTGGTCAGGTTGGTCTGGCCGGTGATGGTGCCGGACATGCCCGTCATGAACGGGATGACGACGCCTGCGTTTTCGCCGCGGGACGCCGGGCCGTGGATGTGAGCGGCGGTCACTTCGCCGGACAGGCCGGTGAAGGTCACTTTCCAGCTCAGCACATTGCTGTTGCGGTTCCACTGCAGTTCGGCCTGGCCGCTGCCCGAGCTGTTGACGGCAGGCACCTCTTGCGCGCCGGACAGCGTGGCTTCAAAAATGTCGATCTTGTTTGAAGGCCGCATGGCGCAGCCCGTGGCCAGCAGCGCGACGGCGCCTGCGGCAACCATCGAGCGCAGAAGGGTTTGGCGTTTCATGGTGACTTCCTGTTGTTGATACCGAAGCGCTCATGCTGCGCCGCCGCACAGGCCCGCCCTGTAGGACCAGACCGGGCGCGTTTGTCAGCGGACGCACGACACCGTGGCTATCATGAAAACACAACGACTGGAGACACGCATGCCCGCATGGAACACACTGAAGATCGACAAAGACCCCGCCAACCCGCGCATCGCCCGCCTGCTGCTGAACCGGCCCGAGCGGCTGAACGCCATCAATGACGACACCCCGCGCGAGATCCGCGCCGCCGTGGAGTGGGCCAACGCAGATGACGAGGTGCATGTGATCGTGGTGGAAGGCGCAGGCAAGGGCTTTTGCGGCGGCTACGACCTGAGCCTGTTTGGACAGGGCGAGATCGACCACCCCTGCCAGCAGGAACGCGCGCCGTGGGACCCGATGGTCGACTACGCGTACATGAAGCGCAACACCGAGGACTTCATGTCGCTGTGGAAGAGCGCCAAGCCGACCATCGCCAAGGTACACGGCTACGCCGCCGCGGGCGGCAGCGACATCGCGCTGTGCTGCGACCTGCTGGTCATGGCCAGTGACGCGCGCATCGGCTATATGCCCACGCGCGTGTGGGGCTGCCCCACCACCGCCATGTGGACCTACCGCCTGGGCCCAACGCGGGCCAAGCAGCTCATGTTCACCGGCGACACCATCGACGGCACGACGGCCGCCGCATGGGGTCTGGCCAACGAGGCCGTGCCGGCGGACCAGTTGGAAGCCGCCACGATGAAGCTCGCAACCCGCATTGCAGGCGTGCCGCGCAGCCACCTGGCCATGCACAAGATGGTGGTCAACCAGGTCATGCTGGCCATGGGCCTGGAGCAGAGCCAGCAGATGGCCACGGTATTTGACGGCATCACCCGCCACAACCCCGAGGGGCTGTGGTTTCGCCGTTATGCGCAGGACCAGGGCTTCAAGGCCGCGGTGCAGTGGCGAGATAGCGGCAAGCCCATCCCCGAGGGCGACGAGGCCCGCGCACTCATCCGCGAGATGGAGGCCCGCAAGGCCGACTGAACGACTACGGGCTGAGCGGCAAGCCCTGCAGCGCGTCCAGCGTCTGCACACAGGCTTGCGCCACCTCCAAGCCCTTTTTCACGAAGTGCGCGCGGAAGAATTCGCGGTGGTCGTCATGGTCGTGAAAATCGCGCGGCGTCAGCACGGCCGAGAACACCGGTACGTCGGTGTCCAGCTGCACGCGCATGAGGCCGTCAATCACGGCGCCTGCGACAAATTCATGGCGGTACACGCCACCATTGACCACCAGCGCACAGGCGATCACAGCGTCCACCCGGCCGCTTGCCGCCATGCGCCGCGCAATGAGCGGGATTTCAAACGCACCGGGCACGATGAGTTCGTCGATGCGCAGGTTGTCGGGTCGCAATCGGCCGAGTTCGGCACGGGCGGAATGCACGGCCTGCTCGACGATGTCACGGTGCCAGCTGGCACTGACAATCGCCACGCGGCAGCGCTGGGGGGTGGCGGGTTTCTTCTGGGTCTGATTCATGAGGTCCTCTGACAACGGTGGATCGATGAATCAGGGCGCACGCCAACGCCACCCATGCCGGGCGGCCGCTGGCGCGTTTCTCTTTCATCCGGACTGTGACCGTCGGCCCCGGCATCGCACCGGGTCTGCTGACCCCGGCGCCACAAGGGTGGCACCGGGCGCTCGCGGGCTCCTGCAAGTTACCCCGCAGATACCGCCGGTGGGGAATTTCACCCCGCCCTGAGAACGCACCGGCACATGATGTGCCGGCACGGGTATTCTAGAAGGCATGAGCACCCCTAGCCCTGTCACCACCGCAACAGATGTCGTGCAGTTCTGGCGCGACGCCGGCCCGCAACGCTGGTTCAAGAAGGACGAAGCCTTTGACGCGGACTTCCGCGCGCGATTCATGACCGCACATGAAGCGGCGGCGCGTGGCGAGCTGGCCCATTGGGCAGCCGGCGCTGAAGGGTCCCTGGCCTTGCTGATCCTGCTGGACCAGTTCCCGCGCAATTCGTTTCGCGGCACGGCACGCATGTTTGCCACCGACCCGCTGGCCCGCGACATGGCACGCGCGGCCCTGGCCGCCGGCCACGACCAGCAGATGGAAGAAGCCCTGCGCAACTTCTTCTACCTGCCTTTCATGCACTCCGAAGACCTGACCGACCAGGACCAGGCGCTGGCCCTGTGCACAGCCCTGGGACCGGAGGCACGGCACCATGCGCAGGTGCACCGCGAGATCATTGAAAAGTTCGGGCGTTTTCCGCATCGCAATGCGGTGTTGGGCCGGACCACTACGCCGGACGAGCAGCGGTTCCTGGATGATGGTGGCTTTGCGGGATAAGCAGGCTATACACGCGCCAGCTGCTGCGCATAAAAATCAATAAACGCCCTCACCTTCGCCTGCACATGCCGCCCGGGCGCGTACACGGCGTGGACGCCGCCACGGGGTAGCTGCCATTGGGGTAGCAGGCGCACCAGGGTGCCATCTTGCACGGCGCGGCTGGCGCTGTAGCTGTCCAGCACCGAGATGCCCGCACCGGCCTGCAGCAGCGCTCGCGCGGCGGCGGCGGAATCGCACCGCAGGCGGCTGGTCATGCGCACGGTTCGCTGCTGGTTGCGCGGGCCGGTGAACTTCCAGGTCAGCGGCGTAGGCAGCACGCTCAGGGCGATCCATTGGTGCCCGGTCAGATCCTCCGGCTTTTTGGGCATGCCGTGCTGTTGCAGGTAGGCGGGCGCGGCCACAAGGTGCTGCTCAAACTCACCCAGCTGGGTGGCGCGCAGGGTGGAATCGCGCAGCCAGCCCATGCGGATGGCCACGTCAATGCCGTCTTTCACGATGTCCACCACGCGGTCGCTGCTGCGCAAGTCAATCTGCAGCTGCGGGTGTTGCGCAGCAAACGCAGACACGATGGGCGCCAGCGATTGCGCGGCATGGTCCACCGTGGCGCTGATGCGCAGCGTGCCGGCGAGTACTGCCGCGCCCTGGCCGGCCTGCGCCTGGGCCAGTGCGTCCTGCAGATCGCGCAGCGGCGGTACGGCCTGGGCGTACAAGGCCTGGCCGGCGTCGGTCAGTGCCACACGTCGCGTGGTGCGGCTGAACAGGCTGATGCCCAGCAGGGCTTCAAGCCGGCTGACCTCGATGCTCACGCGCGCCTTGCTCAGGCCCAGCAGCTCAGCCCCGGCGGTGATGCCACCCGCATCGGCCACAGCTGCAAACACGCGCAGCGCGTTCAGGTCGGCCCCGGCCATGTCTATTGTTTTCGTATTCATAACAATCAATTGTGACTGGGGGTCTTTATCGAATCAAGCGCGCATGGAACAGTACAGCCACTGATTCACACAACCCCAAGGAACACACCATGAACATCGCACTGATCGGCGCCAGCGGCTTTATCGGCTCGGCCCTGCGCACAGAAGCCCTGGCCCGCGGCCACAAGGTGACCGCCCTGGTCACCAACCCGGCCAAACTGGCCGCCGCCCCCGGGCTGACCGTCGTCAAGGTAGACGTGAACGACACCGCCGCGCTGGCCACCCAGCTCAAGGGTTTTGACGTTGCGCTCAGCGCCTTCAGCGGCCATGCACAGGCCAACACGTTCGACTATTACCTGGCCGGGTTCAAGTCCATCGTGGCAGCGGCAAAACTGGCCGGCGTGCCGCGCCTGCTGGTTGTGGGTGGCGCCGGCAGCCTGTATGTGGCGCCCGGCGTGCAGGCGCTGGACACACCGCAGTTTCCCGCGGAATACAAGCCCACGGCCGAGGGCGCACGCCAGGCGCTGAACCTGCTGCAGGCCGAGCCCACCCTCAACTGGACCATGCTCAGCCCCAGCGCCGTGATCGCCCCCGGCGAGCGCACGGGCCAGTTCCGCCTGGGGCAGGACCAGATGCTGGCCGACGCGCAGGGCAACAGCCACATCTCGGTGCAGGATTACGCCGTGGCCTTCATCGACGAGCTGGAAAAGCCCGCGCATGCACGCCAGCGCTTCACCGTGGGGTATTGAAAGGGCTGATGGCGGGTAGGCGCCATCCCACAGCAACAGACGCGGCGCCCCCACACGGGCGCCGCTTCGCGCTCCCAATAATGGTCCCCACCAAGACTGACCAAGGAGCAACCATGTCTTTTGCGCTTTACATGCTGGGTTTTGCAATTTTTCTGGGCGGCCTGATCTGGGGCGCCGTCGAAATCGGCATTCCCCACCTCTACATCGGCATCGGCGCCACCATGCTGCTGGGCCTGGGTATTTTCAGTGCCGTGGCCCGCACGCGGTCCAAGGACCCGGCCTGACCCTGAGTCCCTTGCCAAGGTACACCTACGGAGATCACCATGCAGAAAACCACTCTCACCCGCATTGACACCGACCGAGCCAACGCCGATCCTGAGCGCTTGGCGGTGGAAGCCCACGTTCATCGCACCAAGGCTGTTGCCGCCCTGAGCCCCGAGTCGCGCGCAGACCTGGCGCCCGCCACGCCGCTGGAGCTGTCGCAGCAACAGCTGGAAGTCGAAGAAAACCCCAAACTGCGCAAGAAGGCCTGAGGCCCGGCATGCCCCGCCAGCCCCAACCTCAACCAACGCCGAGCACGGTAGATACGGTCGACAAGACCGATCCGTCGCCGGGCACCAACCGCCGGGAAGCCAAGCCCCGGCCTTCCCTGGAGCGTGACGCGGGTGCCGGCAACAACCGGCATACGCCGCGCAGCCCCCATAGCGCCGGCAAGCAGTAACCGCAACAACCCATAAAAAAGGGGTGGAACGCAAGTTCCACCCCTTTTGTTTGGCGGTGCCGTTAGCGCTTCAGCGAATCACGCAGCGCCTTGACTTCATCGTGGTTGCGCTGCGCACCCTGGGCCTGGCGCTCGATCAATGCACGCACATCGGCGGGCAGCGAATCGTGCTTCAGGGCCTTGCGGTACCGCGCCAGGGCAGCGTCTTCACCGCGCTCGCACTCTTCCAGCACGGCCAGGTCGTCCTTGCTGGTCAGGGCGCTGCGCACCGAGACCCAGCCACGGTGCAGCGCGCCGGATACGGTGCCGCCTTCGTCAGGCTTGCCGCCCCGGGCGCGAATCTGCTGCTCCAGTTCGGCGGCGGCGGCGGCGCATTCACCGGCGTGGCGCAGCAGCAGGGTCTGGATGTCAGACGACTTGGCATGATCGGCGCTGCTGCGAAAGCCGTATTCGCCGTCATGGCACGACTCCAGCAAGTCGTTCAGCACATCGACAACATCACCCTTGCGGTCGGTGT
>CALRZF020000003.1:0-34725 GCA_943372585.1 Ramlibacter sp. 2FC | reverse complement strand
AGCCGCCGGTGACCTGCGCCGAGCATTCCAGCAGGTGGCCCACGCAGATGGCCTGGCCCATCTTCTGCCAGTCCGCGGCGTCCCAGCCAAAGTGGTGCATCAGCGGCGCCACGAACAGCGACGGATCGGCCACGCGGCCGGTGATGATGACATCAGCCCCTGATTGCAACGCGGGCAGCAGGGCGTCGGCGCCCAGGTAGGCGTTGGCGGAGATCAGCTGTCCGTCCAGGCTGCGCACGGTGTCGTTGCTGTCGATCAGCGGCACGTCGTTGTGTTGCAGCCAGGGCAGCACGTCGTCGCCGGTCACGACCGCCACGCGCAATTTCTTCAGCCCCAGTTCGCGCGCCACGCGCAGCACGGTGCGCCCGGCCTCCAGCGGGTTGGCCGCGCCCATGTTGGTGATGATCTTCACGCCCTGCTTCACGCAGGCGGGCAGCACGGCCTGCATGCGCGCGACCAGCAGCGGGTCGTAGCCGGCCAGCGGGTCCTGGCTGCGGCGCAGCTGTGCAAGGGCAATCGTGCGCTCGGCCAGGCATTCAAACACCAGCGCATGGAGCGCGCCGCGCTCCGCCAGGTCCTGTGCCGGATCAATGCGGTCACCCGAGTAGCCGGCGCCTGATCCGATGCGGTAGGTAGTCATGCGGGGCATTATTTCACCGGGGCCCGAAATGGCCCTTTCGCAATTGGCGCAGGCTGCGGGCGCAAAATGCGTAGATGAAAGCACCCCCCCGCCTGCAGCCGCTGATTGAAGAAGGCCTGATCGACACCGTGGTGCGCCAGCTCATGAGCGGCAAGGAGGCCATGGTGTACGTGGTGCGCTGCGGCGACGACACGCGCTGCGCCAAGATCTACAAGGAAGCCACGCAGCGCAGCTTTCGCCAGGCGGTGGACTACACCGAGAACCGCCGCGTCAAGAATTCACGCCAGGCCCGCGCCATGGCCAAGGGCACGAAATTTGGCCGCCAGGCGCAAGAGGCCGCCTGGCAAAGCGCCGAGGTGGACGCGCTGTACCGCCTGGCCGGCGCCGGTGTGCGGGTGCCGCAGCCCTACAACTTTCATGAAGGCGTGCTGCTGATGGAGCTGGTGACTGACGCCCACGGCGACGCCGCCCCGCGCCTGAACGATGTGGCGCTCACGCCCGAGGCCGCGCGCACCCACCATGCCGCGCTGCTGGTGGAGGTGGTGCGCATGCTGGGCGCAGGCGTGGTGCACGGTGACCTGTCGGAGTTCAACATCCTGCTGGGCCATGTGGATGGGGTGGACGGCCCGGTGATCATCGACCTGCCCCAGGCGGTGGACGCTGCGGGCAACAACCACGCCCAGCGCATGCTGCTGCGCGACGTGGCCAACCTGCGCGACTTCTTCGGCCAGTTTGCGCCCGAGCTGCTGGCCACCGACTACGGCCCCGAGATCTGGGACCTGTACCAGCGCGGCATGCTGGGCACCGATGTGGCGCTGACCGGCCGCTTTGCGCGTGCAGCGGGCCCGGTGGATCTGGGCGGTGTGCTGCGTGAAATAGGCGACGCGCAGGCCGAGGAACGGGCGCGGCTTGTGCGCATGCAGCAGCCGCTCAGTTGATCCCGGCGCGGCGCAGCATGGTGTCAAAAATCAGGCGGTAGGTGTCGCCGCTGGCCGCCACGCGTGTTTGCGGCACGGTGCGCAGCACGTCGGTGGGGATGCTGCGGTTGGGGCCGTGGCCCGCGTCGGACGCCAGCTGGATCTCGCAGGCGCGCTGCAGCGTCCACAGCCGGTTGAAGGTGGTGGGAATGTCCGGCCCGACCGCCAGCAGGCCGTGGTTGCGCAGGATCAGGTGGTTGGCGCTGCCCAGCGACGCCACCAGGCGCGGCTGTTCGTCCAGGTTGGTGGTGACGCCTTCGTAGTCGTGGTAGGCCACATCGCCATACAGCATGGCGCTGTAGAAGTTGTCGTGGCGCAGGCCGTCTTCCTTGCATGACACGGCGCAGCCCGCGGTGGTGTGCACATGCATGATGCAGTGCGCGTCGTCGCGTGCCGCGTGAATGGCGCTGTGGATCACAAAGCCGGCGCGGTTCACGCGGGCCTCGCTGTCGTCAGTGCTTTTGCCGTCCAGGTCGATGCGCACCAGGTTGGCCGGCGTGACCTCGGCATAGTGCAGGCCAAAGCGGTTGATCAGGTACTCGCTCGCGTGCCCCGCGCGCTGCGGCAGCCGCACGGTGATGTGGTTGAAGATCAGCTCGGTCCAGCCCAGCCAGTCAAACAGGCGGTAGCACGCCGCCAGGTCGGTGCGCAGCCGGGGTTCGTCCAGCGCGGTGTCGTTGTGCATGGGGTTCCTCTCAGACAGGCGCAGCGTGTGCGCCACGGATACGGTCGATCAGCGCCAGCGGGTCGCCCGGCAAGGCGTCCCCGCGCCAGGCCACATGCTGGTCGGGGCGCGCCAGCAGCAGCGCGCGGTCGTGGTGGCCGGCCACGTCCTGTGCTGCCACATCCAGCAGCGCCAGCGGCACGCCGCGCTGGGCGGCAGCGTCCAGCAGCGGCGTCACGTCCAGCGCGGGGTTGGAGCGCACCAGCGTGAACCCGTCGCCAAGGCGGTCGTACAGCGAGCTGCCGTCGCCCAGCCACACATGCGGCAGGCGGCAGCCTGGCACGGTGGACGGCGTGAAGCTGGCCATGCCATAGGCGGGCGCGGCCTCGCCGTCGTAGGCGATCAGGTGCGAGCCCTCGTAGTAGTAACCGAAGTTCAGCCCGCCGCAGCAGTACTGCTGCACGTTCAGGTCGTACAGGGCCTGGCCGAAGCTTTGGCGCGCGGCGGCGCCGGCGGCGTCGTCGGCCTCGATGTTGTCGGGAATGGCCTCGCGCCGCGCCTGCAGCGCCAGCGAATGGTTCATGGCGAACTGCGACACCTGCTCGGTGATGGGCTGGCGTTCGGCCTGGTAACCGTCCAGCACGGCCTCGCCGCCCCAGCCCTGCAGGCGCGCGGCCAGCTGCCACGACAGGTTCATGGCGTCGGCGATGCCGGCGTTCATGCCGTAGCCGGCCATGGGCACCCACAAATGCGCGGCGTCGCCGCAGATAAAGGCGCGCCGGTCGCGGAAACGGTCGGCCACCAGCCGGCGGCCGATCCAGTCTTCGTTGGACACCACGTCGTAGTGAAACTGCGCGTCCACCCCCAGGATCTGGCGGATGGCCCAGTCGCGGTCCACGGCGTCAAAGCCCGGCTCTTCGGTGCGCAGGTAGTTGTGCACCAGCCAGCGGCGTTGCCCGTCGATGGCGTAGACGTTGCCGCTGCGCCGCGGGTTGACCGAGAACGTGGCCCAGGCGGGCTTGACGGCGATGTGCTTGAGCAAATCCGGCGCGTCGATCAGCGTGGACTGCACGCGCGCCACCGTGTCCACACCGGTGAACGTGGCGCCAATCGCCTTGCGCACCATCGAGCGCCCGCCGTCGCAGCCCACCACGTAGTCGCAGCGGATGCGCAGCGGCTCGCCGCCGTCCAGGTCGTCGGCCCAGGCGGTCACGCCCGTTTCGTCCTGCTCGAAACGCGTGACTTGAGTGCGGCAGATGATGCGCAGGTTTTGCATGGCTTCAGCATGCGCGAACAGGATGGGCTCGATGTAGATCTGGTTGATTCGGTGCGGCGGCTCGGGCGTGGGCCAGCCGGTGTCGGGGCCCTGCACCGACTTGTCGCGCCGCTCGGCGCGCGACGGAATGCGGATGCGCGACAGCTCGGTGCCGGTGAAGCTGGTGCGGTAGGCCACGTCATGCGGGTAGTCGGGCGGCAGGCCGTTGTCGCGCAGCGTGTCGGCCACGCCCAGGCGGCGGTACACCTCCATCGAGCGCGCAGAGATGTGGTTGCACTTGACGGGCGGCGCTTCGCCGCGGTGGCGCAGCTCGGCCACCAGCACCTGGATGCCGCGTTGGGCCAGGTCCATCGCCAGCGTCAGGCCCACGGGGCCACCGCCGATCACCAGGACTTGTGTGGAGACGTCCTGGGTCATGGGTTCTGCCCCGCCGTGGTGCCGGCCACGCCGGCCACGTCTTCGCAGAAGACCAGGTCTTCCTCGCCGTCGGCCATGCGGGCTCTGAGCCAGATGCCGTCGCCGATGTTCTCCACCACCTCGGCGGTACCGCCGCTTTTCAGCCGGACGACCTGTCCGGGCTCGATCTCAAGCAGATTCAGCATGTTCGTCTCCTCAGAAAAAGATCGACAGGTTCTTGGCCAGCAGCACGTTCTGGTGGATGCGGATCTCGCGCCGCGCAAGCTGCCAGCCGCCGGCCACGCGGCGCATGCGGTCAAACCGGTCGCCCACAAAAAAGTACTGCTCGTATTCGCAGCGGTTCTGGTAGATCAGGAAACGGCTGGTGACGTCCACCTCGGTGCCGTCCGGGGCGTTGTCGTTGATGGCCGTGAGCTGCACGTTGCTGACCAGGCGGCACACGCGCGACAGCGGCTCTTCGGCCCAGTGCACGCCGGTCAGGATCTGTTCGGCGCGCTTGCCCAGCGACCACTTGCCTTCGTTGAACCAGCTCATCTGCTCGTCGCGCTTCGTCAGCTCGCGCGTGGCGTGTTCGCCGAACTTCACGTTGTATTCCATGGGCATGAAGTAGCGCAGGTCTTCGGCCAGCGTGCCCAGCCATTCGGTGAAGCGGCGCTCGTCCAGCAGGTTGGCCTCGTCGTAGAGGAATTCCTCGATCTCGCGTTTGGTGTCGTAGTAGCGGGCGTCGCGTGCAAGACGGGGCTTCGCAGCGGCAGGTGCCGTGGCTTCGGCAATTTCGGACATGTTTTGTTCTCCTGAAAGGGTTCTCAAGGGCGGGACGGCGCAGCGGGAATGGGTCCGCCCTGGTGCGCGAAGCAGCCCACATCGATCACGGTGCCCGAGATCGTGGCGGCTTCGTCCGACAACAGGAAGGCCACGGCGTTGGCCAGGTCGCGCCCGGTGGCGGGGCGGCCCGCGGCGGTGCCTGGCGCGGGCCGGCGCGTGAAGGCATCCACATCGCCGCCAAAGCGGCCCACGCTCATGCCCGACACAATGCCGCCGCCGCCGGGGATGGCGACGTTCACACGCACGCGGTCGTGGAAATGGTCGTAGGCCATGGCCATGCTCAACGCGACGATGGCGCCCTTGCTGGACGCATAGGCGGCCATGTTGGGCTTGCCATAGCCCGCGCCCGAGCCGATGTTCACGATGGACCCACCACCGGCTTTTGCCATGTGCGGAATCACCGCGCGGCTCATCAGGTAGGTGCCCTTGACGTTCACGTCGAAGATCTTTTCAAACACGGCCTCATCCGTCGTGAGCACCGTGCCCAGCGGGCCGATGGCGGCGTTGTTGACCAGGCCGTTGACTGTGCCGTAGCGCGACACCGTGTGCGCCACCACGCGCTGCACGTCGGCGGCGCTGGACACATCGGCCTCCAGCACGTCGGCGGTGAGCCCGGCCTGCGCCAGTTCCTGCTGCACTGACTCCAGCCCCTGCGCGGTGCTGGACACCTGCGGCTGCGCCAAACCGAATGCGACGACCTGGTGGCCGCGGCGCGCCAGCTCGACGGTGATGGACTGGCCCAGCCCGAACGTGCCGCCCGTGACGATGATGACGCCCATGTTTACTCCACGAAGCTCGCAGGCTCGTTGTCCTTGCGGCCCAGCAGTGTGTCCCAGTCGGCGCCGTTCATGTAGTCGCGCCAGCGGCGGTAAAACTGCCGGGGGTTTTCCTCGCTGACCTGCACGCTCACGTTGCCCGCCACCGGGCCGCTGGTGGTGACCTTGCCCAGCGACTGCGTGTAGTTGAACGGGTAGCGCCGGGCGATCACGCCGCGGCTGCCGGCGGTGGCGTAGTTCCAGTTTTCCATGTCGTCCTGCTCGGTCATGCCGGCGGGGCCTGAATAGCGCATGTAATAGGTGCGCAGGAAGTCCTTCACCTCCTGCGGCGCATCGGCGTCCACCAGGAAGAAGCGCCACGCCTCGGTCGACTCGGGCCCGTGCGGGTGCCACACGCACAGGTTGCGCGGCTGGTTGCCGTGGAACGACACGTTGGGGTAGATGGTGCCCACGAAGGGGATGAGCCGCGCCTTTTCCCTGCCCAGCCGCTCCTGGCGTTTGGCGTGCGCCTCGCGGAAGTACTCCGCCACCACGGGGTTGTTCTGGTAGGTGTTCAAAAATTCCCAGTCCTCGGGCATCAGCGCGCTGTGCACGCCGTGGCCCGCGGGGAAGTTGGCCCACACGTGCTGGGCCTTTTCCATTTCGTTGTCGCGCCGCCCCTTCACGCCGGCCTCGGCGCTCGGGCCAATGCCGATCAGGTCCACCGAGCGGTGGCTCACGTTGTGGTACGTGTCGCCCAGGAAGTTCTCGGCGGCGAATTTCCAGTTGCACGGGATGATCCACTTGTGCACGCCCACCAGCACTTCCGAGCCGCCCTCGCGCCCGTCGCGGCAGTCCAGCGCCAGGTCCAGGTGGATGCGCGCGTCACCCAGGTAGGTCATCAGGTCGGGCGCGTCCTTGTCCCAGCTGGCCCAGACGGTGCCCTTGTAGACCTCCATCTTCGGCGGCTCGATCAGCGACCATTCTTCCTTTTCCATGCAGCCTTCGTACAGCTGCTTGAACTGCGGCACGCCAAACAGCTTGCCGTCGGTGGTGTAGCTCCAGCTGTGGTACGGGCAGGTGAACAGCTGCGTGTTGCCATGGTCGTACTGGCAGACCTTCATGCCGCGGTGGCGGCACGAGTTCAAAAACACGTGGACCTTCTTCTTTTTGTCGCGCGCCAGGATCACCGATTCGGCGCCCATGCGCGAAGTAAAAAAGTCGCCCGGGTTGGGCACCTGGCTCTCGTGGCCGACGAACAGCCAGGCGCGGGTGAAGACCTTTTCCAGCTCGTCCTGGTAGATGTCCTTGTCGGAAAAAATTTCGCGGCTGATCTTGCCTTCGCGCAGCTTGACCATCGCGTTGTAGCGGGATTCGGTGGTGATGGGGATCATGCTTTTTCTCTTCAGGGGGTTCGGGGTTGTTCAGGTGAATCGCTCGCACAGCACATCGGCACGCGGCAGGCCGGCGGCCTCGGCGGCGCGGCGGCCGGCCTCCACCATGGGTGGCGGGCCGCACAGGTACACGCGGGTGGATGGGTCGAGCCCGAGGGTGTTGATCAAGTCGGTGGGGTAGCCGGTGTGGCAATCGGCGCCGCCGTCCTGCTCCACGGCAATCTGCAGGTCCATGCCTTGCAGTTGCGTGCCCAGGCGCTTGAGTTCGTCCATCGCAAACAGGTGGCCAGGCGTGCGCGCGCCGATCACAAAGGTAGTGCGCTGCGCACTTGGCGAGGCGGCCATGCTGCGCAGCATGGACAGAAACGGTGCCACGCCGGTGCCGCCCGCCACGAACAGGCGCGGGCGGTCTTCATCACGCAAAAAGAAGGTGCCGTGCGGTGCGCTCAGTTGCACGGCGTCGCCCACCCTGGCGCCGGCCAGCCATTGCGAGAACGCGCCACCGGGCACGCTGCGGATGAAAAACTCAAGCCTGTTCACGCCCGGCGCATTGGCCATGGAATACGAACGGGACACGTCCGTGCCCGCGGGCTGGATGCGCACATACTGCCCAGGCTCAAACACCACGTCGTCGGCCACCTGGACCTCCAGCCGGATGATCTCGCTGGCGACCTGTTCGATGGCAGTGACTTGCGCGTCCATGGGCGCGGGTTCCTCGCTCAACGCCTCGGTGGAGTCGTAGGGGAATTCGATCGCGCAGGGCGTGTTGACCAGGCAGACGCAGGGCAGCACGGCGCCGTCCGCGCGGTCGGCGTCGGGCAGCACGGCGCTGTCGTAGTCGGCCATCTCAACAGCACCCGACACCAGCTGCGCCGTGCAGGTGCCGCACTGGCCATTGGAGCAGTCGGTCAACAGGTTCAGGCCGGCTGCGGCCGCCGCATCCATCAGCTTGCCGCCGCACGGCACGGCCAGCCGTTGCGAAACGCCGTCGGCAAACAGCAGGGTCACGGGAATGGTGGTGGACATGGCTTGTCTTCCTGAATCGTGCTCGATCGTGTAGATTGTCCATCTAATGGACTGTAAATCCATTATACGGACAAACATTGATTCAGGTCAATGTGTCCGCGTGATGGACAATAGACAGATCAGGCAGGCAAACCCATGGAGAAACTGGCATGACGGCAACCGCAGAAAAAACCGACAACGTTCGCGCCGTGGGCCGCGCGCTGGAAATCCTCATGGCGTTTTCCGAGGACGCGCCCGAGCTGTCTGCGGGCGAGCTGCTCAAGCGGGTGGACCTGTCGCGCCCCACGCTGTACCGGCTGCTGTACACGCTGGAGGAGCATGGCTTTCTGGTGTCCGTGGGCGAGCCGCAGCGCTTTCGCCTGGGCCCTGCGGTGGCGCGCCTGGCCCATGTGTGGAAGGGCTCGCTGGACCTGAAGGCGCTGGCCGAGCCGGTGCTGCGCCGCCTGTGGGAGGAAACCCGCGAGACTGTGGCCATGTTTGTGCCACAAGGCAATATGCGCCTGTGCGTGGCCGAGCTGCCCAGCCCCCAGCCCCTGACCTTCAAGCGCGGCGTGGGCTACACCGAACGGGTGGTGCGCGGCGCCACGGGCCGCGTGATCCTGGCCTATTCCAGCGTGACCAGCGCCGAGCTGCAGACCTACCTGCAGGGCACCGACCTCAAGCTCAAGGAGCTCGAGGCGGAGCTTGCCGCCACCCGTGCGCGGGGCTATTCCACCAGCCACAGCGAGCTGATCCCCGGCGCGGTGGCCGTGGCCGTGCCGATCTTTGACCAGGCGGGGGCGGTGGCCGGCTCGATCGGGGTCTACGGCCCCGAGGTGCGCATGGGCTCTGCCCGTGTCAGGGAGTTTGCCCAGCTGCTGGCCCGCGAAGGCGCGCGGCTGTCCGAGGCGCTGGGCTTTGAAGGAGCCATGCCGGGCGAGCTGCCGCCGTAGCCCCGGAGACCTGAAGACCCGAAGATTGTCCGCCTGATGGACATGATGTCCTAAAATTTGACTTCGATCAAGAAACGTCCATAAAATGGACTGAGTATCCGTTGCATGGACATGCGCGGATTGAATCGGCCCCACAAATTCTGGAGACATCCATGTCCAAGCCTTTCAGCGGCGCACGCCGCCGGTCCCTTCACACCATCGCCGCCTGCGCCGCCGCAGCCTGTGCAGCGTTTGGGCCCTCTGCCGCGTTCGCGCAGGCCTACCCCGACCGCCCGGTGAAGATCGTCGTCGGCTTTGCGCCCGGCGGCACCAACGACATCCTGGCGCGCCTGATGGCGGTGAAGCTGCAGGACAAGCTCAAGCAGAGCTTTGTGGTGGAGAACAAGCCCGGTGCGAACTCGTCCATCGGCAACGACTTTGTGGCCAAGGCAAAAGCCGACGGCTACACGCTGCTGGTGTCGTCCAGCGGCGGCCTGACCACCAACCCCGTGCTGATGAAGAACCTGCCGTATGACCCGGTCAAGGACTTCGAGCCGATCGCGCTGCTGGGCTCGTTCCCGCTGGTCGTCACCGTGCCGGCGTCGCTGCCGGTAAAGACTTTTGCCGAGCTGGTGCAGTACTCCAAGACGTCCAAGGACGGCAAGCTGGACCACGGCACACCCACCACGTCATTCGTGCTGGTGGCCGAGACGCTGACGTCCACCGCGGGTGTCAAGTTCAACCACATCCTCTACCGCGGATCGGGCCCGGTGGTGGCCGGCCTGCTGGGCGGCGAAATCCAGGTCGGCGTGCTGGACAGCCCCGCAGTGGTGGCGCAGGTGAAGGCCGGCAAGCTCAAGGCGCTGGCGGTGACCACCGGCAAACGCTCGGCGGCGCTGCCCGATGTGCCGACGGTGGCGGAATCCGGCTTTGCCGGCTACGACATCCCGATCTGGACGGCGCTGATGGCACCCAAGGGCACGCCCGAGCCCGTGCTGGCCCGGCTGCGCACTGCAGTGGCGGAAATCCTGGCGGAAAAGGACACGGTCGACAAGCTGCACGCCCAGGGCATGGACCCCGGCAACGCCGATGCACCGGGCTTGAGCAAGCGCATTGAAGGCGACATTGCGCGCTGGACCAGCGTGGCCAAGGCCGCCAACATCAAGCCCGAATAACCCCGATCAACAAGGACATTCCATGTACAAGTCGCTTACCCGGCTGGGCTGCGCCGTGGCCGTCATGCTGGCAGCTGCCGGCGCATCGGCCCAGGGCTTTCCGAACAAACCGCTGACCCTGATCGTGCCGTTTGCGCCCGGCGCGTCGGCCGATGGCATCGCCCGCATCGTGGGGCGTGAACTGGCCCAGGTGCTGGGCCAGCCTGTGGTGGTGGACAACAAGCCCGGCGCCGGTGGCGCTTTGGGCCTGATGATGGTGGCCAAGGCCCCGGCAGATGGCTACACGATCGGCCTGGGCGCGACCGGCGCCATCGCCGTCAACCCCCACCTGCCCGACGCACCGCCGCTCAAGCCGCAGCAGGACCTGCTGCCGATGGGCAAGCTGGCCGACATCCCGCTGGTGTTCGTGACATCGGCCACCAGCGGCTACGGCAACCTGCAGGCTTTCATCAAGGCGTCGCGCAAGACGCCCGGTGGCGGCCTGTCGTATGCCAATGCGGGGCAGTACACGGCCCAGCACCTGTCGGGCGAGTTGCTGGCCCACATGGCCGGCGTGCCGATGGTGGCTGTGCCCTACCGCGGCAGCGGCCCGGCCGTGACCGACCTGCTGGGCGGGTTGGTGCCCGCGGCCATGGTGGATCTCACGTCGGCCTACCCGCACATCAAGGCCGGCAAGCTCGTGTCGCTGGGCATCACCAACGCCACGCGCAGCAAGGTCGCGCCCGAGCTGCCCACCATTGCCGAAGAAGGCGTCAAGGGTTATGCCGCACCGGCCTGGATGGGCCTGTTCCTGCCGGCCAGAACACCCGCCGACGTGCGCGCACGCCTGTCGGCCGCCATGCAAAAGGCCATGGCCAACCCGGCGGTGCAAAGCCAGATTCAGGGCCTGGCCGCCGAGCCCGCCTACCTGGACGGCCCGGCCTTTGGCAACTTCATTGCGGTTGAATCGAAGAAGTGGGCCGACGTGATCGCGCGCATCCCCAAGCCAGCGAAGTAATGGGGCTTGTCGCCGTGCTTTACGGCAGGCCCTGTGCGGCCGCTTCCAGCCCCGCCCAGTCCAGCACCCGCAGCCGCCCGCGCTGGTAGGCCACCAGGCGCGCGGCGCGCAGCTCAGCCGCCGCCAGCGTCACGCTCGCGCGGCGCACCCCCAGCATCGCGGCCAGATGTTCATGGGTGAGCCGCAGGTCACCAACATGGCCTTGCTGCGCGCTCAGCAAAATCCAGCCGGCCAGCCGGGCTTTGATGTCCTGGCCGTGGGCGCGGGCTGCCAAGGTGGCGACCTGTTCACTGGCGGCCCAGAGGTAGCGCGAAAATGCCAGCAGCAGCGCGGTGCGGCGTTGGGCCAGGCGGCGCAATGTGTCACTGTCGGCCTGCCAGGCGCTGCCGCCGCTTTGCACCAGCCAGGTGAAATTGCCGGCGCCCAGACCCAGGGCCAGTTGCAGGCCGGCGGCACCGTCGCGGCCCGCAAGCCCGAGCGCCAGGCTGGCACCGGCGCCGTCCTGCACCACACAGGCCACGGTAGCCTCCGCCAGAAAATAGACATGGCTGCCCGGCGCGCCCGGTCGTGACAGCACCTGGCTTGGGCGCAGTTCCACCAGCGAGCAGCGCTTTTGCAAAAGGGCACGGTCGGCCTCGCCCAGGCCGGCCACAAGGCCGTTGTCCGACAAATCCAAACGGGGCCCTTGGTGCGGTGACGTTCGCAGCGCTGAAACCAGCGCCCATGACCGATTCAGTGTACGTTGCGAACCGGCTGCCGGGTGAAAAGGGATCACTATGTTCGGTACCGTACAGAGCGCGCCTGTTTTACACCTACACTGGGTCGAGCATGTCTTCCCTCCAGCCGCGCAACCATCTGCTGGCCTCCATGGCTGCCGGCGACCTCGCGCGTTGGGCGCCGCATCTGGTGCGCGCCGAGCTGGCACGCGGCCAGGTGCTGCACGAGCCCGGCGCGGCGCCAGACGACGTGTACTTTCCCGAAACCGCGCTGGTGTCGCTGCAGCACGTGCTGGCCGGCAGCATTTCAACCGAGGTGGCCTTGATCGGGCGCGACGGATTGGTGGGCCTGGCCGGCGTGATGCTGGACAGCGCCCCGCCCTGCCGCGCAGTGGTGCGCAACGCCGGCGTGGCCTGGCGATTGAACGCGCGCGAACTCCATGCAGAGCTGTCGCGCGGCCGCGAGGTGCTGCACCTGGTGCTGCGCTACACGCACGCGCTGACAACGCAGATGTCACAGACGGCGCTGTGCAGGCGCCATCACGCAGCAGACCAGCAGCTCAGCCGCTGGCTGCTGGTGGCACTGGACCGCACTGAAGGTCATACGCTGGGCATTTTTGAACCGGCGGTGGCGCCTGTGCAGGGCTTGTCCGCAGACCAGGTGCAAGGCGCATTGCAACGCCTGCAGGCAGCGGGCGCCATTGACTGCCATCCCCAACACGTCACGGTGCTGCGGCGCGACCTGCTGGAGCAGGCGGGCTGTGAATGCCACGGTGTCATCAAGACCGAGACGGACCGGCTGTTGCCCTGAGCAGCGCTGCGCGCGCGAGCAGCCGCGTGGAGTCCAGCGTGGGCAGCGGTGAATTGGCGTCGCTGAGGATCAACGGGATCTCGGTGCAGCCCAGGACCACGGCGTCGCAGCCGTCGTCAGCCTTCATGCGTGCGATCACCTGCTGGAAATACGCCGTGCTTTGCGGCTTGAACACGCCGCACACCAGCTCGTCCATGATGATGCGGCCGATTTTTGCGCGCTCGGCCGTCGTGGGCTTCACGCACTCCAGCCCCTGCGCGGCCAGTGCATCGGAGTACACATTGCTGTCCACCAGCCAGCGCGTGCCGGTCAGCGCCAGGCGGCGAAAGCCGCGCGCCCTGGCCTGTGCGGCAACCTCGCGCGCGATGTGCAGCCAGGGCAGTGGCGAACGCGGCGCCACGTAGTCAAACGCCTGGTGGATGGTGTTGTCCGGGCAGATCAGGAAGTCCGCGCCCGCGCGCTGCAACCGACGCGCGGAGTCCAGCATGAGCTCGCCCACGCCGTCCAGGTCGCCGCGCTCCAGGCACTGCACGTACAGGTGCAGCGACGGCGTGTGCATGGAGATTTCCGGGTGGGCATGGGCGCCCAGCAGCGCGGCGCCTTCGCTGCACAGGGTGCGGTAGCACAGGGCCGCGCCTTCGGCCGAGCAGCCGACGATTCCGATGTGTTGTGGCATATGCGGATCATGTGATGAAATCCGGCCACACACAACAATGGAGATCACCATGCACCGCCGACTCGTCCTGCAATCCGCCGCCGCCGCGGCCTGTGCCGCCGTACTGGCGGCCGCCCAGGCCCAATCTGCCGGGGCCGCGCGCAACCGCATCGTCATCCAGATGAGCGACGCCGACCCGGCCAAATGGAACCTGGCGCTGAACAACGCCAAAAACCTGCAGGACGACGTGGGCGCGGCCAACGTGGACATTGAAATCGTGGCCTACGGTCCCGGCATCGGCATGCTCAAGATGGAGTCGCCCGTGGCGTCGCGTGTGGGCGACGCGGCCAAGGCGGGCGTCAAGGTCCTGGCCTGCGAGAACACCATGCGCGGCCAGAAGCTCACGCGCGACGACATGAACGCCGCGATCAGCTATGTGCCCGCGGGCGTGACCGAGATCATGAAGAAGCAGGCCGAGGGCTGGGCTTACCTGCGGCCCTGACCGGGCCGCGCGCACGCTCAGTTCACCAGCGCCTTGGCCGCCGCCGCCAGCACGCTGCGGGTGAGCGCATCCAGCGCGGGCACCGGCAGCCGGGCCGACTGCCAGTACAGCGGCACATCCAGCACGCGCCCCGGGATCAGCTCCACCAGCCGGCCGGCATCCAGGTGCG
The DNA here is from genome assembly GCA_943372585.1 of Ramlibacter sp. 2FC. Lineage (GTDB taxonomy): Bacteria > Pseudomonadota > Gammaproteobacteria > Burkholderiales > Burkholderiaceae_C > RAM1. The sequence goes on along the minus strand of CALRZF020000003.1, from coordinate 20,815 downwards.
GCTGCACCAGCGCCAGCGGGTTCATGCCCCAGCCGATGCCGGCCAGCGACGCGTCCACAAAGGCCTGCGCTGACGGCAGCCGGTGCGTGGGCATGGAAAGGTCGCGTCGCGACAGGCGGCGCACCCAGCGCTCCTGCAGCCGGTCCTTGCGGTTGAACAGCACACTGGGCGCCAGGGCCAGCGTGTCGGCCGACACGCCCTGCGCAAACCAGCGCTGCATGAAGCTTGGGCTGGCCGTGGCCGCGTAGCGCAACGCGCCCAGGCGCTGGCTGCGGCAACCCTGCACGGCCGTGGCCAGCGATGTGACGGCGCCCAGCACATGGCCGCGGCGCAGCCAGTCGGCCGTGTGGTCCTGGTCGTCGATCACCACGTCCAGCAGGGCCGGGTGCTGCGTGCAGAAGTCCGCCATGGCGTCCATGAACCAGGTGCCCAGGCTGTCGGCATTCACGGCCAGGCGCAGCGTGGGGGCTGAGGCGTTTGCGTCGCCGCGGGCCAGCGCGGGCAGGTCGCGGCGCAAGTCATCTTCCAGCAGCGCCGACAGCTCATGGTGGCGGCACAGGCGCGCACCCACATCGGTGGGCGTGCAGGGCTGGCCGCGCACGATCAGCACGGCGCCCAGGCGCTCTTCCAGCAGCTTGATGCGCTGCGAAACGGCCGACGGCGTGACGGCCAGCGTGCGCGCGGCGCGCTCAAAGCTGCCCTCGCGGGCCACGGCCGCCACCGCGGCAACCAGGGAAGGATCAAGCATGCAGATTAGCCAGGCTGTTTCAGGATTAGCAAGTTTAAGTTCACAGGAAGGCGGCGTGTGACCAGAATCGTCTGCCATGACCACCGCAGACCCCTTCACTGCCTTTGCCCAGGGCCTGTTCATGAGCGCGTCGCTCATCATCGCCATCGGCGCACAGAACACCTTTGTGCTGCGCCAGGGCTTGCGCCGCGAGCATGTGTTGCGCGTGGTGGCGCTGTGCGCCGCGATGGATGCGTTGCTGATCGCGCTGGGCGTCAGCGGCGTGGCCGCGGCGCTGGGGCGCCACCAGGCCGCGCTGGACGCGCTGGCGCTGGGCGGCGCGGCGTTCCTGGCGCTTTATGGCGTGGGCGCCCTGCGGCGGGCGGTGGCGCCGCCTGCGCTGCTGGCGGGAACGCAGGGCGGCGCGCAGCCCGTGCGAGCGGTGCTGGGGCAGGCATTGGCCATCACCCTGCTGAACCCGCATGTGTACCTGGACACGGTGCTGCTGCTGGGCGCGGCCGGCGCGCAGTACCCGCCGGCGCTGCAACCGGCCTTCGTGCTGGGTGGCAGTGTGGCCAGCGCGGTGTGGTTCACGGCGCTGGGCTTTGGCGCACGGCTGCTGGCCCCGGTGTTTGCACGGCCGCAGTCGTGGCGCGTACTGGAGGCCCTGGTGGCGGCCACCATGTTTGCCATGGCGGCGCTGCTGGCCCGCGCGCCGCTGGCGCGGCTGCTGTAACAGCCGGCCTCAGCTGCCTTTCAGCCGCCGGCTTGAAGGCGGCGGCGTTTGGCGCGCGCGCGGATGTTGAGCGCCTCCACCGCCAGCGAGAACGCCATGGCCGCGTAGATGTATCCCTTGGGCACGTGCACGTCAAAGGCCTCGGCCGTCAGGGCCATGCCCACCATGATCAGAAAGGCCAGCGCCAGCACCTTGACCGAAGGGTGGCGATCCACGAATTCGCCAATGGGTTTGGCCGCCACCAGCATCACACCCACCGAGGTGACGACCGCTGCCACCATCACGCCGATTTCGTCCACCATGCCCACGGCGGTGATCACTGAGTCCAGCGAGAACACGATGTCGATCACCGCGATCTGGCCGATGATGCCCCAAAACAGCCGGTTGCCCGCCGCTTTCAGCGCCGCGGCATCGGGCTGGGCACCGGGTTGGCCTTCACCCGTGGCCTCGACCTCCACAAAGATCTCGTGCGACGCCTTCCACAGCAGGAACAGGCCGCCCAGCAACAGCACGAGGTCGCGACCGCTGATGCCCTGGCCCACGATGGTGAACAGGTCTTCGGTCAGGCCCATGACCCAGCTCAGCGAGAACAGCAGCAGCAGGCGCGACACCATGGCAAACCCCAGCCCCAGGCGGCGTGCCTTGTCGCGCAGCTCCGGTGGCAGCCGCCCGACCAGGAGGGAAATGAAAATGATGTTGTCGATGCCCAGGACGATTTCCAGGGCCGTGAGCATCGCGAAAGCGATCCAGATGTTGGGGTCGAGCAGGAAGTCCATGGCGACAGGTTACTCCGGCTGACGCGGGGCGGGGGTAATTTCTACCGGCCGCAGGGCTCAGCCCCGCGCGGGGATCTCCAGTCCGCGCGCCACGGCAGGCCGGTCCACGAACGCCGCCAGCACGCGCTGCACGTTGGCAAAGCTGTCAAAGCCCACCAGGTCGCCCGCGCCATAAAAGCCCACCAGGTTGCGCACCCACGGGAAGATGGCGATGTCGGCAATGGTGTAGTCGCGCCCCATGACCCAGTCGCGCCCGGCCAGGCGCTGGTCCAGCACGGCCAGCAGGCGTCTGGATTCGGCCACGTAGCGGTCGCGCGGGCGCTTGTCTTCAAAGTCCTTGCCGGCGAATTTATGGAAGAAGCCGAGCTGGCCGAACATGGGGCCGATGCCGCCCATCTGGAACATGACCCATTGCAGCGTTTCGTATTTGCCGGCCACGTCTTTGGGCATGAAGCGGCCCGACTTGTCGGCCAGGTAGACCAGGATGGCGCCGGATTCAAACAGCGCGAACGGCTGGCCGCCTGGTCCGTTGGGGTCCAGGATGGCCGGGATCTTGTTGTTGGGGTTGAGCGACAGGAATTCCGGCGACACCTGGTCGTTGGTGTCAAAGCGCACCAGGTGCGGCTCGTAGGGCAGGCCGGTCTCTTCCAGCAGGATGGATGCCTTCACGCCGTTGGGCGTGGGCAGCGAATACAGCTGGATGCGATCGGGATGGCGGGCAGGCCATTTGCGCGTGATGGAAAAGGCGGACAGGTCGGGTTTGGCGGACTGGGTGGTAGCCATGGATGTCTTTCAGCAAAGGGGTTGCCGCAATATAAACACGGCCTATCCCATTTGCGCGATCAGGGCCATTGCCGCTGCCGGCGCCCTTTCCTTGGCGCCGCTGATGAAGAACATGAAGACGTCACGGGGCTTGGCCTTCTTGCCCGCAGCCTCTACACGCGGTACATCGTCGGGTTCGCCGCCTTTGGCCCAGATCGCGGCGGCCGCGGCCCAGCGGGCAATGGCCTTGGGCGGGTAGCCGGTTTTGTATCTTGATTCGGTGCGCATCAGCCGCGCATAGACCAACGGGCCCGTCATGTCGGCAAAGCTCGGGTAATCGTCACTGTCGGTAAAAACCGTGGCGCATTGGTACTTTCGTGCCAGCGCCAGGTATTCAGGCGTCATGAAGCTCGCATGCCGCACGTCCAGCGCATGGCGCAGCGCCACGCCATCGGCCTGTGCCGGCAGCAGGCTCAGGAAGGCCTCGAAATCATCCGGGTCAAACACCTTGGTGGGCATGAACTGCCAGACGATGGGGCCGAGCTTGGCGCCGAGCTCGCTCACGCCACTGTCAATGAAGCGCTCGATGGACGGCCCGGCTTCGGCCAACACCTTGCGATTCGTGGCAAAGCGGTTGGCCTTGAGGCTGAACACAAAGTTGTCAGGCGTCTCGTCGCGCCATTTGGCAAAGGTGGGCGGCTTGAAGGTGCTGTAGTACGTTCCGTTGACTTCAATGGCCGTGAGCTGGCGGCTGGCGTAGCCCAGCTCCTTGCTGTGGGCCAGGCCCTGGGGGTAGAAGTTGTCGCGCCAGGGCTCGTACGTCCAGCCGCCGATGCCGCAACGAATACGGGTTGGTGTTGCCATGGGCTGTCTCCTTGGTAATTCCGCACTCTAGCGCGCTGCGCGCCACCGGCGTAGAGTTGCGGGTTGCCCTGCTGACACATTCAGGAAACCCCATGAACGCACCCATCCATCGCGAAATGCCTGGCGGCACACTCGACGCCGCCGCCGCCCTGTCCCACGCCACAAGCCAGTGGGACAGTGACATCGTCAAACAGCTGACCGACTACATCCAGATCCCGGCCAAGTCACCCGGCTTTGACAAGGACTGGGCCGCCAACGGCTACATCGAGACCGTGCTGCGTAACGCCGCGCAGTGGGTCGAGGCGCAGAAGGTCGAAGGCCTGAAGCTGGAAATCATCCGCCTGCCCGGACGTACGCCGGTGCTGTTCTTTGACATCCCGGCCACCAGGGCAGAGAGTGCCCAGACCGTGCTGATGTACGGCCACATGGACAAGCAGCCCGAATTCACCGGCTGGCGCAACGACCTGGGCCCCTGGACGCCCAAGTACGAAGACGGCAAGCTCTTTGGACGCGGCGGCGCCGACGACGGCTACGCGGTGTACGCCAGCATCGCCGCCGTGCAGGCCCTGAAGGCGCAAAAGGTGGCACACCCGCGCATCGTGGGGCTGATCGAAACCTGCGAAGAGTCCGGCAGCTACGACCTGCTGCCCTACATCGATGTGCTGCGCCCGCGCCTGGGCGAGGTGGCGCTGGTGATCTGCCTGGACAGCGGGGCCGGCAACTACGACCAGCTGTGGCTCACCACCAGCCTGCGCGGCATGGCCAGCGGCACGCTGAAGGTGGAGGTGCTGACCGAAGGCGTGCACTCAGGCGATGCATCAGGCCTGGTGCCCAGCAGCTTTCGCATCATGCGCCAGGTGCTGGACCGTCTGGAAGACAGCGCCACCGGCCGCCTGCTGCCCGCGAGCTTCCATTGCGAAGTGCCGGCCGAACGGCTGGCGCAAGCCAAGGCGACGGCCGCCATCCTGGGCGACGAGGTGTACAAGCGCTTTCCGTGGGCGCACTACGATTGCGGCGGCTCCACGCAATTCGCGCTGCCCACCACCACCGACCCGGTGCAGGCGCTGCTCAACCGCACCTGGACGCCCACGCTGAGCGTGACCGGCGCCGAGGGCTTTCCTGCCCTGAAGGACGCGGGCAATGTGCTGCGCCCCTACACCGCGTTCAAGCTGAGCCTGCGCCTGCCGCCGCTGGTGGACGCAGCCAGCGCGGTAGCGCAAATGAAAGCCCTGCTGGAAGACAACGCGCCCTACCAGGCCAAGGTCACCTTTGAAAGCAACGGCGGCGCCACTGGCTGGAACGCACCGGGCACCGCGCCGTGGTTCGAGCAGGCGCTGAACGCGGCCAGCCAGGCGCACTTTGGCTCAGGCGTGGGCTACATCGGCCAGGGCGGCACCATACCGCTCATGAACATGCTGAGCGAAGGTTTCCCCAAGGCGCAGATGATGGTCTGCGGCGTGCTGGGGCCCAAGAGCAACGCGCACGGCCCCAATGAATTCCTGCATGTGCCGTATGCCAAGAAGCTGACGGCGGCGGTGGCGCAAGTCATTGCCTCTTTGCCTGCATGAGGGCTGGCAGCGCATTGGCATGACCGATTCGATCCTGTCCACCTTTACCGCCAGCGACGGCGACAACATCGCGTTGCAGGAGTGGCCGCTGCCCGACGGCGTGCCGCTGCGCGGCTGTGTGGTGCTGGTGCATGGCCTGGGCGAACATGCGGGCCGCTACGACCATGTGGCCAGGCGGCTGAACAGCTGGGGCTTTGCCGTGCGCGGCTACGACCAGTACGGCCATGGTGAATCGGGCGGCCCGCGCGGCGGTCTGCCCAACGACGACCGGCTGCTGGTGGACCTGGCCGACGTGGTGGACGCCACGCGCATCCGCCTCCCCGAGGGCGTGCCGCTGATCCTGCTGGGCCACAGCATGGGCGGGCTGGTGGTGGGCCGCTTTGTGGCGCTCAAGCGCCGCCCGGTGGATGCGCTGGTGATGTCCTCACCCGCGCTGGACCCGGGCTTGAGTGCCGTGCAAAAGCTGCTGCTGGCCATCGTGCCCAACATCGCGCCCAACCTGCGCGTGGGCAACGGCCTGAACGCCGACTACATCTCGCACGACCCTGCCACCATCGCCGCCTACCGCGCCGACCCGCTCGTGCACGACCGCATCTCGGGCCGCCTGGCGAAGTTCATTGCCGACGGCGGGCCCGCCACCGTGGCCCGCGCCGCGCAATGGACGGTGCCCACGCTGCTGATGTACGCGGGTGGCGACCGGCTGGTCAACCCGGCAGGCTCACGCGCCTTTGCGGCGGCCGCGCCCACCGCTGTGGTCACGTCCCATTGTTTTACCGAGCACTATCACGAGCTCTTCAACGAGCTGGAGCGTGAGCCTGTGTTTGCGATGCTGGAAAGCTGGTTGAACGGGCAGTTCCCGGCTTAGCTTCAGTTCGCTTCGGCAACACGCCTGCCGGGACGTCGCAGTGTCTGTTGTCGCCCTTTCAGGCGCTGGCCTGATTCCGGTTGCGCTTGGTGACAAACACAAGCCACAACATACCCGCTGCCGTCAGCAGCACGACGGGCAGCGAACCCCAGTTCAGCAGCGTCCAACCCCGGGTGGTGACCAGCACGCCCGACGCAAACGAGCTGACGGCGAGCGTGGCGAAGACAAAGAAATTCAGGGCACCCTGGGCCCGGTCTTTTTCCTCGGGTGCGTAGGCTGACAGCGACAGCGTGGTGCTGCCGGTAAAGACAAAATTCCAGCCCACGCCCAGCAGGAACAGTGCGATCAAAAACTGGTGCAGGTCCACGCCCGACAGCGCCACCGCAATGCAGCCCAGGTACAGCGCAATGCCCACCCCCATGATGGGCATCGCGCCAAAGCGCTTGATCAGGTGGCCGGTGAAAAAGCCCGGCGCAAACATGCCGATCACGTGCCATTCCAGCACCAGCGCTGCGTCAGAAAATGGCAGGCCGCACATCTGCATGGCAATCGGCGTGGCCGCCATCAGCAGGTTCATGATGCCGAAGCTCAGGGCACCTGTGGCTGCCGCCACGATGAACACCGGCTGGCGCATGATCTCGCCAAGCGGGCGGCCCTGTTGCCCGGCTTTCTTGGGCGGCAGGGGCGGGAACGTGATGAACGACAGCGCCAGCATGCCCAGGATCGCCACGCCGGCCAGCGCGATGTAGGCACCGGCAAACGGCACCTCGAACAGGTTGCGTGTGCGCGCCGCCAGGTTGGGCCCCAGTACCGCGCCCAGCAGGCCGCCGGCCATCACCAGGGACACAGCCTTTTCATGCGCGGTCTTTCCCGCCAGCTCGGCTGCGGCAAAGCGGTACAGCCCGGCGTTGGCGTTGTAGTAGCCGGCGATCACGGTGGCGGTGCACAGCAGCCAGAAGTTTTTGCTGAAAGCCGCGTAAGCACACAGCAGTGCGGACAGGAAGGCCACCACCAGCCCCAGCTGGAACGAGGCCTTGCGCCCATAGCGCGACTGCGTGCGCGCCACCACCCCGGTGGACACCGCACCGCCCACCACATAGCCCATGACCGGCAGCGTGGCCATCCAGCCCAGCGGCGCCAGCGCCAGCCCGACCAGGCCGTTGATGGCGATGAAGGTGACGTTGTTGGTGAGGAAGAGGCCCTGGCACAGGGCCAGCAGGCCGAGGTTTCTGTTCATCAACCCAGTGTAAGTGCGGCCAGCACGGCCAGCGGCGCCGTCTCGGATCGCAATACACGAGGGCCGAGATTCACAGGCGCGAAGCCTGCAGCCATCGCGGCCTGTTCTTCGGCCGGGCTCAGGCCGCCTTCGGGGCCGGACAGCAGCGTGATGGGGCCGTGGCCGGGGGCGGCTTGCGACAGGGGCCGGGCGCCGGGCTGCAGCGACAGAACCAGGCGCGTGCCCTGCGCTTGACCAAGGGACAGCCATTCGTGCAGGCCCAGTGCCTCATGGATGGCCGGCACGCGGTTGCGCCCGCACTGCTCGCAGGCGGCCATGGCAATGCCCTGCCAGTGGGCGCGCTTCTTTTCGGCGCGCTCGCCCTTGAGCTTGAGCACACTGCGCTCGGCCACGATGGGCTGGATGCTGGCCACGCCCAGCTCGGTGGCTTTTTCCACGAGCCAGTCCATGCGCTCGTTGGCGGGCATGCCCACCAGCAGGTGCACGGCGCGCGGGGCTTCGCGCTCGACGGCGTCGTGGGCGCCGACCTGCACTTGCACATGGCTGCGGCCCATCTGCTGGACCGTGGCTTCAAATTCGCCGCCTTCGCCGTTGAACAGCGTCACCACTGCGCCGGGCTGCAGCCGCAGCACCTGCACATGGCGCGCCGCATTGGCCGGCAGCTCGATGCTGTCGCCCGGAGTCAGCGGCAGGGGGCAGTGAAAGCGCGGCATCACATCCGGCCGAAAGCGTAGCCGGTGGCGGCCTGTGTGCCTTCGATCTCGTCCACCAGCTTGAGCAACGGGCCCAGCGGCCGGTAACGGTGGGCGGTGGCGCGGATGTACTGGAGGAAGCGCGGCGCATCGGCCAGGTATTTGGGCTTGCCGTCGCGCAGCGTCAGGCGGGCAAAGATGCCTGCGACCTTCAGGTGGCGCTGCAGGCCCATCCATTCCACCCCGCGAAAGAACTCGCCGAAGTCGTCGCCCACGGGCAGGCCTGCCTTGCGGGCCTTTTCCCAGTAGCGGATGGTCACGTCCAGCACAAATTCTTCTTCCCAGCTCAGGAAGGCGTCGCGCATCAGGCTGGCGATGTCATAGGTGACGGGGCCATGCACCGCGTCCTGGAAGTCCAGGACCCCTAGACGCTGCTCGTTGGCGTTGCCAGGCATCATCAGATTGCGCGGCATGAAGTCGCGGTGCACATACACCTGCGGCTGCGCCAGGTTGTTGGTCACGATCAGGCGGAACGCCTGGTCCAGCACCTCGCGCTGCTTGCCCTGCAGCACCACGCCGCGGTGCTTTGCCAGGTACCAGTCCGGAAACAGCGCCAGCTCGCGCGACAGCAACGCGTCGTCGTACGCCGGCAGTACGCCGGGTTTGGACGCGACCTGCCAAGCCACCAGCGCATCTGTTGCGCGCTGGTACAGGGGCAGGTTGGCGCCGGGGTTGGCGGCGTCCACCACTTCGATCATGGTCTGGTGCCCCAGGTCGTCCAGCAGCATGAAGCCCTGCGGCTCGTCCCAGGCCAGCACCCGGGGCACGTGCAGGCCGGCGTCAGCCATCAGCTGGGCGACCTTGACGAAGGGATGGCAGTCTTCCTTGTCCGGGGGCGCGTCCATGATGATTCGGCTTCCCGCGCCGGCATCAATGCGTAAATAGCGGCGAAAACTGGCATCGGCCGATGCCGGGCGCAGCGTGGCCGGGTGCAGCTGGTGCGCCCCGGCGATGCTGTCCAGCCAGCGCTGGAAGGCAAGCTCGCGCGACGGATCAGGCCAGGTAACAACAGTGGGGGAAGAGGGGGCAGGTGTGGACGGGGGGCTCATGGATAATCCATTCTACAAATGCAGTCCCGCCGACCGTCTGGTACCCGCCCCCGTTCCCGCTTTGCCCTGACGCCTGTGGCGCTGGTGGCTTGCGTCTTGCTGCACCCCCTGATGGCGCGCGCGCAGACTTTGCCCGCCCCTGCAGGCGTGGAGCCTGCGCTGCAGCTCAAGCCCAGCCCCATGCTGCGCGAGGACATCCCCACTCCCGCGCGCGAAGGCCTGCCCACCTATGTGTCGGGCGACCGCCTGTCAGGGCGCACCGACCTGGAAACGGTGATCGACGGCAACGCCGAGCTGCGCCGCGGCGACATGGTGATCCGCGCCGACCGGCTCGAGTATTACCAGCCCGACGACCTGGCCAAGGCGCGCGGCAATGTGCGCATCAACCGAGCCGGCAACACGTTTGAAGGCCCGCTGCTGGAACTCAAGGTTGATGCATTTGAAGGTTTCTTCAACGAGCCGCGCTACCGCTTCCTGAAGAACGACGCCTACGGCGAGGCCGAGCGCATCGACTTCCTGGACGACAAGCGCGCCATCATCCGCAACGCCACCTACACCACCTGCCAGCGCCGCCCCGGCCCCAGCTGGATGCCTGACTGGGTGCTGAAGGCCGCCAGCATCCGCATCGACAACGAAGAAGAAGTCGGCCAGGCCGAGGGCGCGTCGCTCAACTTCATGGGCGTGCCGGTGCTTCCGATCCCGTCCATCAGCTTTCCGCTGTCGGACAAGCGCAAGTCGGGCTTCTTGCCGCCCACCATCGGGCTGGACAACCTGAACGGCGTGGAGCTGACGGTGCCGTACTACTGGAACATCGCGCCCAACCGCGACGCGACGTTCTTCCCGGCGGTCATGACCAAGCGCGGCATTGACCTGGGCGGCGAGTTCCGCTACCTGGAAAATGACTACAACGGCAAGCTGCGCGCCAACTACATGCCCGGCGACCGCCTGCGCGATCGCGATCGCTGGGGCTACGCCATCACGCATGACGGCATCCTGCACAACGGCGTGACCAGCCCGCTGGGGCTGAACCTGAACCTCAACCGCGTGAGCGACGACAACTACTGGCGTGACTTTTCGCGCAGCGGCAGCTCGCTCACCCAGCGGCTGCTGGCCAACGACGCACAGCTGCACTGGGGGCAGGGCAATTTCTCGCTGACGGCGCGCTCGCTGACCTGGCAGACGCTGCAGGATGTGGGCTCGCCCATCGTGCCGCCCTACGACCGGGCGCCGCAGATCATCGGCCGCTATTCACGCACCGACCTGCCTGGCGGCGTGGACGCATCGGTAGAGACCGACTACACCGAGTTCAAGTCGGTTCGCACGCTCACGCTGCAGCCCAACGCCAAACGCACCTACGCGCTGGCGCAACTGAGCCGCCCCTGGCTGGCACCGGGCTGGTTCGTCACGCCCAAGGTCCAGCTGCACACCACCGGTTACCAGTTTGACGGCACGCTGGCCAACGGCCGCGACACCGCCAGCCGCACGCTGCCCACTTTCAGCCTGGACAGCGGCCTGGTGTTCGAGCGTGACGCCCGCTACTTCGGGCGCAGCTTTCGCCAGACGCTGGAGCCGCGCGCGTTCTATGTGTACACGCCCTACCGCGACCAGAGCCTGCTGCCCAACTACGACTCCGCGTCCAATGACTTCAACTTCGCCACCATCTACACCGAGAACGCGTTCGGCGGCCATGACCGCATCTCTGACAACAACCTGCTGACCTTGGGCGCCACCACCCGCCTGCTGGACCCGGACACCGGTGCCGAAGCTGCGCGCTTCGGCATTGCCCAGCGCCTTCGCTTCAAGGACCAGCTGGTCACGCTGCCTGGTACGGCGCCCGTGAGCGAACGCCTGAGCGACGTGATGCTGGGCGCGTCCATCAACTGGGACCCCAAGTGGAGCTTTGACTCCACCGTGCAATACAACCCCAAGACGCGCCGTTCGATCCGCTCCACCGTGGGCGGGCGCTACAGCCCCGGGAACTACCGCGTGGTCAGCGCCGCCTACCGGCTGCAGCGCGGCCTGAGCGAGCAGATCGACCTGGGCTGGCAATGGCCCATTGGCGGCGCGGGCGCGTCTGCCGGTGAAGGCCGCTGGTACAGCGTGGGCCGGCTGAACTTCAGCCTGCAGGACCGCAAGCTGGTCGATTCAGTGATTGGTTTTGAATACGACGCCGGCTGCTGGCTGGGCCGCGTCGTGGTGGAACGGCTGCAAAGCAGTACGTCGTCGTCCAACAAACGCATCCTGTTCCAGCTGGAGTTCATCGGCTTCACCCGGCTGGGCTCCAACGCCCTGCAGACGCTGAAGGACAATATCCCCCGCTACCAGTACCTGCGCGAGCAGGTGACTGTGCCCAGCCGCTTCAGCAACTACGAGTAGATAACACCATGCAACACCGCATTCCCGTACGCACGCTGGTTTCCCTGGCTGGCCTGGCTTTGGGGGCGGCCGCCCTGGCCCCGCTGGCCGGCCAGGCGCAGGGCCTGCGCGTGTCGCCGCAGATCGGCGCCAGCCGCACCACCCCCGCTACGCCGCCGGCGGGCCCGCGCCAGGCGGATTACATCGTGGCCGTGGTCAATTCCGAGCCCATCACCAACAACGAAGTGCGCTCGCGCATGGTGCGCATCGAGCAGCAGCTGGCCCAGCAAGGAGGTGCGCTGCCGCCGCGCCCCCAGCTGGCCCGCCAGGTGCTGGAGCGCCTGATCAGCGAAAAGGCGCAGCTGCAGCTCGCACGCGAAACCGGCATCAAGGTAGACGAGGTCACGGTAGACCAGGCCGAGCAGAACGTGGCCCGTCAGAACCAGATCGAAGTACCCGAGCTGCGCCGCCGCCTGGCGGCCGACGGCATCCCGCTGGCGCAGTTCCGTGACGAGCTGCGCAGCCAGCTGCTGCTCACGCGTGTGCGCGACCGCGAGGTCGAGCCCCGCGTGAAGGTCAACGACCTGGAGGTCGACCAGTTCATCCAGGAACAGCAGGGCAGCAACGATTTGTCCAGCATGGAGCTCAACCTGGGCCAGGTGCTGGTGGCGGTGCCCGAGGGTGCCACGGCGGCCCAGGTCGCGGCGCTGCAGGCCAAGGCCGACCGGGCGCTTGCGCGCGTGAAAGCGGGCGAGGACTTTGCCCGCGTGGCGCGCGAGATGTCTGACGCACCCGGCGCTGCCAATAGCGGCGGCCAGATGGGCCTGCGGCCGGTGGACCGCTACCCGCAGCTGTTCGTCAATGCAGTGCAGGCGCTGCCCGATGGCGGCGTCAGCGGCGTGGTGCGATCGGGCGCTGGATTTCACGTGCTCAAGGTCATTGAAAAGCGCCAGGCCGGCATGCCGGGCATCAATGTCACACAGAGCCGGGCGCGCCATATCCTGCTGCGCCCGACGGCCCAGCTCAGCGAATCGGCCGCGCGCGAGCGGCTGGCGGATTTTCGAAAGCGCATCCTCGGCGGTACCGCCGACTTCGCCCAGCTGGCACGCGAAAACTCCCAAGACGCGAGCGCCCGTAACGGCGGCGACCTGGGTTGGGCCAACCCGGGCCTGTTCGTGCCCGAGTTTGAAGACGTGCTCAATGACCTGCAGCCCAATGAAATATCCGAGCCGCTGGTGTCGCGCTTTGGTGTGCACCTGATCCAGTTGCTGGAGCGCCGCCAGGCCACGCTGAGCCAGCGCGAGCAACGCGAAATCGCACGCAACTTGGTGCGCGAGAAAAAGCTGGAAGAGGCGTACACGGCCTGGGTGCAGGAAGTGCGTGGCCGCGCGTACGTCGAATTCCGCGACCCACCGCAATAATGTTGCCCCCATGCTCCCCCACTGCGTGTGGGTCGCTGCCCCCCGGGGGGGCCTTCGCGCCTTGGGGCGGCCCGGCGGCGCTCAATTCAAGCTGCTCATGAAACACATCGCCCGCAAACGTTTCGGGCAGCACTTCCTGTCGGACGCGGGCATCATTGATGCCATCGTGCGCGAGATCGCGCCGCAGCCGGGCCAGCCCATGGTGGAAATCGGCCCGGGTCTGGCCGCGCTCACGCAACCGCTGGTGGAGCGGCTGGGCAAGCTGACCGTGATTGAGCTGGACCGCGACCTGGCAGCGCGCCTGCGCAGCCACGGACAGCTCAACGTGATCGAGTCCGACGTGCTGAAGGTGGACTTCGCACAGGTGGCGGCGTCGCTGGGCGCGCCTAAAATCCGTGTGGTGGGCAACCTGCCCTACAACATCTCCACACCCATCCTGTTTCACCTGCTGGATTGCGTGGGCGTGATCGAGGACCAGCACTTCATGCTGCAAAAAGAAGTGATCGACCGCATGGTGGCCACGCCCGCCACCAGCGATTACAGCCGCCTGAGCGTCATGCTGCAGTGGCGCTACGCCATGGACAACGTGCTGTTCGTACCGCCCGAATCGTTCGAGCCGCCGCCGCGCGTGGACAGTGCTGTGGTGCGCATGGTGCCGCTGGCGCAGCCGCCGGTGGTGGATGTGCGCCTGCTCAGCGAGCTGGTCCAGGTGGCCTTCAGCCAGCGGCGCAAGCTGCTGCGCCATTCACTGGGCAGGTGGCTGGAGCAAAGGGCTTTTGCCGGAACCTTCAACCTGCAGCGACGGGCTGAGGAAGTACCGGTGCCTGAGTACGTCGCGCTGGCGCAGGCGGTCGCAGCTGCATCCTGAGCTGCAGTTGCAGGGCCTCGACCAGGTCGTAGGCCTCCAGGTACTTTTCAACCATGCCGGTGGAGCGCCATGCCTGGCAGTCCGCCACCGCGCTGCTGATGCGCTGCTCCAGACTGGAAATGCCTTCGTCGGTCGCCATTGATGCTCTCCATGAAAAGGAATGCCTCATCGTGCGACGCGGGCGCCGGCAACCTCTGTGCGCCGGCGCACACCCGGCCCGCCCATGTGCCGGCTGGTTGATGTGGATCAATGGCAGGACACATGTACCAGCCTGTGAGGTATTTCGCACAGACCCCTGTGCCTGGGCGGCGCAAATTGGAGTGTCACCCACCCAATGAAAGACACATATGAAATCCGATTCACAACTGAAGATGGACGTGAGCGAAGAGCTCAAATGGGAGCCCTCTGTCAATGCGACCCAGATCGGCGTTGAGGTCAAGGACGGCATCGTCACGCTCGCCGGCCATGTGGACAGCTACGCCGAAAAGTGGAACGCAGAGAAAGCCGCTCAGCGTGTATCGGGCGTCAAGGCCCTGGCCGTGGAGATGGATGTGAAGCTGCCCGGCTACAGCGCGCGCACCGATGCCGACATTGCACGCTCCGCCGGGCAGGCCTTGTCGTGGACGTCCTACCTGCCAAAGGATGCGATCAAGATCCAGGTCGAAAAAGGTTTTGTCACCCTGAGCGGCGAAGTCGAGTGGCAGTACCAGCGCAATGTCGCAGCCACTGCCATTCGCCACCTGATGGGCGTTACCGGTGTCAGCGACCAGATCGCGATCAAGGCGACGGCTTCGGCTGCGGCCGTCAAGCAAGGCATTGAAGCGGCGCTCAAGCGCCGTGCCACCTCCGATGCTGGCGACATCAGCGTGGCCGTCAAGGGCTCGAACGTGACGCTGAGCGGACCGGTGCACAGCTGGTCCGAACGCGAACTGGCCAGGAACGCGGCCTGGGGCGCCAAAGGCGTGCACAAGGTCGTGGACGAGATGACGATGTCCTGAACCGGCAGGTTTGCAAGTCCCCCACTTCTTCAACGAAAGCCATCATGTACAAAGCAAAATTCACTCTGGCCGCCATCGGCCTTGCCGCCGCCCTCAGCATGGGCGCCCCGGCCTCGGCGCAGATTGCGGGCGCCAGCATTGTCGGAGTCACTACGGCGGAATCCATCCAGCTGGCCTACGGGTGGAGCGCCCGAAAAAGCATTCTGGGCAAAACGGTCTACAACGAAGCAGGCCAGAAAGTCGGCAAGGTCGAGGACCTGATCGTGGCGCCGCAAAACAACGTGTCCTACCTGATCGTCGGTGCCGGCGGCTTCGCGGGCATCGGGCGGCACGACGTTGCCATCCCTTTCAACCAGGTCGACGAGCGTAACGGCAGGCTGGTGATGCCCGGCGCGACGAAAGAGGCCGTCAAGCAGATGCCGGCGTTCGAGTACGCCAAGGACACGGCGCGGCGCGACCAGTTCATAGCGACTGCCGAAAAAGACATCGCACAGGCGCGTGCCAGGCTGGGCGAGGTGCAGAAAAAGGCCGGTGAAGCCGCCGCAGATGTGAAGGGCAAGCTGGACGCCCAGGCCGTTGTTCTGGAAGCCGACGTGAAGTCCGTTGAAGCCCGGCTGGGCGACATGAAGCGCGCCAGCGCCAGCCGCTGGCATGACTTCGAGGCCGAGGTCCGCCTTGCGCTGGGCCGCCTGCACAAGTCTTTCGAATCCGCCAAAGGCTGACCGCCCCGTCGCTGAAAGGGCCAGCACCAAAAGAAAACGCCCCCGTGTGGGGGCGTCTGCAGTGCTGGGAGCGGGTCAGGCCGCGGCCAGCCAGTACCCTGCGTTGAAGGGGCTGCTCATGCGCAGCGCCAGGGGCGACACGTCCACCAGCTTGTCGGTGGGCATTTTCTCGCCGGACTCGGTGGTCAGGTCGATGCCGGTGGGTGCGGCGGTGGTGGGCAGGCCTTCGGCCTTGGGAGCCTCATTCGCCCGTTCTGCTTGGCTGTTTTGTGCAGAACGGGCTACAGAAAAGAATAGAAGCATCGGAAGGGTATCTTCCGGTCCGCCCAGTAATCCGCGGTGTCGCGGAAGATGTCCAGCAGCTGTTCGCGTGCTTCCTTGTCGAACTTGGCATTGGCAGGGATCTGCTCCAGCACCACGACAAAGCCGGGCTGCGGGCCCGATTTGTGCAACGGGTCAGTCATGCAGTCGTACAACGCGTCAAAGTTCTTGCCGAAGTGCGACGGGAACGTGAACTGCTGGGCGATCATGTCCAGCACGTCCTGCTTGCTCTGGGCGTTGGCCAGGTTGGCATACAGGAAGTGCTGGCCGAGCGCCTGCGCGGCCTCGTGCAGGTCCTGCACCCGGAAGGCGCGGATCGACTGCACGATGTTGGTCCTAACGGTACGAAGTGGTGTATCCATCTCCGCTTCTCTTTCCATAGTCAAAAACAAATCCCGCTTCATCTGCTACTCCACAATCCTGCGAAAGCTCGCGTAATGGTCGGCGGTATAAAAACATGCATGCGGTACCCGCTGGGGGCCACCACACACAATGCGCCGGGCTCCCCGGTCGCGTGAACCTGGCGTCTTGACGGTGTATTCGCGGTAATACCCGCGCTTTTCGGCCGGGAGCAAACGCTCGCGGTTACCGAACACCGTGCCATCCTTGTCATACGGGAACGGTCCGCCCTGGCGGATCAGTTCATAAGTCTCCTGGCCTTGCCGGGGCAGTTCTGCCAGGCGGACCGTGGCGAAACTGCTGTCTGCCAGACTGCCAACCGGGCCCTTGGCTTGCACCATTGTGGGGACGGTGAATACCGCCGCCAGCAATAGGCTAGTAAGTGCAAACTTGACAGCAGCGACGCGCGCCATGGCGAAAGTTTTGGAAGACCTGTTGTTCTAGGGACGCCTTCAAGAACTCCGGGTAAACCCGGAAATTCAAGTGCGCTAGTGTGACTGATCCTCCCTGAAAACGCAAGCGGCTGCACAAATTTTGAGCAGCCGCCTGGGGGGATTCAGGGCTATTTGCCCTGAAATTTGTGGGTACTAACTTTTGATTTACGCCTTACCGGCTGGCATTTGCGTCAGCTACGGTCAGGGCTGTCATGTTGACAATGCGCCGCACCGTGGTGCTGGCGGTCAACACATGCACCGGTTTGGCCGCACCCAGCAGCACCGGGCCAACGGCGATGTTGCCGCCCGCCGCCGTTTTGAGCAGGTTGTAAGAAATATTGGCTGCATCGATGTTGGGCAGGACCAGCAGGTTGGCATCGCCGGCCAGGGTGCTGTGCGGCATGATGGCCGCGCGCGCCGTACCGTCCAGCGCCACGTCGCCGTGCATTTCGCCGTCCACTTCCAGCCAGGGGGCCTGCTCACGCAGCAGTTCCAGCGTGCGGCGCATCTTGATGGCGCTGGGCTGGTTGCTGCTGCCGAAGTTGGAATGGCTGAGCAGCGCCGCCTTCGGCTTCAGGCCAAAACGCATCATTTCCTCGGCAGCCATGACGGTGATCTCGGTCAGCTCTTCGGGCGTGGGGTCGTAGTTGACGTGCGTGTCCACCAGGAACACCTGGCGGCCCGGCAGCATCAGGCCGTTCATGCAGGCGTAGATCTGCACGTCCTGCGGGGTGCTGGGGCTGCCGCCCACGCGCTTGCCGATCACCTGATCGATGTAGTGCAGGTGCATGGCCGTGGTGCCCCAAGTGCCGCAGATCATGCCGTCCACATCGCCCTTGTGCAGCAGCATCGCGCCGATCAGCGTGAGGCGCCGGCGCATCTCGATCTTGGCCATCTGGGCCGTAACGCCCTTGCGCTCGGTCATGCGGTGGTAGGTCTGCCAGAAGTCGCGGTAACGGTGGTCCTGCTCGACGTTGACCACGTCGTAGTCCAGCTCTTCCTTCAGGCGCAAGCCGAATTTTTCAATGCGCTGCGCAATGATGGCCGGGCGGCCAATCAGCGTGGGGCGGGCCACGCCCTCGTCCACCACGATCTGGGCGGCGCGCAGCACGCGTTCTTCCTCGCCCTCAGCGTAGGCCACGCGCTTTTTCAGCGCGGCCTTGGCGGCCATGAAGATCGGCTTCATGGTGGTGCCCGATGCGTACACAAAGCTTTGCAGCCGGTCGCGGTAGGCATCCATGTCCTTGATGGGGCGCGCGGCCACGCCGCTGTCCATCGCGGCCTGGGCCACGGCGGGCGCGATCTTCATCATCAGCCGCGGATCGAACGGCTTGGGGATCAGGTATTCGGGGCCGAAGGCGAGCTTCTGGCCGGCGTAGGCCGCGGCCACCACTTCGCTCTGCTCGGCCTGGGCCAGCTCGGCAATGGCGTGCACTGCCGCGATTTCCATTTCGTCCGTGATCGTGGTGGCGCCACTGTCCAGCGCCCCGCGGAAGATGTACGGAAAGCACAGGACGTTGTTGACCTGGTTGGGGTAGTCGGTGCGGCCCGTGGCCATGACGACATCGTTGCGCACAGCGTGCGCGTCTTCGGGCGAAATTTCGGGGTTGGGGTTGGCCAGCGCAAAGATCACGGGCTTGGGCGCCATGGTGGCGACCATGGCGGGCTTGAGCACGCCGCCCGCTGACAGGCCCAGGAACACGTCGGCACCTGCAATGACGTCGGCCAGCGTGCGCGAAGAGGTCTTCTGCGCGTACTGGATCTTGTCTTCGTCCATCAGCTCGGTGCGGCCTTCGTACACCACGCCGGCCAGGTCGGTCACAAAGACGTTTTCACGCTTCAGGCCCACCTTCAGCAGCAGATTCAGGCAGGCCAGCGCCGCGGCGCCCGCGCCGGACGTGACCAGCTTCACCTGGGAAATGTCCTTGCCCACGACCTTCAGGCCGTTGAGCATGGCGGCGGCCACGGTGATGGCGGTGCCGTGCTGGTCGTCATGAAAGACCGGGATCTTCATGCGCTTGCGCAGCTCGCGTTCGACATAGAAGCAGTCGGGTGCCTTGATGTCCTCCAGGTTGATGGCGCCAAAGGTCGGCTCCAGCGCGGCGATCACTTCCACCAGCTTGGCCGGGTCTTTCTCGGCGATTTCGATGTCAAAGACATCCACACCGGCGAACTTCTTGAACAGCACGCCCTTGCCTTCCATCACCGGCTTGGACGCCAGCGGGCCGATGTCGCCCAGGCCCAGTACGGCCGTGCCGTTGGTGATCACGGCCACCAGGTTGCCGCGGCTGGTGTACTTGAAGGCGTTGGCCGGGTCCTTGACGATCTCTTCGCAGGGCGCGGCCACGCCGGGCGAGTAGGCCAGCGACAGGTCGTGCTGGTTGATCAGCTGCTTGGTGGCCGCAATGGCCACTTTGCCGGGCGTGGGGAACTCGTGGTATTCAAGCGCCGCGCGGCGCAGCTCGGCACGCTTGTCGCTCTGGTTCTGGGCGTTGGCCGGGGAACTTGCCGGGGGGGTCGTTGCCATGTTGTCGGGTCTCCTGTGCCAACAAGCTTACGCCTTGAAACCGGCGCGCCGTCAGCTTTTGTAAGGGAACGCGATTGTAGACGTGGGCGCGGGAAAACCCTAGTACGGGGTTCTGCGTAAACGGGTGGAGCGGTTTTGACTTTTTGACAAAGCTGGTTGTAGGGATCCGTATTTAGTGACTTCACAACAAACTTGCTCGAAGTATTGACCTGAAGTTGGGCGCCAAAACCTCGAGAAGGGAGCGTCCATTACTGTGGATATCAGCAGGCCCCGGCTGGGATTGAAAATCCGCGTCTCGATGGTTCGATTCCGTCCCTGGCCACCATCTTTCCTTCTTAGACGATCCTTAGGGGAGAATGTCGAACAGGACAGTTCGCAAGGAGCAAGTTTGAAGACGGTACCTCCGATGTCACCGGCTCAAATGGATGCCGTGGCCACCTTCGTCGACCCCTACATCTGCCCCATTCAAACAATCCCGAGCGGCAGTGCGGAGCAGCCACCCGGCTGGCACTATGGCACTGGTTGGCTTTATGAGAGAGAAGGCCTTCCGTTTCTGGTCACCTGCGAGCATGTGTCCCGTCGGCAAATAAGTGGCGCTGTGGGCTTCAACTGCCATGGCAGCGAACTGGGCACGAACGTGGACGGAACGTTCGTGGAGCTTCCCTTTCCAGTCGACGCGGCGATGGCGAGCATCGCTGGATCCTATGGTCGCGTGTCCCATCAAGGAAGGTGTGCCACGCGCGCGCTCACGGCTCCTTATCGCGACGCAGTACAAGGCGAGCTCTTCTACGTCTGCGGTTTTCCTGGTGCAGACGCGCGCCAGGGATTCGGCACGCAAGCCGTGCATGCTTTGTCTGCTTTCATCCGGGAAGAGGAACTCAACGAAGAGGTTTTTGGGGAGGAGCCGCCTCACCCAGATGCGCGGCTTCACATCTGCTTGGGCTGGAGCCCTGCGCGTGCGATAGCAGTGGGCGACACCATTGGGGCGCTGTCGCTGCCGGACGGCATGAGCGGCTCACCGCTATGGAACACCCGCTACGAGGAGGTCACGCGTCAAGGAACGTCTTGGCAGCCCGAGGACGCTCGCATTACAGGGCTCGTGTGGGGTCACTCTGCGAAAGCCCGGCAAATCTATGCAACCCCGATTGAGGCCTTTGCCGCGCAGCTTTTAGCCTGAGTTCTGTACTGATGCAGCGAGACGACCTGAGCGAGGTACGACCGCGTGCGCTACCAGTGATTTCCACGAGTGCCATTCCCGTCCTGAAACAGCAAGTGACTGGGGAGCGGAGCTTGCGTGCCGTGCCGGCCAATCCGATAGCTGGCTGTGGTTTCGCTGATCGCCGCAGCTTCGTTGCGATCGTTGACGTGCTCCGGGCTCATATAGTTGGCATAGACCCACCGCAGGCGCGACTCCCCAAGTGTGAACGATCTCAT
>CALRZF020000002.1:0-43700 GCA_943372585.1 Ramlibacter sp. 2FC | reverse complement strand
TGACCTGCATGGCACAGATGTTCGTGAGCCTGTGGATCGACCGCTACTACGACCGCGACCTGCTGCGCTACTTCCTGTGGACCATCTGGTACCCGCTGGCCTTCTGGATGATCAACATGGTGACGACCGTCATCGCCCTGCCGCGGGCGCTGCTGCGGCGCACCGGCCAACGCGCCATCTGGCGCAGCCCCGACCGTGGAGTCACCCATGCCCCCTGAATCCCCTTTCGCCCCTGACACGTCCCGCGCGGCGTCGCGCAGCGCCAGCCGCGCGCACCTGGAGCGCCGCCGCGCGGCCATGCCCGTGATTGACGCATCCCGTGTGCCCTGGGACGTGGTGCGCCGGCGCTGGCCCGCGCGCGCGGGCTGGATGTTTGCCTGGCTTCGTTTCATCCGCCCGCTGGTGTTTGTGCTGCTGTGGGTGGTGCTGGCCCGTTATGCATGGACGCATTTCTTCGGCCTGCCGGACGAGTTGCCGTTGTGGCAGCAAGTGACGCTGTATGCGGTGGCGGTGGCCGTGATCGGGGTGGTCATGCTGACGCTGGCGCCGCTGCGCCGGCGCGAAGTACGCCATGAGCCCACGGGCGATACCCTGCCGGCCACACTGGACGAGATGTCGGAGTTCTCCAGCTTCGGCCCGTCCGAGCTGGGCGAGCTGCAGCAGGCCCAGCGCGTGGTGATGCACCACGACAGTGAAGGCCAGCCCGACCGGGCCGAAGACACCGACAAGCTGCTGGCCGGGCACACGCCCGGCCCCCGCTGAAAGTCACCTGAAGGTGTGCGTACACTGTGCGCATGAGCACTGTCAGCGAACTGCGCCACATCCTCGGTACCTGCAAGACCATTGCGGTCGTGGGCCTGTCGCCGCAGTGGCACAGGCCCAGTTTTTTTGCGGCCAAGTACATGCAATCGCATGGCTACCGCATCGTGCCGGTCAACCCGTCCACCACCGAGATCCTGGGTGAGCGTTGCTACCCCAGCGTGACGGCAGCCGCAGAGCACCACACCATCGACATGGTGGACTGCTTTCGCAAGAGCGCCGACATTCCACCCATTGCCGATGAGGCGATTGCCATTGGCGCGAAGTGCCTGTGGCTGCAGTTGGGTGTGGTTCATGAAGCCGCTGCACAGAAGGCCCGCGACGCCGGGCTGGAAGTGGTGATGGACCGCTGCGTGAAGATCGAACATGCGCGTCTGTTTGGCGGTCTGGGGTGGTTTGGGGTGAACACCGGGGTGATTTCTTCGCGGCGTCCGCAGCAGTTGCCTTACTGAAGATGCAGGCAGCTGTTTTTCCTTGCAGCTCTCGTTGCACCGCGCGGCAAAGCCACTGTTGGCATGCGACTGCTGGACTCCCCCCGCCGGGCACCGCCTGACGCGAAGCCAGCGAGAGAAACCAACCATGACAAAAGACAGAGACTACGGCTTCGGCACAAGAGCCATCCACGCAGGTGCCACCCCCGACCCGGTGACAGGCGCGCGGGCCACGCCCATCCACCAGACCACCAGCTTCGTGTTTGACAGCGCCGAACACGCCGCCAGCCTGTTCAACCTGCAGACTTTTGGCAATGTGTACAGCCGCATCAGCAACCCGACGGTAGCGGTGCTGGAAGAACGCGTGGCGTCGCTGGAGGGCGGCCGCGCCGCGCTGGCCTGTGCCACGGGCATGGCAGCGCAGATGACGGCGCTGCTGGCCATCCTGAAAGCAGGCGACCACATCGTGGCGGCGTCCACGCTGTATGGCGGCACGGTCGGGCAACTGGGCATCGGCTTTTCGCGCCTGGGGATCGAGACCACGTTTGTGGACCCTGAAGACCCTGACAACTTCCGCCGCGCGATCCGGCCCAGCACGCGGGCGGTGTACGGCGAAACACTGGGCAACCCGCTGGTCAACGTGTTTGACATCGAGCCCGTGGCCGCCATCGCGCACGAGCACGGCCTGCCGCTGGTGATCGACAACACGGTGGCCAGCCCCTACCTGTGCAACCCGTTTGCCTTCGGCGCCGACATCGTGGTGCACAGCGCCACCAAATACCTGGGCGGGCACGGTACGACCATGGCAGGGGTGGTGGTGGAGTCCGGCAAGTTTGACTGGGGCTCGCCCCTGTCGGCGCCCAAGTTTCCCGACATGCTGGAGCCCAGCAAGGCTTACCACGGCGTGAAGTTTTACGAGACCTTTGGCGACTTTGGCTACACCATGAAAGCGCGCATGGAAGTCAACCGCACCTTCGGCGCCAGCCTGTCGCCGCTGAACGCATGGCTGATTTTGCAGGGCATTGAAACACTGCACCTGCGCATGCAGGCGCATTGCCGCAACGCGCTGGCCGTGGCGCAGTTTCTGAGCGACCATCCGCTGGTCAGCTGGGTCAACTACCCTGGCCTCGCCGGCTCGGCCCACCATGCGCTGGCGCGCAAACAGTTCCGCATGATCGACGGCACACCGGGCTGCTCGGGCATCCTCACTTTTGGCATCAAGGCGGCGGACCCGGCCCGCGCGGGCGAGCGATTCATCGACGCCTGCGAATTCATGAGCCACCTGGCCAACATCGGCGACGCCAAGACCCTGGTGATCCACCCCGCGTCCACCACGCACCGACAGCTGGACGAATCCGAGCTGGCCCGTGCCGGCGTGCGGCCCGACATGGTGCGCCTGTCGGTGGGCATTGAAGACGCCGACGACATCC
Source organism: Ramlibacter sp. 2FC (assembly GCA_943372585.1). Taxonomy (GTDB): domain Bacteria; phylum Pseudomonadota; class Gammaproteobacteria; order Burkholderiales; family Burkholderiaceae_C; genus RAM1. The sequence goes on along the minus strand of CALRZF020000002.1, from coordinate 41,020 downwards.
TGTGGGACATCGACCAGGCGCTGCGCCGCGCCGTATAAAACGACAGCCCCGCCATGCAAATCGACCCCGACCTTCACGACTTCATCGACCAGCAGCAGCGCGAGCTGCCGCCGCCGCGCGACCCCACCGATCTGGCCGCGCAGGCGCAGCGGTATGCCGCGCTGTCGCGCCGCCTGCCGTCGGTGCTGGTGCCCGTGACCAGCGGCGACTTCAAGCTGCGCCCCGGCGGCAAGCCGCTGCCTGCACGCATGCACTGGCCCACAGGCGCGCAGGCGCCGGTGCTGATGGCCTGGTTTGTGGGCGGCGCCTGGGCGGCCGGCGACCTGGACACGCACGACGGCCTGTGCCGCCAGCTGGCGCACGACCTGGGCGTGGCGGTGGCCTGTGTGCAGCTACCGGCTGCTGCGGGCGGCCCGCTGCTGCAAAGCAGTGAATCCGCGCTGCTGGCCCTGCGCACGCTGCTGGAGGGCCGCCCCAAGCTGGGCGTGCAGCCCGCGCGGCTGCTGGTGGGCGGCGACGGCAGCGGCGGCCACGCCGCGCTGCAGGCTGCGTGGCGCCTGGCCCGCATGCAGCCGGGCAGCGTGGACGCGGTGCTGGGCCTGTGCCCGCTGGTCAAGCCCGACTTCAATACGGCCAGCTACATCCGCTGCGCCTCGTCGCCGGTGTTTTCGCGCACCGATGCCATCCGCGCCTGGCACAGCTTCTTGCAGGGCCAGTGGGAGCTGTGGGACGAGCGCGCCGTGCTGATGCATGGCAACGCCCCCATCGACAACCCGCCGGTCACGGTGCTGCTGGCGGCCGAGCAGGACGTGGCGCATGACGACGCGATCCAGCTGCACGACTGGCTGCGCATGGTGGGTGCGCGCTGCGAATTCTTTGGCGCGCCGCGCATGACGCACGACTTTGGCCGCATGCAACACGCCAGCGAGAAGGCGCGCAAACTCATGAAGGACGCGCTGGGCGCGTTTGCCGAGATTGCCGGGCTTACCCCGTAAATGCCCCACTGATGTCCCGCTGATGTGCCTGCCACAATAGGCCCATGAGCTTCGCACCCCTTCAAAACGACACCTTCCTTCGCGCCTGCTGGCGCCTTGCCACTCCCCACACGCCCGTCTGGCTGATGCGCCAGGCCGGACGCTACCTGCCCGAATACCGCGCCACGCGCGCACAGGCCGGCAGCTTCATGGGTCTGGCCACCAACACCGACTACGCCACCGAGGTCACGCTGCAGCCGCTGGAGCGCTACCCGCTGGATGCCGCCATCCTGTTCAGCGACATCCTGACCGTGCCCGACGCCATGGGCCTGGGCCTGAGCTTTGCGCTGGGTGAAGGACCGAAGTTCGCATCGCCCGTGCGCGACGAGGCGGCCGTCAAGGCGCTGCAGGTGCCGGACCTCAACAAGCTCAAATACGTGTTCGACGCGGTCACCTCCATCCGCCGCGCGCTGAACGGCCGCGTGCCGCTGATCGGCTTCTCCGGCAGCCCCTGGACGCTGGCGTGCTACATGGTGGAAGGCGCGGGCTCGGACGACTACCGGCTGGTCAAGACCATGCTGTACAGCCGCCCCGACCTGATGCACCACATGCTGGCCATCAATGCCGACGCCGTGGCCGCCTACCTGAACGCGCAGATCGACGCCGGCGCACAGGCCGTGATGATTTTTGACAGCTGGGGCGGCGTGCTGGCCGACGGCGCCTTCCAGGCCTTCAGCCTGGCCTACACGGCGCGCGTGCTGGCGCAGCTCAAGCGCGAGCATGAGGGTGTGAAGATTCCTCGCATTGTGTTCACCAAGGGCGGTGGTCTGTGGCTCAAGCAGATGCAGACGCTGGACTGCGAGGTGCTGGGCCTGGACTGGACGGTCAACCTGGCGCAGGCGCGCGCCCTGGTGGGCGATACCCATGCGTTGCAAGGCAACCTGGACCCGAACGTGCTGTTTGCGCCGCCAGACCAGGTGGCCGCCGAGGCACGCAAGGTGCTGGACAGCTTTGGCACGCCCCACCGGGGCGAGGGTGCAGGCGCGGGCCATATCTTCAACCTGGGCCACGGCATCAGCCAGCACACGCCGCCTGAAAACGTCACGGCTTTGGTAGATGCCGTGCATGCCCATTCGCGCCAGATGCGGCTTTAAACGCTCGATAAACGGTCGATGACAGGGCTGTCATATGCCCGTCATCAGGAACTACCCTAGGTCTGGCACTCAGCAAAAACTTTGCCAGCGAGCTTGACTTATGCACAAAAGTTGTGTTGCGGCGCGCAAAAAATCTGTAGCCAGGGGCCAACTTGCTATGAATCCAATAGCGCGCGTAAGTGGTTGATTTATATAGGCTTCTGAGTTTGCTTTTTTTGGAGGCAAATTAGCCAAAGCCTTGATTTTCAAGGGCCCGCAGCGACTCGCGGCACGATATCAACAAAGTTATCCACAGAAACACTGAATCTGCGTCAAATCGTTTGTGAATCAATGACTTAAGGCTTGTTTCGACAGTTGACCTTAAGAAAAACCCTTAAGCCTTGCCTCTTTCATGTCCCACCGCCTGGCCGTCCTGGTTGCAACGCCTGCCCACAGTTCGATCAGTGGGCCGTTGAGCTATCGAAGTGAGTTGCCACTCGCGCCGGGCACGCTGGTCCGTGTGCCGTTGGGACGCCGCGAGGTGCTGGGCTTGGTGTGGGACAGTGAACCTCAGGGCGAGGCACCTCGGCTGGAAATGGAAGACAAACCCATCCTGGGACCGTTGGAGGGCATCACCCCGCTTTCACTGGCGTGGAGACAATTGGTTACCTTCTCTGCGAATTATTACCAGCGCAGCACGGGGGAGGTGGCATTGGCTGCACTGCCACCCCAATTGCGGGGTTTGACTGCCGTCCAGTTGGCTCGCCGGTTGCGCCGAAAACCGCCTGAAGTTAATGGCACGGCACCTGACGCTGTTACAGGTGTCAGTGAAAGTGTTTTACTGTCCACCGAGCAGGCGCAGGCACTGGACCAGATCGCGGCGCAAGCAGGCCCATTTCTGGTCTATGGCGCCACTGGCAGCGGCAAGACCGAGGTGTACCTGCAGGCGGTGCAGGCCCTGCTGGACACCAACCCTCAGGCCCAGGCGCTGGTCATGGTGCCCGAAATCAACCTGACGCCCCAGCTCGAATCACGCTTCATCGCGCGCTTTGGCGCCGATGCGGTGGTGGCGCTGCACAGCGGCATGACGAACCCGCAGCGGCTGAAAAGCTGGCTGGCCGCGCACACCGGCGCGGCACGCATCGTGCTGGGCACGCGCATGGCGGTGTTCGCGTCCATGCCCGCTCTAGGCCTGATCGTGGTGGACGAGGAACACGACCCCAGCTACAAGCAGCAGGAAGGCGCGCGCTACTCGGCACGGGATCTGGCCGTGTACCGCGGCAAGCTGGAGGGCGCCAAAGTCCTGCTGGGCTCGGCCACGCCGTCGCTGGAAAGCTGGCAGGCCAGCGAAAAGGGCCGCTACCAGCGCCTGGCCATGCCTTCGCGCATCGGAGACGGGCGCCTGCCCGCGGTCAAGCTGGTGGACATGAACCTGCAGCCCAAGAAGGCGGTGTTTTCGGTCCAGTTGCTGGAGGCCATCCGCCAGCGCCTGGCACGCGGCGAACAGTCGCTGGTGTTCCTGAACCGGCGCGGCTATGCGCCCGTGCTGGCCTGCAATGCCTGCGACTGGAAAAGCGAATGCCCGCACTGCAGTGCGTTTCGCGTGTTCCACAAGATCGACCGCACACTGCGCTGCCACCACTGCGGTTTTACCGAGCGCGTGCCGCGCGCCTGCCCGTTGTGCGGCAACGTGGACATCGCACCGCTGGGCCGCGGCACCGAGCGGCTGGAGGAGCACCTGGCCGAGCTGCTGGCCGACACGCGCAACGCGCAGGGCGAGCCGGTGCGCATTGCCCGCATGGACGCGGACACCACGCGACTGAAAGGTTCGCTGGAATCGCAGCTGGCCCAGGTGCATGCAGGCGCGGTGGATGTGCTGGTGGGCACGCAGATGATCACCAAGGGCCATGACTTTCGCCGCATCACGCTGGTGGCCGCGGTGAACGCCGACGCGGCGCTTTTCTCCAGCGACTTTCGCGCGCCCGAGCGTTTGTTCGGCTTGCTGATGCAGGCCGCGGGCCGCGCCGGGCGCGATGCCGCCCAGGCCGGCGCCAGCGAGATGTGGGTGCAGACGTGGCACCCCACGCATCCCCTGTTTGCCGCGTTGCGCCGCCACGACTACCCGGCGTTTGCGGCGCAGCAGCTCAAGGAGCGCGAAGAAGCCGGCATGCCGCCGTTTTCATTCCAGGCGCTGGTACGGGCCGAGGCACGCACGCAGGAGGCCGCGCAAGCCTTCCTGAACGCGGCCAGCGCGGCGGCGCAGGAGGTACCGGCGTACGAGCACGTCACGCTGTACCCGGCCGTGCCCATGAGCGTGCAGCGCGTGGCCAATGTGGAGCGTGCGCAGATGCTGGTGGAAAGCGGCTCGCGCGCGGCGCTCCAGCACTTTCTGACGCACTGGCATGATGTGCTGCACGCCACGAAGGAGAAAGGCCTGATCCGCTGGGCAGTAGATGTGGATCCCTTAGCCGTCTGAGTTCTTGAGCCGCAGCGCGGCTTCATACAGCTCGTTGCGGCTGCCGCCCGTGATGTCGGCGGCCAGTTTCACGGCGGTCTTCACGGGCAGTTCTTTCAGCAGCAGTTGCAGCACACGCAAGCCGTCGTCCGCCTGCGGCGCATCGGCCACGGCATGCAGCACCACGGCAAATTCGCCGCGCAGGCGCTGTGCGTCGGCCGCCAGCCACGCGGGCAAGCCCTCACAGGCCAGCGTGGCGATTTCTTCAAACTGCTTGGTGATCTCGCGTGCCACCGTCACAGGCCGCGAGCCCAGAACCGCCAGCGCACGCACCAGCGCCTCCATGCGGTGGGGCGCCTCCAGCAGCACGACGGCGCGCGACTCACCCGCCAGAACTTGCACGGCAGCGTCGCGCTCACCCGCCTTGCTGGGCAGGAACCCCGCAAACACAAAGCCGCTGCCACCGTCCGCGGCAACACTGCCCGCAGCACTCAGCGCCGCAGTAATGCTGCTTGCGCCGGGCAGCGGCACCACGCGCAGGCCGGCTGCACGCACGGCGGCCACCAGCCGCGCGCCGGGGTCGCTGACGGCGGGCGTGCCCGCGTCACTGGCATAGGCAATGCGCTGGCCTTGCTGCAGGCGCTGTACCACCGCCTGTGCGGCTTCGGATTCGTTGTGCTGGTGCACGGCCAGCAGCTGCGCGCCGGTGCGCTCGATCCCATAGGCGCGCAGCAGTGACTGCGTGTGGCGCGTGTCCTCACAGGCCACCATGTCGGCCAGTTGCAGTACATGCAGCGCGCGCAGGCTGATGTCGGCCAGATTGCCGATGGGCGTGGCCACGACGTACAGCGCGCCCTGCGGATAATGCTGCTGCGCCGCCGCGTCGCGCGCGGCCACCAGGGCGGAAGAAAAAGAAGCGATCAATGGATATCCCCAAAGCACAGCCAACCACCAAGCAGCGCGGCGACGCGGGCGAAGACCGCGCACTGGCGCACCTGCAGGCCGCGGGCTTGCGGCTGGTGTCGCGCAATTATCGGACGCCCGGGCGCGGCGGCGGCGAGATCGACCTGATCATGCGCGAGCGCGATGGCACGCTGGTGTTCGTGGAGGTTCGCCAGCGCGCCAGCGGCTCACACGGCGGCGCGGGCGCCAGCATCAGCCCGTTCAAGCAGCGGCGCATTGTGTTTGCCGCGCGCCATTACCTGATGCGCCTGGCCAGCGAGCCGCCTTGCCGCTTTGATGTAGTGCTGCTGCAAGCCGGCGAAGTGCAGTGGCTGCGCGCCGCCTTTGACGCCGGCTGATTCAACCGCCGGGCATGAGCGCATAGGTGGGGCCGGCCATGCCACACGCCAGGAACAGCCGCGAAGCTTCGCGCTCATGCATCGCCGAGCGTTCGCCGGTGGTGTGCTGTGACAGCAAAAGGTGCAGCCGTGCAGCGTCGTACGGCGAGGGGAACGCAGCGCAGGCGCCGAGCCCCCGCTCCCAGGCACGCAGGGCCAGCGCGCGCCGGCCCTGCAGCAGCCGCGCCCAGCCCCGGTACAGCAGGCGCCGGGGTGCCAGCAGAGGCAACGGCGCAGACAAGGCCAGATACTTGTCCACTGCCTGCAAAGCGAGGCCACGCGCCTGGCGCCCTGTGGCGTCAGGGTTGTCTGCGGTGTACAGCAGCACATCCACCACCACCGCGAACGCCAGCAGTGTGTAAAAGCGCCCTGCCGTGATGTAGTGGGCCAGGTCCAGGACCTCCTGTGCAAGCAGCAGCACGTGGCGAAAATCACCCTGCGCACAGGCCACCAGCGTTTCCAGGCCCCGCAGGCGGATGTCTTCCAGCATGGTGCGGCGCACGGCAATGCCGTGGATGTCGTGCAGGCTGCCTTGCGCCGCACCCGCGCCCCCCAGGCCGCTGCGCAACAGCGCCTGCACCTTGAACATCAGCGACCAGCGCAGGATGGCCGGCTGCTCCAGCGCCCGGGCTTCCACTTCGGTGATGCGCACTTCGTCCAGCAGGCGGGTGAAATCGCCCTGGTGCAGGTGCATGGCGTTCAACTGCGCCCTGCATTCCAGCGAGTCATAGCCGTAGCCCAGCGACGCGAGCGCGGCCGCCGCGCGCAACATGTAGGCCTCGGCTGCGTCCCAGCGGCCTCGCACCATCATCGTGTTGCCAAGCTGGTGCAACGCGAATGCCTCGTCCACGGGTTGCACATCGCGCAACCGTTTTCGCACGCGGCGCACGAGCCAGCCTGCCAGCGGCCCCTGGCCGGAGGTGCTCAGGAACGCCAGCGCCTTGAGCATGACAGCCAGCCCTGCATCGGCCGCACCCGAGTGTCTGGCGGCAACCCAGGCGCGGGCCACGCCAGCCCAAAGCTCGGATGCAGGCGCGCCGTCCATGAAACGGCCCATGAGCAGGCGCGTGATCGTAAGGGCCAGCAACCGCTGCGCGTTGCGGTCCTGCGGATGGGCCTGGGGCCGGCTCAGCAGCGCCCTCAGGACGTGAAACGGCGCGGCCATCCAGGCCGCTGGTCCCGCTTTCGGCAGCACCACCCCTCCCAGTCTGACAGCGGCGCGAAAGTGGGCGTTGTCGTGCATGTTCCCGTACTGGTTGTGCGTGACCGCGCCTGCGCGGTAATGCCAGGCAATCCGGTAGGCCACAGGGGCGTCGGGATAGTGGTCAATCGCAGCCTCCAGCAGCCGGGCCGCAGCAAAGTGCCAGCCCAGCCGGTGGTAGATGTCACACAGCGCCGCCAGCGGTGCGTCCACCTGGGCGGCGCCAGCCCATTGCAGCGCCAGCTCAACGGCGGCCGCCAGGGTGCTGATGTCGGCCTTGACCTCGTCGAGCAGGGCGGCTTCTTCACGGTCCAGCCGCGGCGCCAGCACCAGCAGCCTCGCCAGCACGCCCAGGGTGAATTGCCGGCGGTGCGCCTGCGCCTGCCCCATTTCCTCCAGCATGGCCAGGCCGTACTGGCGTGTCAACTCATGCATGCGGTAGCGCCCGCCTGACTCGCGCGCCACCACGCAACGCTCCACGAGCACGGACAGGCTGTCTTCGCTGACACCCACGCAATCGGGCACCCAGTCACGCGGGAAAGTACCGCGAAACAACGCACAACGCGCCCAGGCTTCCTGGGGGCCTGCATCCAGTTGCTCCCACATGTCATTCATCACGTCCTGCATGGTGCGGTGACGGTATTCAGGCACGTGCAGGCTGGAGTCCAGCCAGGTCCCCTGCTCAAGCCGCTGCACGAGCTGGCTGGCCGTGAGAGTGCGCAGTGATTGCGCCGCGAACTGGATCGCCAGCGGCGAACCGTCCAGCAGGTCCACCAGACGCTTGAGCGCCTCATATTCACGCACCTCGTCGATGGCAACGCCCACGCGACGGGCGCAGGCGCGCAGCAGCGCCAATGCAGCCCCCGGGTCCGCGCTGCTTTCCCCCGCTGCCAGGCCGTGCACTTCGTACAACCATTCGTGCGCAATCCCCAGCCGCACACGCGATGTCACCACCAGCACGCAGCCGGGCGCGGCCTGCAGAAGGTCTGCAACGACAGGCGCCGCCGCAATGCAGGTCTCAAACCCGTCCAGGCACAGGACCGCGCGCCGCGTCCCCAGGAATTTCCTGAGCATTGCCATGGGCTGGACGGTCTGGCTGAAATCCAGGCCCAGCGCCGACCCCAGTGCCGCCACCACATGGTCGCGTACCGATTCGGGGCTCGCGTCCCTGCCGATGAAGTCAAAGCTGCATATCACGCTGGCGTCGGGGTAGTCCGCAGCAATGTCGTCCATCAAAGCACGGGCCAGACGGCTCTTGCCCACACCCGCAGGCCCCAGCAGCGTCACCAGCCGCTCGCCGCGCTCCAGGTGCTGGCGGATGCGGCGCAGGTCGCCAGCGCGCCCCAGCAGGGGTAGCAGCTCTGTGGTGCTGGCCCGCACCTGCAAGGCTGGCGGCGGCGGCGCCGCAGACATGTTGCCGCGGCGGATGTCGTCGGCCAGAGCGGCCAGCGCCGCGGACGGCTTGCTGCCCAAATGCTCGGCCATGGCAAGCCGGCAGGCTTCGTACCGGTCCAACGCTGCGGCGGTGGAACCCACACGCGCCAGCAGCCGCAGCAACGACATGTGCGGCTCCTCGTTCCACGGCTCAATCTGCGCCCACAACTCGAGGTACTGCAGTTCGTTGTGCAGATGGCGCGCCTGCTGCTCAAGCCGGACAAGCTCGCGCAGGATGACCACGGCGCTGCGGTCGATGCGCTGGCGCTGCAGGCCAGCCCAGTCGTCAAACGCCGCACAGTCACGCAGCTGGAAGTCGCGCAGGAACGCTCCGCAATAGCGGGCGATGGCACTGCCCAGCACGGAAGCGCTTTGCTGGCTGGCCGTTTCCGCTGTGCGCAACAGAGACAGGGCATCCACCTCCACGACGGCCACCGGGTCCAGCCCGATGGTTTCCGCGTCGGCCTGAACGACGCCGGGCAGCCGCTGCCTGAGTTTGGACAGGGCCAGACGCAGGTTGGCGCGTGCACCGTCCTCGCCCGTGTCGCCCCAGAACATGTCGGCCAACACTTCCCGGCGTACAGGTTTGCGTTCCATGGCGATGTACAGCAGCATCGCCAGCGACTTGGCCGGCAAAGCCACACTGTCGGTGCCTTGCGGGCCGGCGTGCAGGCGCACCCGGCCCAGCACGTGAAGCGTCACGGTGTGTTTCATGAAAGAAAGCGCCCAGCCGCCCGCAGGCGGCGGCAGCATCCCCCTGGCCGAAGCCGGGAATTCAGGCCAGGGCCTGCAACGCCAAGGGGAACACGATGGTCACAACGTTGCCGCCGTTGGCCAGCCGCTTGCTGACGGCGCGGCCGCCATGCTCCTCAGCGAAATCCCCTGCCATCAACAGGCCCAGGCTTTGGCATTCGGTGTCTTCGCCAGCGCCCGCGCCCAGCAACGGCGCCATCAAGCCCCAGCCCGAAGGACGGCTGGCGCGCGTGTCGGTGATGGAAATGCAGACTTCGCCGTCCACGCAACGGGAAGCCACATCAATCGTTCCGCAGCCGTTGACGGCCTGCGCGGCGTCCAGGATCAAATGCAAGACGACTTGGTGAAATTCCGGCAGTTCGGCCCCAGGCTGCTCCAGCGCGGCGTAGCGCTCGGCAATGCGGACACCCGGGGGCACCAGGGTTCGTGCAATGCGCACCATGCGGCGCAGCACCTGATTGACATCGCATACAGCGGCAGGCGCGTGTGGCTGCTCGCTCAACTGCAGCGCGGCATCCCTGACGGTGTGGCGGCCATTCGCCGGCGTTGGTGTGACCCCCTGTGCGCCCGGGACGCTGCGTACCGGAAAACGCAGCAAGGCAAAGCCCAACGATGACAAAACGCCAGAACCGGAATGGCTGGGATGCGCAAGTAACTTGGTATACATGGGGAGCTTTCGGTGTGTCGGGTTATTCAGGAGAGGCGGCGCGCCGTCATGCGGTCAGCTGCATGGCATGGCCACGGGCAGCGGGGTGCTGCAACACCACGGGGGCAGCGCGCGCGGGTTCTCTGGCAGCGGGCGGGTTGACACCAACGGCACCGGCGGTGTGCAGGGCGGCGAGCCAGCGGCTGACTTGCTGTTCAGGCGCGGCCACGCGCTTTGCCAGATCGCCCAGCAGCATGGGCCCCGAGCGCAATGCCGCCATGAGCCGTATATGTGCGGGGTCCAGCTTTTCGATGGCCATTCGCGGCATCTGGCAGAAGTAGATCGGCTTGCGGCGGTAGCGCGCGGGAAGGATGTCCAGCGTCGTGCGCACCGCATAGGTCCAGAGCAGGTCTCCCGTCGAACGACGCACGAACGAATCTGGTGCGATGCCGGCGCCCATGGGGCGGCGCGTCCATTCGGCGCGCAGCAGGTCGCCGGCCGCGGCTGTCAGGGGGAAACCGGCCAGACGCCGGTTAAGGTCAACCACAGCCATCAGGCGGCTGTGATAAAGCAACTGGTACACGCCGCCGGCCGCCATTTCTTCCTGGTGCCAGGCCAGCGAGCAGCCCAGCGCGTAGTCACAGCGCAGCATGCCCAGGCGGGACTCCAGCGTACGAAACGCAGCCACCACACTGGCTTGCCGGTGCGCATCAAAAAGCACCGCGCCTGACACGGCTGTGAATCGTTCGGACGAAACCGCCAGCAGGCCGGGGGCGCGGTTCAGGTCAATCCCTTGCAAGGTGCCGTCGGCCTGGCGATGGCGGATGTTCAGCCCTGCAGCACCGCGGTCTTCGATGGCATCGGCATTGACGCACCAGACATCTGCACGTTGCGGCTCAACCACCCGCCAGCCACAATCATCCCGGCCGAAGGCTCCCATCCAGGTGGCAAACTGGTCGCACACTTGCGGTGCAAAGCCCAGGAAGCTCACGCCAAGAAGCAGTTTGTCCATGGTCAGGCCCGCGGCTGTGCCGGGCACAGGTAGATGTAACAAATCAGAAACATGCGCATAACCTTCCAGGGGGTTCCAGTACCCGGCGGGGTTTGATGCGAAGGAATGGGTGCCGGGGCCATGTCCGCATTGAAGGCCGCAAGCGTTTTATTGCCGTTTACCGTGCGCAAAACTGGCGTTTATGGACGGCGAGTGGGCATTTATTAAATACTTGGTACTAATATTTATGATGCTTTGCCGCTACGGCGGCAAAAAAGCCGTTTGAGGAAAGGCGGGGAATCCTGCGGCACGCTTAACTGCTGCGCCTTCCGAAGTGTTACTTTTTGTACTAATCTGCAGGAGACAGGTTATTGCGGTGCGGTCACTCAACCCTGGGGGTTATCATCCTCATCCATGCTTGAGCAACGCATCCAACAGCATTTCATCGACAGCGCCGACCTGAAGTACCAGTCCGCGCAGATCCTGAGCAAACCCATCGCCGCTGCCGTCCAGGCGTTGCTGGCGTGCGTGACCAGCGGCGGCAAGGTGCTGGCCTGTGGCAATGGCGGCTCCGCTGCCGACGCGCAGCACTTTTCCGCCGAATTTGTAGGCAGGTTTGAGCGCGAGCGCCCTGAATTGGGTGCCATCGCGTTGACAACCGACAGTTCCATCCTGACCGCCATTGCGAACGATTACGACTACAGCGTTGTGTTTGCCAAGCAGGTGCGGGCGCTGGGCCAGGCCGGCGATGTGCTGTTGGCGCTGTCCACCAGCGGCAATTCGGCCAGTGTGCTTCAGGCCATTACGGCCGCGCACGAGCGCGAGATGACCGTGGTAGCGCTGACAGGGCGCGGCGGGGGCAAGATGGCCCAGGCCCTGCGCGAAACCGATGTCCACATCTGCGTGCCCCACGAACGTACGGCGCGCATCCAGGAAGTCCATATCCTCATACTGCATTGCCTGTGCGACGGTGTGGACGCCCAGCTTCTCGGAGAACAGGAAAACCCGACATGACCCAACTTTCCCGCCGGTTTGTGCTTTGCGCCATCGCTGCCTGCGCCACCGCAGGCGCACTCAGTGCCTGCGCGCCGCTGATCGTAGGCAGCGCCGCCGTGGGCGCGCTGGTTGCCATCGATCGCCGTACTTCCGGCGCCCAACTGGAGGACGAAGGCATTGAACTGCGTGCGGCCAGCCGCCTGCGCGAGGCCCTGGGCGACCGAGCCCACGTCAATGTGACCAGCTACAACCGCCAGGTGCTGGTCACGGGTGAGGTGCCCAACGATGCCGCGCGCCAGCAGGTGGAGCAGATCGTGTCGCGCGTGGAGAACGTGCGCTCGGTCGTCAATGAACTGGCGGTGCTGGGCAACACCACGCTGGCCCAGCGCTCCAATGACGTGCTGGTCACCGGCAAGGTGCGCGCGTCACTGGTGGACGCCAAGGACCTGTACGCCGGCGCCTTCAAAGTGGTGACCGAGCGCGGCACTACCTACCTGATGGGCCGCGTCACACAGCGCGAGGCCGACCGCGCTACCGCCATCACCCGCACGGTCAGTGGCGTGCAGAAGGTCGTGCGCATCTTTGAAATCATCACCGAGCAAGAGCTGCAGCGGTTAGTGCCCCAGCAGGCGCCGCAGCCGGCACGTCCGGCCAGCGCTGCGCGATAGACCGCGGTTATTTCAGCCGCTTGATCAGGCTGGAGGTGTCCCAGCGCTGGCCGCCCATCTGCTGGACGTCTGCATAGAACTGGTCCACCAGTGCAGTGACCGGCAGGCGGGCGCCGTTGCGCTTGGCCTCGTCCAGTACCAGGCCCAGATCCTTGCGCATCCAGTCCACGGCAAAGCCAAACTCAAATTTGCCGGCGATCATGGTTTTGCCACGGTTGTCCATCTGCCAGCTCTGGGCTGCGCCCTTGCCGATCACGTCCAGCACCTGCTCCATGTCCAGGCCGGCCTTCTGACCGAAGGCGATGGCCTCGGACAGGCCCTGCACCAGCCCGGCGATGCAGATCTGGTTGACCATTTTGGCCAGTTGGCCCGAGCCTGCGGCGCCAAGCAGTGTGAAAGCGCGCGCAAACGCCATGGCCGCTGGTTTGGCGGCGTCAAACGCCGCAGCGTCGCCGCCGCACATCACGGTCAACATGCCGTTTTGTGCGCCCGCCTGCCCGCCGGACACCGGCGCGTCCACAAACTGCAGGCCCAGGTTCTTCGCAGCCGTGTACAGCTCGCGGGCCACGTCGGCAGATGCCGTGGTGTGGTCCACAAAAACGGCGCCGGGCTTCATCCCGGCAAAGGCCCCATCGGCCCCCAGCGTCACAGAGCGCAGGTCGTCGTCATTGCCAACACAGCAGAACACAATGTCCGCGCCGGCCGCAGCCTCACGCGGGGTGGCCGCAGATGTGCCGCCAAATTCGGCCACCCAGGCCGCCGCCTTGGCCGCGCTGCGGTTATAGACGGTGACCTGATGCCCGGCCAGCGCCAGATGGCCCGCCATGGGCAGGCCCATGACGCCCAGGCCCAGGAAAGCGACCTTGCGCGGCGAAGTGGATTCGTAGGTTTTTGGATTGGTACTGCTCATGATTCACTTAAACGATGGCAAGGTGTTCGGTGCCGGAGGCCAGGTCCTGGTTCTTGGCGCGCTGGCTGTTCAGCTTGATCTGCAGGCGCAGGTCGTTGACCGAGTCGGCGTTGCGCAACGCGTCTTCGTAGGAAATGACGTTGTTATCATAAGCGTCGAACAGCGCCTGGTCAAAGGTCTGCATGCCCAGGTTGCGGCTTTTCTTCATGATCTCCTTGATCTCGGAGACCTCGCCCTTGAAGATCATGTCGGAGATGAGCGGGCTGTTCAGCATGATTTCCACCGCTGCCTGGCGGCCCTTGCCGTCCTGCTTGGGCACCAGGCGCTGCGAGATGAAGGCCTTGAGGTTCAGCGACAGGTCCATCAGCAGTTGCGCACGGCGCTCTTCAGGGAAGAAGTTGATCACGCGGTCCAGCGCCTGGTTGGCGCTGTTGGCGTGCAGCGTGGCCAGGCACAGGTGGCCGGTTTCTGCGAAGGCGATCGCGTGTTCCATGGTTTCGCGGTCGCGGATTTCGCCCATCAGGATCACGTCCGGCGCCTGGCGCAGCGTGTTCTTGAGCGCGGCCTCCCAGTTGTCGGTGTCCAGGCCCACCTCGCGCTGCGTCACTACGCAGTTTTTGTGCGGGTGCACGAATTCCACCGGGTCTTCAATCGTGATGATGTGGCCGTAGGAGTTTTCGTTGCGCCAGTCGACCATGGCCGCCAGCGTCGTGGATTTGCCCGAGCCCGTAGCGCCCACGAGGATGGTCAGGCCGCGCTTGGCCATGACCACTTCCTTCAGGACCTGCGGCACGCCCAGCCCGTCGATGGTGGGCAGCACCATGGGAATCACCCGCAGCACCATGCCGACCTTGCCCTGCTGCACGAAGGCATTGACACGAAAGCGCCCGATGCCCGGCGGCGAGATCGCGAAATTGCATTCCTTGGTGCGCTCGAATTCCGATGCCTGCTTGTCGTTCATGATCGAACGCGCCAGCGACAGCGTGTGCGCGCCCGTCAGCGGTTGCGGCGAGACCTTGGTGACCTTGCCGTCCACCTTCATAGCAGGCGGGAAGTCGCCGGTGATGAACAGGTCACTGCCGTTACGGCTGACCATCAGTTTCAACAGATCGTTGATGAATTTACTGGCCTGATCGCGCTCCATGAGAGCACCTCCTTACTGCTAGCCGGGGAAGTTTTCGGGAATTTTGGCTTTGCCGCGGGCTTCACCGGGGCTGATGATGTTGCGCTTGACGAGGTCTGCCAGATTCTGGTCGAGCGTCTGCATGCCAAAGCTGTTGCCGGTCTGGATGGCCGAGTACATCTGCGCGACCTTGGCCTCGCGGATCAGGTTGCGGATGGCGCTGGTGCCCAGCATGATCTCGTGAGCGGCCACACGGCCCTGGCCGTCCTTGGTCTTGCACAGCGTTTGCGAGATCACGGCCTGCAGCGATTCAGACAGCATGGCGCGGATCATTTCCTTTTCTTCGGCCGGGAACACGTCGATGATCCGGTCGATGGTCTTGGCTGCGCTGGACGTGTGCAACGTGCCGAACACCAGGTGGCCCGTTTCAGCCGCGGTCATGGCCAGGCGGATGGTTTCCAGGTCGCGCATTTCGCCCACCAGGATCGCGTCCGGGTCTTCGCGCAGGGCGGATTTCAGCGCGGCGGCGAAGCTCAGCGTCATGGGGCCGACCTCGCGCTGGTTGATCAGGCATTTCTTGGATTCGTGCACGAATTCGATCGGGTCCTCGACCGTGAGGATGTGGCCGTATTCGGTTTCGTTCAGGAAGTTGACCATGGCCGCCAGCGTGGTGGACTTGCCCGAGCCCGTGGGGCCCGTCACCAGCACCATGCCGCGAGGCTTGAGCGCCAGGTCGCCAAAAATCTTGGGCGCGTTCAGTTGCTCCAGCGTCAGGATCTTGGACGGGATCGTCCGGAACACGGCGCCCGCGCCGCGGTTCTGGTTGAAGGCGTTGACCCGAAAGCGTGCCAGGCCATCGATCTCGAACGAGAAGTCGACCTCCAGGAACTCTTCATAGATCTTGCGCTGGGTGTCGTTCATGATGTCATACACCATGCTGTGCACCTGCTTGTGGTCCAGCGAGTCCACGTTGATGCGGCGCACGTCGCCGTGCACACGGATCATCGGCGGCAGGCCTGCGGAGAGGTGAAGGTCGGATGCTTTGTTTTTGACGCTGAATGCCAGCAACTGGGTAATGTCCACAGATCCCTCGATAGTCTGATTTGATACGCTCGGACGATTATGACCACGATTGGCGACAACCTCCAGAGTGTTCGTACCCGCATTGCCACAGCCTGCGCAGCCGCTGGCCGGGGCCCGGACAGTGTGGCGCTGCTGGCGGTATCCAAGACATTCGGCCCCGAAGCCGTGCGCGACGCACACGCCGCGGGGCAAACCGCGTTTGGCGAGAACTACATCCAGGAAGCGGTTGAAAAAATTGCGCTGCTGCGGGGCCTGCCCCTGCAATGGCACTGCATCGGCCCGATCCAGAGCAACAAGACCCGGCTGGTGGCTGCGCATTTTGACTGGGCCCACACCGTGGACCGGCTGAAGATCGCGCAGCGCCTGAGCGAGCAGCGGCCCGAGGGCCTGGCGCCATTGCAGGTGTGCATCCAGGTCAACATTGATGGCGGTGGTACCAAGGCGGGCGTGGCACCAGACGAGGCACTGGCCCTGGCGCGCGAGGTGGCCGCCCTGCCCCGCCTGGCGCTGCGCGGCATCATGACCATTCCTGAGCCCGCCCCCGACACCGCGGCGCAATTGGCGGTACACCAGCGCGCCCGCGCCCTGTTTGACTCACTGTGCGCAGCCGGCCTGCCGCTGGACACACTGTCCATGGGCATGACGGCCGACCTGGAAGCCGCCGTGCAGGCGGGCAGCACGATGGTGCGCGTGGGGACAGCAATTTTTGGCGGACGCGCCCGCCCCGCCTGAACCTTCCTGAGCCTGCCTATTTTTTGGGCATTGCCAGCGGCTTGATCGCGCCGCAGTCCGCGCCAAGCCATTTGCCGTTGGCGTCCATCGTGGTGGTCATGGGCTTGCCCTGGTGCGTGGTGTTCATGGTCATCTTCATGTCATAGGCGCTGTCGCCCTTGAAGTTGACGCGGCCCTCACCGCTGGCCACCGGGTCGGTGCACACAAATTTCATGTTCATGCCGGCAGCAGTCTGGTTGCTGACCGTGTGGGTGCAGTTGCCCTTTTCATGCACCGGCAGCTGGTTGCGCTCGACCATTTCCTTGGTCAGGCACATTTTGGTCAGCATGGTGCCGCCCGGCCCTGTGGCCATGTTGACGCCTTGTTTGGCCATCATGTCCTGCATCATCTTGCGCTGCTCGGGCGGCATGGCGGCCATTTGCTGTTGCATCTGTGCCATGGCTTGGTCCATCTCGGGGTTGCCGCCCATCTTGCTGCTGATTTCCCACAGGCCGGGCTTGATGTTTTGCGCCGCGGCCAGGCCGCAGGCCGTGGCCAGCAGGGCACCCGCCAGGGCCGTTGAAATGCGTGTCATGTGAGAGCCTCCTGTCGTTGAATGCGGCATTGTGCTGCGCCCGGCGCGCTACAACAGCTTGAGTTGTGTGGAATTTTTCACCTCTTCCATCACCGCGTAGGTACGCGTCTCGCGCACGCCCGGCAGTTGCCACAGCACCGTGCCCGCAAAGTGCCGGTACGCCGCCATGTCGGCCATGCGGGTCTTCAGCAGGTAGTCAAAGCCGCCGGCCACCATGTGGCATTCCATGATTTCGTGATTCACCTGTACGGCGGCCTTGAATGCGTCGAACACATTGGGCGTGGTGCGGTCCAGCAGCACCTCCACAAACACCATCATCCCCGCTCCCAGTTTCAACGGGTTCAGCCGCGCCTCGTAGCCCAGGATGTACCCATCGCGCGCCAGGCGCTGCACCCGCGCCAGCACGGCGGTAGGCGACAGCGTGACCGCCTCAGCCAGTTTGAGGTTGGAGATGCGCCCATCCTGCTGCAGGACATTCAGGATTTTTAAATCAATGCGGTCTATATCGGCCAGTGATTCGGTCATTTCTAGTGATTTATTCAGTTTCTAGGCGAAATTTAGCGTGAAATTCACCATCAAACAAGCCACGATGGCGTCATTCCTTCAAACCTTTCTCATGCCATGAACATGCCGCAACGCCTGCCTTTTCCCTACCTGCCCGAAGCCGCTGTGGTCTCGGACCGCCTGCAATCGCTGGACGGCGCGCTGGACTGGGCCGCGGCGGCTCACGCGGCGCGGCCCTGGGTGCAGGCCGTGCGCAAGCACCCGCCCCCGTTCTGGGCCATGGAAAGCCTGCTGAAGGAATACCCCATCTCCAGCGCAGAAGGCCTGGCGCTGATGCGGCTGGCCGAAGCGCTGCTGCGTGTGCCCGATGCGGAAACAGCGATCGCGCTGACGGCGGACCAGCTGGGCCGTGCGGATTTCGACGGCGCAGCCGACTCCACCCTGGCAAGGCTTTCGTCCACCGCCATCGCCATGTCCAAGAAGTTTCTGCCGGACGCAGGCCATGAGCCCGGCCTGATGGCCAAGCTGGGCGCGCGCACCGTGGTGGCCGCCACGCTGCGCGCGGTACAGCTGCTGGGCCGCCAGTTCGTGCTGGGCCAGACCATCGGCGAGGCCATGGACGAAGCAGCCGCCGCGCGCAGCCGTACCGCCAACCTCAGGTTCAGCTATGACATGCTGGGCGAAGGCGCGCGCACCGACGCGGACGCCCTGCGCTACCTGGCGAGCTACCGCAAGGCCATCCAGTCCATCGCGGGCCATGCCAATCCGGCCGGGGCCGTGGCCCACAACGACGGCATTTCCATCAAGCTCAGCGCCCTGCACCCGCGGTATGAAGACGCGCAGCGCGAACGCGTGCTCGCCGAACTGGTGCCTCGCGTGTGGACGCTGTGTGAACAGGCGGCGCACGCCAACATCAACCTCACCATCGACGCCGAAGAGGTGGACCGGCTGGAACTTTCGCTGGATGTGTTTGAGGCGCTGGCCGCCCAGGTGGCGCAGCACCATCCGCAATGGGCAGGCTTTGGCCTGGCGCTGCAGGCCTACCAGACCCGCGCGCTGGAGCTGATTGCCCATGTGGCGCAGCTCGCACGCAAATACCACCTGCGCCTGATGTGCCGCTTGGTCAAGGGCGCGTACTGGGACGCCGAGATCAAGCGCGCGCAGGAGCTGGGCCTGCCGCACTACCCCGTGTTCACGCACAAGCACCACACCGACGTGAGCTACCTGGCGTGCGCGCGTGCGCTGCTGGACGCCAGCGATGTGATCTACCCGCAGTTCGCCACGCACAACGCGGGCACCATCGCCGCCATCCTGCAGATGGCCGCGCGTGCCGGAAGCAGCTTTGAACTGCAACGCCTGCACGGCATGGGCGAAGGTATCTATCGCGAGGTGCTGAAGAACCCGTTGGTGAGCTGCCGCATCTATGCCCCCGTGGGCCAGCACCGCGACCTGCTGGCGTACCTGGTGCGCCGCCTGCTGGAGAACGGCGCAAATTCATCCTTCGTGCACCAGCTGGCCGATGAATCGGTGGGCATGGACGAGCTGCTGATCTCGCCGTTGCGGCTGGAGCCCGATTCATCGCAACCCCTGCCGCCGGACCTGTACGGCTCTGTGCGCAGAAACAGCCTGGGCCTGGACCTGACCGTGGACGCCATGCGTGCGCCATTGCTGGCCGCGTACGGCACGACGCCCATCCCCGCCGTGCCTGAGGCCACCACCGCACAGGCAACCGATGCCGTCGCCCGCGCCGTGGCCGCCTTCCCCGCCTGGGCCCACACGCCGGTGGTGCAACGTGCGGCCATCTTGCGCCAGGCAGCCAACGCACTGGAGTCCGCCATGCCGCGCTTTTGTGCGCTGCTGGTGAAAGAAGCCTTCAAGACCTGGGGCGACACGGTGGCCGAGGTGCGCGAGGCGGTGGACTTCCTGCGGTACTACGCGAATGAGGCCGAGCGCATCATGGCGCCCGTGGCCTTGCCGGGGCCGACGGGGGAAAGCAACGAGCTGCGCCTGACCGCGCGCGGCGCCTGGGTGTGCATCAGCCCCTGGAATTTCCCCCTGGCGATCTTCATGGGTCAGGTGGCGGCCGCCCTGGCCACCGGCAACACGGTGCTGGCCAAGCCGGCTGAGCAAACGCCCGGTGTGGCGCTGGAAGCCGTGAAGCTGCTGCACGCCGCGGGCGTGCCGGCCGACGCGCTGCAGCTGCTGCACGGGCCCGGTGAGACGGTAGGCGCGGCTTTGGTGTCAGCGCCAAAAGTGGCCGGCGTGGTGTTTACCGGCTCGACGCAGGTGGCCAAGATCATCCAGCGCGCGCTGGCGGCCAAGGACGGTGCCATCGTGCCGCTGATTGCAGAGACCGGCGGCATCAATGCGATGCTGGTGGACAGCACCGCGTTGCCCGAGCAGGTGGCCGACGCCGTGGTGCAAAGCGCCTTTCGCTCGGCCGGCCAGCGCTGCTCGGCGCTGCGCCTGCTGTGCGTGCACGAAAGCATTGCCGACGGCGTGATCGAGATGATCCAGGGCGCGGCCCAAGAGCTGGTCACGGGCGACCCCGCGCAGTTGTCCACCGACGTGGGCCCGGTGATCGACAGAGAAGCGTTTGACGGCATCAGCCGCCATTTGCAGCGGTTGAATTCCGAGGCCAGGGTGCTGGCAACATCCGCCCCCGCCACCCAAGGCACCTTGAACTTCATCGCGCCGCAAGCCTTTGAGATCAACCGCATCGCCGACATGAAGGCGGAGATCTTCGGCCCGGTGCTGCACATCGTGCGCTGGTCCGGCGATCCCCAGGGTGTCATTGACCAGATCAACGCGCTGGGCTATGGCCTGACGCTGGGCATACAGACCCGCATCGACAGCCGCGCGCAGGCGCTGGCCGCGCGCGCGCATGTGGGCAATGTGTACGTCAACCGCAACATGATCGGCGCAGTGGTGGGTGTGCAGCCGTTTGGCGGCGAAGGCCTGTCCGGTACCGGCCCCAAGGCAGGCGGGCCGAATTACCTGGTGCGCTTTTGCGCGGAGCAGACGCTGACCGTCAACACCACCGCAGCCGGAGGCAACGTGACGCTGCTGGCCTGAGCTGCCTTCACACGGCAGGGGCCATCCTGAACACGGGCCGGCGCCCGCCCACTACGGCGCCGCGCACGCTGCGCAGCTCGGTCGCACGCCACGGCGCCAGGGCCTCGCGCTGGGCATCGTCCAGCCAGCCCAACTGGTCCAGCACCTCCACCGTTGCGGCGTACAGCGCGGGCATGTTGCCGTCGCTGACCTTGATGGCCAGCGCTTCCTGGCGGCTTTTGCTGCCCACCACCTGCACGCCGTCGGCGCCGACCTTGGTGACCCAGTCGCCCCGGCCTGCGCGCATGAAGGCTTCGTCGTTGCGGCGCGTGCCGCTGACCAGCTCGGGGTACGCCGTCATGGCGTCCGCCAGCGGGCCAAAGCAGTCGCCGAACTCGGCGTCGTGCCCGCCGCTGGCCAGGCGCGCATAACTGCGCGCCAGCGCCGCCAGGGGCATGGCGTAGTTGGGCGCGGAACAGCCGTCGATTCCCATGCGCAAATCTTCCTGCGCCAGCCCCGCCACCCGCGCCACGTCGCTGCGTATGGCCTGTTGCAGCGGGTGGGCTGCGTCCAGGTAGCTGTCCAGCGGCAGCCCATGCTGCACGCAATACGCTACAAAGCCGGCATGCTTGCCGCTGCAGTTGTGGTGGCGCTCGTCGACTGCGGCCGGTGCGGCCCCCACCCCCAGCTCCACATACATCGGCACGTGGCAGCCGCATTGCAGCTGCCGGTAGGCCACGCCCGCCTTGTCCAGCATGCCCTGCACCTGTTCCACGTGCATGGGCTCACCGCTGTGGCTGGCGCACAGCAGGGCCACCTGTTGCGTGCTGAAGCCGAACTGCGCCGGCCCACCCCCGCGCACAAACGGCAGTGCCTGCAGGGCCTTTAGCGTGGAGCGGGTGAACACCCACGTGTGCGGATCGCCCACGGCAGCGCGCAGCACACCGCGCGCGTGCACCACGGCCACGGCGCCGAAGTGCAGGGATTCGGGCGTGCCGCCGCGGGTAAGTTCAATGAGAGGTACGAATGACATGGGCGCCATTGTCGCGCCCATGACGGCGCGCTGGGCGCCACCCGCGCCACAATCGCCGCATGCCTGAACTGCGCTCCCCCCTGACGGCCCAGATTGTGGAATGGCGCGTGCGCCCCGGTGACGCCGTGAACGCTGGCGACCTGCTGCTGGTGCTGGAAGCCATGAAGATGGAACACGAGGTGCACGCCACGGCCAGCGGTGTGGTGCGTGAGTTGTTCTATTCAGCGGGCGAGCCCGTGAACGAAGGCGACGTGCTCGCCACCACCGACGCTGCAACGCCATCGCAGGCTGCGACTCCGACTACGGCGGCGACGCCGCAAGCCTCAGATGGCATCCGCGCCGACCTCCAGCGCGTGATGGACCGGCATGCCCACACACTGGACGCTGCGCGCCCCGATGCCGTGGCCAAACGCCACGCGCTGGGCCTGCGCACCGCGCGCGAAAACATCGCCGACCTGTGCGACGAAGGCTCGTTCAACGAATACGGCGCGCTGGCCGTGGCTGCGCAGGCCACGCGCCGCAGCGCGGACGACCTGATGCGCAACACGCCGGCCGACGGCATGGTCACGGGCGTGGGCAGCATCAACGGCGCGCTGTTCGGCCCCGAACAAAGCCGCGCGGTGGTCATGGCCTATGACGCCACCGTGCTGGCCGGCACCCAGGGCATGCGCAACCACCAGAAGACCGACCGCCTGCTGGGCCTGGCGCTGGCGCACAGGCTGCCGGTGGTGCTGTTTGCCGAAGGCGGCGGTGGCCGCCCCGGCGACACGGACATGCCCATCGTCGCGGGCCTGCACGTCACCACCTTTGCCAGCTTCGCGCGGCTGAACGGCCAGGTGCCCGTGGTGGGCATTGCCGCGGGCCGGTGCTTTGCGGGCAATGCCGCGCTGCTGGGTTGCTGCGACGTGATCATTGCCACGCGCGCCAGCAACATCGGCATGGGTGGCCCCGCCATGGTGGAAGGCGGTGGGCTGGGCGTGTTCAGGCCCGAGCAGATCGGGCCGTCGGCCGTGCAGCACGGCAACGGCGTGATTGACGTGCTGGTGGACGACGAAGCGCAGGCCGTGGCCGCCGCCAAACACTACCTGGGCTTTTTTCAGGGCCGGGTTGCCGACTTCACGGCCCCCGACCCACAAGGGTTGCGCGACGTGGTGCCAGAGAACCGGCTGCGTGTGTACGACACACGCGCCGCCATGGCTGGCCTCGTGGACGCAGGCTCGCTGCTGGAGCTGCGCACCGGCTTCGGCAAGGGCATCCACACCGCGCTGGCCCGCATTGAAGGCCGCCCCGTGGGCTTGCTGGCCAACAACCCCGCGCACCTGGGCGGCGCGATCGACGCCGACGCCGCCGACAAGGCCGCGCGCTTCATGCAGCTGTGCAATGCCCACGGCATAGCGCTGGTGAGCCTGGTGGACACGCCCGGCTTCATGGTCGGACCCGATATCGAAGAACAGGCCCAGGTCCGCCATGTGAGCCGCATGTTCATTGCGGCCGCCCACCTGCGCGTGCCGTTTTTCAGCGTGGTGCTGCGCAAGGGCTACGGCCTGGGTGCCATGGCCATGTGCGCGGGTGGCTTTCATTCGCCCACCTTCACCGTGGCCTGGCCCACCGGCGAATTCGGCGCCATGGGGCTGGAGGGCGCCGTACGCCTGGGCTACCGCAAGGAGCTGGAGGCGGTGCCCGAAGGACCTGAACGTGAAGCGTTGTACCAGCAGCTGGTGGCAAAACAATATGAAGCCGGGCAGGCACTGAACATGGCCGCCACGCTGGAGATTGACGCGGTGATCGACCCGGCGGATACGCGCGGCTGGCTGGCCAGGGGCCTGGCGTCCGCCCGGACCGCCCCAAGCGCAGCGGTCCCGGCCCTTGACACCTGGTGACATCCGCCCGGCCTGCAGGGTTGCCGCCTGCGTGCTAAGCTGGCCGGCCCTTTTCAGCCCCTACACGGGAGACAACCATGCCCGGCCTCTTGCCCCACGTCGACCCCGACGGCCTGCTTGAATTTTCCGTGGTCTATACCGACCGCGCCCTCAACCACATGTCGCGCAGTTTCCAGGGCGTGATGAAGGACATCTCGGGCATCCTCAAGGAGGTCTACCACGCGAAGTCTGCCGTGCTGGTGCCCGGCAGCGGCACCTTTGGCATGGAGTCCGTGGCGCGCCAGTTTGCCGGCGGCAAGCATGTGATGGTGATCCGCAACGGCTGGTTCAGCTACCGCTGGACGCAGATTTTTGACATGGGCGCCATCCCCACATCGCACACCGTGCTCAAGGCCCGCCAGACTGGCACAGGCGCGCAGGCGCCCTGGGCCCCGGCGCCGATAGCCGAAGTGCAGGCCGCCATCCGCGCCGAGAAACCCGCCGTAGTGTTTGCTCCGCACGTGGAAACCTCCGCCGGCATGATCCTGCCCGATGACTACCTGCGCGCCGTGGCCGACGCGGTGCACAAAGTAGGCGGCCTGTTTGTGCTGGACTGCATTGCGTCCGGCGCGATGTGGGTCAACATGCAGGCCACGGGTGTGGACGTGCTGGTATCAGCCCCGCAAAAGGGCTGGAGCAGCTCGCCGTGCTGCGCCATGGTGATGCTGAGCGAACGCGCCCGCGCCGCCATTGACGGCACCACCAGCACCAGCTTTGCCTGCGACCTGAAAAAGTGGCTTCAGATCATGGAGACGTACGAAGGCGGCGGCCACGCGTATCACGCCACCATGCCCACCGATGCGCTGACACGTCTGCGCGAAGTGATGGTGGAAACGCGCGCCTACGGCTTTGACAAGGTGCGCAACGAACAGATCGACCTGGGCCGCAAGGTGCGCTCCCTGTTTGAAGGCCGCGGCATTCCCAGCGTGGCGGCTGAAGGTTTCAAGGCGCCTGGCGTGGTGGTGAGCTACACCACTGACCCCGAGATCCAGTCGAGCAAGAAATTCCTGGCCGAAGGCCTGCAGACTGCTGCGGGCGTGCCGCTGCAGTGCGACGAGGGCGCGGATTTCAAGACCTTCCGCGTCGGGCTGTTTGGCCTGGAAAAGTGGCACAACGTGGACCGCACCGTGGCCCAGCTGGCTGCGGCGCTGGACCGCGTCGGCCTGGGTGAGCGCAAGACCGAAGCCGTCGCGGCCTAGTGCAGCAACGCCACGGCGGCTGAGAACGTCAGGAACGCGGTCGCCGTTGTCAGCAGGATGATGCGGGCGATGCGCCCGTTGTCCGCGCCAAAGCGCTCGGCCAGCAGCGACACGTTGCTGGCGCTGGGCAGCGCAGCCACCAGCACCATGACCGTCAGCGCAAAGCGGTCCAACGGCAAGCCCAGCGCAATGGCGGCCGTGCCCGCGCCCCAGACCAGCAGCGGGTGGGCAACCAGCTTGGCCACCACCACCGGCAGGTAGTCACGCACCGGCATCGGTCCATGGGCCTCGCGCGCCGCCACAATCTGCGAGCGCGCCAGCACCGCACCAATGGTGAACAGCGCCACGGGCGACGCCGCATCCGCCAGCAGGCCGATGGTCTGCATTACCGGCTTGATAGGCTCGATCTGCAGCCAGGACGCCGCGGCACCGGCCAGGATGGCCCAGGGCATCGGGTTGGCGGCCACGCCCTTGAGCGCACTTTTTGCGGCCTTGGCCGCGCCGTGCTCGTCAGCGCCGTCCAGGCGCGACAGCGCAATACACAGCGACGTGGTGATCACCAGGTCCAGCAGGATGGTCAGGATGGCCGGGCCCGCCGCGGCCGCACCCAGCAACGCCACGAGCAGCGGCACGCCCATAAACCCGGTGTTGGGGAAAGCCGCCACCAGCGCGCCGAAGGACGCATCGTTCCAGCGCACACGATCGTTCAGACTGAACCGCACCGTGGCGGCCACCATGATCAAGGCGCAGGGCAAATAGACGGCCACCGCCGCAATGTCCAGCAACTGCGCCACCGGGGTGCTGGCGCCAAAGCGGTACAGCATGCAGGGCAGCGCGAAATACAGCACAAAGGCGTTCAACCCCGGAATCGCCTCCAGCGGCAACATGCCGCGGCGCGCAGCCACATAGCCGCACAGCACAAGCGCGAAGAACGGAAAGGTAATGAGCAGGATGGCGAGCACGGGCGATATTGTCCCAGCAAGCGCGGTGGCGGGGTTTCAGCAGGCTGACTGCCTTCGCAAGCCCCCTCGCCCGGTATGATTCGCCGCTCCCCCTCCGCAGTACCCTCCCCCGATTTTCCCATGTCCGCCGGTCTGAACCTTGCCCAACAGGAAGCTGTGAACTACATGCACGGGCCCTGCCTGGTGCTGGCCGGGGCCGGGTCGGGCAAAACGCGCGTGATCACGCACAAGGTCGGCCGCCTGATCAGTGCGGGGCTGGCGCCGCAGCAGATTGCGGCCATAACCTTCACCAACAAGGCCGCTGCCGAGATGCGCGAGCGCGCCAAGAGCCTGATCGGGCGCGACGCCAAGAAAGTGCTGATCTGCACCTTTCACGCCCTGGGGGTGCGCATGATGCGTGAAGACGGCTCGGTGCTGGGCCTCAAGCCCCAGTTCAGCATCCTGGACAGCGACGACGTCACCAGCATCCTGAAAGACGCCGGCGGCAGCACCGACGCGGCCACGGCCCGCCAGTGGCAGTGGACCATCAGCCTGTGGAAGAACATGGGGCTGAACGCAGCGCAAGCCGAAGCCCAGGCCAAGGACGACAACGAGCGCGTGACGGCCCGCATCATGGGCCGCTATGAAGAGCGCCTGGCCGCGTACCAGAGCGTGGACTTTGACGACCTGATCGGCCTGCCGCTGAAGCTGCTGAAAGACCACCCACAAGTGCGCGAAAAATGGCAGGCGCAGCTGGGCCATGTGCTGGTTGATGAATACCAGGACACCAACGCCACGCAGTACGAAGTGCTCAAGCTGCTGGTGGGCGAGCGCGGGCGCTTTACCGCCGTGGGTGACGACGACCAGAGCATTTACGGCTGGCGCGGCGCCACACTGGACAACCTGAAAAAGCTGCCCATTGATTTCCCTCAGCTCAAGGTCATCAAGCTCGAGCAGAACTACCGTAGCACCAGCGCCATCCTGCGCGCGGCCAACAACGTGATCGGCCCCAACCCCAAGCTGTTTCCCAAGACGCTGTACTCCGAACTGGGCGAAGGCGAGCCGGTGCGCGTGGTAGACGCCGACAACGAAGAGCACGAGGCCGAGCGCACCGTGGCACGTATCCAGTCGATCCGGGCCAATGGCTCCGCCCAGGAGTGGCGCAGCTTTGCCGTGCTGTACCGCGCCAACCACCAGGCCCGCGTGTTTGAGCAGGCCCTTCGCAAGGCCGCCATCCCCTACAAGGTGTCGGGTGGCCAGAGCTTTTTTGACCGCGCCGAAATCAAGGACCTGTGCGCCTGGTTCCGCCTGTGGGTCAACAACGACGACGACCCGGCCTTCCTGCGCGCCATCACCACACCCAAGCGCGGCATCGGCCACACCACGCTGCAAAACCTGGGCACCTTTGCCAGCAAGTACAAGGTGAGCCTGTTCGAGGCGCTGTTTTCGTCATCGCTGGGCTCAGTGCTGCCGGCCAAGGCGGTGGGCAGCCTGCACGAGTTTGGCCGCTACGTGAACGACCTGGAGTTTCGCGCGCGCCAGACCACCGGCGCCGAGGATGCCCGCGCCTTCATGATGGACTGGCTCAAGGAAATCGACTAC
The DNA here is from genome assembly GCA_943372585.1 of Ramlibacter sp. 2FC. GTDB lineage: Bacteria > Pseudomonadota > Gammaproteobacteria > Burkholderiales > Burkholderiaceae_C > RAM1. The sequence continues at coordinate 13,755 of CALRZF020000002.1, read as the reverse complement.
GAAAAGCACCTGTACGACGGCGAGGACAGTGAAAAGCTGGCCGCAAGCCGCTGGACCAACGTGCTGGATTTCTGCGACTGGATGAGCCAGCGCTGCGGCGGCACCATCGACGACACTGCCAGCGTGACCCTGGAGTCGGAAAAGAAAAGCCTGCTGGAGGTGGCGCAAACCATTGCCCTGCTGTCCACCATCAGCGAACGGGAGCAAGACCAGGACGTGGTGACGCTGTCCACCCTGCACGCGGCCAAGGGGCTGGAATGGCCGCATGTGATGCTGGTGGGCGTGACCGAGGGCATGCTGCCCTTCAAGTTGGGTGACGACGATAACCCCACCGGCCGCGCTGACGGCCCCATGTCTGAGGGCATCCTGCAGCGCCTGCAGGAAGAGCGCCGCCTGATGTACGTGGGCATCACGCGCGCACAACGCAGCCTGGCTGTCAGCTGGACCAAGCGGCGCAAGAAGGGCCGCGAGATGGTCGCTGCCCAGCCCAGCCGTTTCATTGCCGAGATGGCGCTGGACAAGACCACCGCCAAGGAAGACCCGCGCGAAAAGCTCAAGGCCCTGCGTGCCGAATTCGCCAAGAAAGCCCTCGACACAGCCGCGGCTGCCGCCGCCAGCGCGCCATGACGCGTGCCATGTCGCGCGTCACTTTGGCTGCTCTGATGGCGGCCTGTGCGTCTGCGGGCGCCGCCTGCCCCGCGCCAGCCGACCTGGGGCCCCCTCACCTGTGGGGCCTGTGGCGCGTGAGCTTTGAGGGGGGCGGCAGCGCCCCCACCACCGCCACCGTCCTGTTTGAAAAACACCCCGAGCGCACCGAAAGCGTGCGCGGCGCCGTCAACCGCGACAGCGTACAGTCGCTGCTGGCCGGCGACGTGGACGACGGTGTGCTGGCGCTGGATGAATCAGACGACGGCCTACAAATTACCGCCACGTGGTCTGGTAACGTCGTGCCGATTTCATGCGGGAAGGAATTCACAGGGCTATGGCGACGCGCAAAAGACAACACAGAACGCAGCTTCGTGCTGCGCAAGCTGCCGGGCTGGCAGTAGCGGTGCTGGCAGGCACGATGCCTGCCCACGCACAGACGGTACCCCCCACCCCCGGCGAAGCCGGCTGGCAGGCCTGCATGGCCACAGCCGACAGCGGCGCACGCCTGGCCTGCTTTGACCAATGGGCCAAGCAGCAGCCGCAGCAAGCCGCAGCATCATCGCCAGCCCCCGGCGCCACTACAGCGGCGTCCGCGGCCAACAACCCGGCAGCAGGCGCGCCAGTGGACCCGCTGATACCCGCCACCCGGGTGATTTCCATCACCTCGGAAAAGGGTTGCCACGACCCGCAGTACTCCAACCTGTCGCGCTTTTGGGAACTGGAGACCGGCAGCGATTGCGGCACCTTCGGCATTCGCGGCTACCGGCCCATCAGCGTGTCGCTGATCTCGGCCACCAGCGTCAACACGCTGCCGACCTCAGGCAACCCCGCCAACAATGCGCTGGCCGCCACCGCCTACCGCAAGACCGAAACGCGCATCCAGCTGTCGGTGCGCACCAAGCTCGCGCAAGGCCTTTTGACCGGCGGGCACCCAACGCTGAAAGACTCACTGTGGTTCGGCTACACCCAGCAGTCGTACTGGCAGCTGTTCAACGGCGGCATCTCGCGGCCGTTTCGCAGCACCGATCACGAACCCGAAGCCATCTACGTCTACCCCACCGACTTCGCGCTGCCCGCGGGCTGGCGCGTGCGCTACAGCGGCGCGGGCATCGTGCACCAGTCCAACGGCCAGGCGCTGCCGTTGTCGCGCAGCTGGAACCGCGCTTACCTCATGGTGGGCGCCGAAAAGGACAACGTCGCGCGCATACAGGCCCGCATCTGGAAGCGCCTGCCCGAAAGCAGCGGCAGCGACGACAACCCCGGCATCAGCGACTACATCGGCCGCGCTGAACTGCAGGGCTACTGGGACGTGGACAAGCGCAACACCGTGGGCGCCACGCTGCGCCATTCGCTGCGCTCGGCTGGCAATGGCTCTGCGCGGCTGGAATGGCTGCGCACGCTGGGCAAGGGCGCGGCCAACGGCCCCATCAACGACCTGAGGATGCACGTGCAGCTGTTCAACGGCTACGGCGACAGCCTGCTGGACTACAACCGCCGCCGCACGGTACTCAGTGTGGGCGTGAGCCTGGTGGACTGGTAGGCTGCGCAGCCTGGCCCGCGCGGCGCTTGCGAAAAAGCCCGGTGCGCGCCAGCAGGATGGTCGTGACCGGCACCGTCAGCGACAGGAAGATGATGATGAGCCACGCATGCAGCGACAGCTTGTGATCCTGCGCCGAGAAGTACAGGACTGAGGCCAGCGTCACGCACCACGACGACAGGCTGAACGCCAGCGCGGGCGGGTGCATGCGCTGGAAGAAATTCCTGAACCGCACCAGGCCCACAGCGGCCAGCAGCGTGAAAAGGCCGCTCAGTACCAGCAAAACCGCCACCGGTATTTCAATCCACAGCGATACGGCGTCGTTCATGCGGGCTCCTTCATTCGATCACCTCGCCGCGCAGCAGGAACTTGGCCATCGACGCGCTGCTGACGAAACCGAAAATGGCAATCAGCAGGGCGGCCTCGAAATAGGCGGAGTTCCGATAGCGGATGGCCAGTACCAGCAGCAGCAGCATGCCAACGGTCCAGATCAGGTCCATGGCCAGCACACGGTCCTGCGCGGAGGGGCCGCGCACCATGCGCACCAGCGCCAGCGCCATGGCCAGCACGTAGCAGGCCAGTGTGAACACGATGGCGGCAAACAGCAGGTTGCTCATTCGAATATCTCCATCAGCGGTTTTTCGTAGCGTGTCTTGATCAGCGCGACTTCGGCCTGCGCCGCCTGCTCGTCGGGCATGTCAAACAGGTGCACCAGCAGCTCGCTGCGGTCCAGCGCAAGTTCGCTCCAGATGGTGCCGGGGATCACACACATGATGGCCGCCAGGACGGCCAGGCCATTGGGGTCGCGCAGGTCCAGCGGAACGGTGACAAAGCCGCCGCTCGGCGGCGTTCGGGCCACTGTCCCGCGCGCCACGCGCCAGTTCCAGACGATCACGTCCGCGCCCACCTGCCAGAACAGCCTGAACGCAGTCCAGGGTTTGCGAAACCGCACGGGCGTGGGCCGCAGCGGCTGCGTGAGCAGCGGCACACCCACGCCCAGCAGCAGCGCCAGCAGCCATTGGCCCAGGCCGTAGTCGCGGTTCAGCACCAGCCACAGCGCGGCCAGGGCCAGCGACAGGATGGGAGCGGGAAAGAGCTTGCGCAGCATGGCGGGCCTCATCGGGTGGCCCCGCCGGGGCCCGGGGGAATCGGCAAGCCCAGGCGTTCGGCGTTGGTGGCGGTGGGCAGCGGGCGCGCGCCCAGCACGGCCGCCACATAACCCTCGGGGGCGTACAGGTCGACGACGGTGGCACGGGTGTAGCGCATGACCGGCTCGGCGTACACCGTGTAGACGCAGCAAAGCACCACCAGCAGCGCCACAGGCAGGAACTCGGCCACCCGCAGCACCGGTGCGGCGCGGTCCACCGGCGCCCAGAAAAAGCGGATGCCCACGCGAGACAACGCCACCAGCGCGAACAGCCCCGACAGCACCACCAGCGCCAGCAGGGCCCAGGCCACCGCGCCCGCGTCCTGCACCAGCGCCGACAGCATGAGCACCTTGCCGACAAACCCCGACAGCGGCGGCAACCCGGCCACCAGCAAGGTGCAGGCAATGAAGGCCAGACCCAGCTGGGCAGTGGCCGCCGGGATGGGTCGTCCGATGAGCGCTTCCTCCTGGTCGTCCAGGTTGGTGTCTTCGTTCAGCTCCTGGTCGGCCAGCGCAAAAGGCAGGTTGTCTTCTTCGTCCTCGGGTGCGCGCTGCGACTGCGCGTCGCTCTGGCGTGAACGGTCCATCAGCTCGGCGACCAGAAAGAATGCCGCCACCGCGAAGGTGGATGCCGGCAGGTAGTACAGCGCCCCCGCGGTGACCTCGGGCCGCGCGAGCCCCACCATGGCCAGCAGCGTGCCGGACGACACGATGACCGCAAACCCCGCCAGCCTGGCCGGCCGTTGCGAAACCAGCATGCCCAAAGCGCCGAATGCCAGCGTGGCCATACCGCCCCACAGCAGCCAGGCACTGCCAAAGCCGGCCGAATCCCCGGCATCTGGTGAGAACCACAGGGTGGACAACCGCAACAGCACATAGACGCCGACCTTGGTCAGCAGCGCAAACACGGCACCCGCCGGCGCGCTGGCTCCGGCGTAGGCAGGCACCAGCCAGAAGTTCAGCGGCCACATCGCGGCCTTGGCCAGGAACGCCACCGCCAGCACCGCGCAGGCCGCGTGCAGCAGCGGGCGGTCCCCGGCTGGGATCTGCGGGATTTTGGCGGCCAGGTCGGCGAAATTGAGCGTGCCGGTAACGCCATAGATCATGGACGCGCCGACCAGGAACAGCGACGAGGCCACGAGGTTGATCGTCACGTAGTGCAGCCCCGCCTTCACCCGCGACGGACCCGAGCCATGCAACAGCAGGCCGTACGACGCCGCCAGCATGACTTCGAAAAACACGAACAGGTTGAACAGGTCACCGGTCAGGAAGGCACCGTTGATGCCCATCACCTGCACCTGGAACAGCACATGGAAATGCGCGCCCGCCTTGTCCCAGCGCGCCAGCGAAAACACCAGCGCGGCCAGTGCCACCACCGCGGCCACGACCAGCATCAAGCCCGAGAGCCGGTCCAGCACCAGCACGATGCCAAACGGCGCCTCCCAGTTGGACGGCAAGTACACACCATACGCATTGGTGCCGCCGCCCTGGGCTTGCACCAGCAGCGACAGCGCCACACCCAGGTTGGCCAGCAGCGCCAGCCCGCCCAGCGCCGCCTGGCTGCGGTGCTTGCGGTCGCCCACCAGCAGCAGCAGGCAGGCGGTGACCAGTGGCAGCAGGATGGGCGCGATCAGCAGGTGGTTCATTCGCCATCCCCCTGTCCGTCCACATGGTCGTTGCCAAAGAAGCCCCGCTGCGCCAGCAGCAGCACCAGGAACAGCGCCGTCATGGCAAAGCCGATGACAATGGCGGTGAGCACCAGCGCCTGCGGCATGGGGTCGGCGTTGAACGCGAGCGTCACCGGCTGGCCCGGCACCAGCACGGGCTCCAGGTCCACGGCCAGGCGGCCCATGCTGAAGATGAACAGGTTGACGCCATAGCTCAGCAACGACAGGCCCATGATGACCTGGTAGGTCCGGGGGCGCAGCATCAGCCAGACGCCGCAGGTGGTCAGGGCACCAATGGCCAGGGCCAGCACGATTTCCATCAGGCGGCTCCCTCTGGCGCGGCGGGCCCGCGCACCGGCTGGCGCCGGCCCCGCACCGCCTGGTGGCCCAGCGCCGTCAGGATCAGCAGCGTAGCGCCGACCACCAGCGTGAACACACCAATGTCATAGAACAGCGCGCTGGCCACATGCACCTCACCGATCCACGGCACTGTGAGATGCGCCACATGCGTGGTGAGGAAGGGGTAGCCGAAGAAAAACGCGCCAGCGCCCGTACCCGCGGCCGTGAGCAGACCGGTCGCGATCCAGCGCGGAGGCGCCAGGTTCATGTGGGCCTCGACCCACTGGGTGCCCGAGACAATGTATTGCACGATGAACGCAGTGGACAGCACCAGGCCAGCCACAAAGCCGCCACCAGGCAGGTTGTGCCCGCGCATGAACAGGTACACCGCAATCACCGCTGCCACCGGCAACAGCAGGCGCACCAGAACCGCAGGCACCAGCAGGTAGCCCCGAGCGATGTCGGTGCCGGCCTGGGCGGAGACGAGGTCGGCGTCAATTTCGGGGGGGCCGCCTTCCTGCGCCTGCTGCTGGGGCGGTACACCCATGCTTTCACGGGCCGGCCGGAAGCGGCGCAGCAGTGCATAAACCGTGAGCGCCACCACACCGAGTACGGTGATCTCGCCCAGCGTGTCAAAGCCGCGGAAATCGACCAGCATCACGTTGACGACGTTGGTACCGCCGCCTTCAGGCACCGCGCGTTCCAGGAAAAACGGCGAGATGCTCTGGGTGAAATCGCGGGTCATCACGGCATAGGACAACACCGCCATGCCGGTGCCGGCCGCCAGAGCCACCAGCAGGTCGCGCGAGCGCCGGGCACGCGCTGTCAAAAGGGCCCGCGGCGTGCGCTGGCGGTCCTGCCGTTCGATGCGCTTGGGCAGCCAGCGCAGGCCCAGCACGAAAAGTACGGTGGTCACCGCCTCGACCGACAGCTGCGTCAGTGCCAGGTCGGGCGCCGAGAACCAGGCAAACGTGATGACGGTCGTCAGGCCTGCAACGCTCATCAACGCGAGCGCGGTCAGGCGGTGGTACTTGGCCTGCCAGGCGGCACCGATAGCAGCGCCAATACCCACGGTCCACAGCAGCGCGAACATGGGCGAAAACGTGAGCGTGGGCCGATCACCCGTCCATGCCACCGGCGCGCGCAGCGTGAACCACAGCGGCGTCAGCGCCGCCGCCAGCGTCACCAGGACCAGCATCAATACCTGGGGCTGCAGCCGCCGCGTCCCGAGCACGCGCAGCAGCGTGCGGCTGGCCGCCGTCAGCTGGGCCAGCACACGGCGAAAGGCGGTGTTGCCGCTGAAGCGGCCCAGCAGCGGCGGGCGCACAAATTTGCCGGCCGCCATGGGCCGGCGCAGCACGGCATAGATCGCCACGCCCAGCCCCATGGCCACCAGGCTCATCTGCAGCGGTACGTTGAAGCCATGCCAAACGGCCAGGTCAAAGGCCGGCAACGTGCCCCCCACCACCGGCGTGGCCGCCACGCCCAGCACCTGACCCACCGACCATTGCGGCAGCGTGCCCACCAGCAGGCAGACCAGCACCAGCAGCTCAATGGGCACGCGCATCCAGTGCGGCGGCTCGTGCGGCTTGCGCGGCAGTGCGGCGCAGGTGTCGGGGCCGAAGAACACGTCCACCGTGAAGCGCAGCGAATACGCCACGCTGAACGCGCCGGCCACCACAGCCACCACCGGCAGCAGGTACTCAAACCACGGCGCGGCGGTGACGAACACCGCCTCGGAGAAGAACATCTCCTTGGAGATGAAGCCGTTGAGCAGCGGCACGCCCGCCATGGCCGCGCCCGCCACCATGGTCAGCGTGGCGGTGATGGGCATGTAGCGCCACAGGCCGGACAGGCGCTGGATGTCGCGCGTGCCGGTCTCATGGTCGACGATGCCCACCGCCATGAACAGCGACGCCTTGAAGGTGGCGTGGTTGAGGATGTGAAACACCGCCGCCACCGCGGCCAGCGGGCTGTTCAGGCCCAGCAGCGTGGTGATCAGCCCCAGGTGCGAGATGGTCGAATAGGCCAGCACGCCCTTCAGGTCGTTCTGGAAGATGGCCGAGAAGCCGCCGATCAGCAGCGTGGCGAGCCCGGTGAGGGTGACGATCCAGAACCATTCTTCCGTGCCGGCCAGCACCGGCCACAGCCGCGCCAGCAGGAACACGCCGGCCTTCACCATGGTGGCCGAATGCAGGTAGGCCGACACCGGGGTGGGCGCGGCCATGGCGTGCGGCAACCAGAAATGAAACGGGAACTGCGCGCTCTTGGTGAATGCGCCCAGCAGCACCAGCACCAGCGCCACCGGGTACAGCGCATGCGCTCGCACGCGCTCGCCGGCGGCGAGCACCGCATCCAGGTCGGTGCTGCCCACGATATGGCCCAGCACCAGCACCCCGGCCAGCAGGCACAGCCCGCCCGCGCCGGTGACGGTCAGCGCCATGCGCGCACCGCGCCGCGCGTCGCGCCGGTGGTGCCAGTAGCCAATGAGCAGAAAGGAAAACAGGCTGGTCAGCTCCCAGAACAGCACGATCTGGATCAGGTTGCCCGAGAGCACCACGCCGCTCATGGAGCCCATGAAGGCCAGCAGGAACGAGAAGAAGCGCGGCACCGGGTCGGCCGGCGACATGTAGTAGCGCGCATACAGCACCACCAGCGCGCCGATGCCCAGCACCAGCATCGAGAACATCCAAGCAAAACCATCCATGCGCAGTGTGAAGTTCAGCCCCAGCGAGGGAATCCATTCGAAGCGCTGGTAAATCACACCGCCGGCGGCCATCTCGGGGAAATACAGCGCGGCCTGCACCGCGCAGGCCAGCGCCACCAGCCCGGCCACGGTCGACTCGGTGTTGCGCGCATTGGCCGGCAGGACGGCGGCGACCAGGCTGCCGATGAACGGCAGGGCAACAAGGAGGACGAGGGGTGCTTGCATCAATACGTTAAAGCTTGAAGTCGTAATCCACCGTGATCGGCGCGTGATCCGAGAATTTCTCGGCCTTGTAGATGGCCTCGGTGCACGCCAGCGTCGCCAGCGCCGGCGTGGCCAGGTGGTAGTCCAGCCGCCACCCGACGTTGTTCAGGTAGGCCTGGCCCCGGTTGCTCCACCAAGTGTAGGCGGTGTCTGTGGCGGTGGGTTGCAATTGGCGGTACACATCCACCATGCCGGTCTGGGTCAGCAGGTTTGTCATCCATGCGCGTTCTTCAGGCAGGAAGCCGCTGTTCTTCTGGTTGCTGCGCCAGTTCTTCAGGTCGATGTTCTGGTGCGCGATATTGACGTCACCACACAGGATGAACTCGCGCTTTTTCTTCAATGCCGCCAGGTGCGGCTCAAACTCAGCCAGAAAACGGAACTTGGCCTGCTGGCGCTCCTCGCCTGACGAGCCGCTGGGGAAGTACGCGCTGATGATCGACAGCTTGCGCGCGGGCGTGTCAAAGCGCAGCTCCACATAGCGGCCCTCGGCGTCAAACTCACCAGAGCCGTAGCCCACGATCACGTCGCTGGGCGCATGCCGCGTGTACACGCCCACGCCTGAATAACCTTTCTTCTGGGCAAAGTGAAAGTGCCCCTTCAACCCCGCCAGCTCTTCAAAGCGACCGCTCACATCCGCCGCTTGCGCCTTGACTTCCTGCACGCAAATACAATCCGGGGCGGCTTTGGCGATCCAGGCTTCAACGCCCTTGGTAGCGGCGGAGCGGATGCCGTTGAGGTTGAGGCTGGTTAACTTGAACAAGGATTTCCCCATGGTGGTTGATACAGGCGCACAGGCGGCGGGCGGTACGGCGGACGAAGGCAAACTGGCGCAGGAATTCGTGCAGTTTGCCGTGGACTGCGGCGTGCTGCGCTTTGGTGAATTCAAGACCAAGGCAGGCCGGCTGTCCCCCTATTTCTTCAACGCCGGTCTGTTTGACGATGGCGCCAAGCTGGGCCGCCTGGCCCAATTTTATGCACAGCGCATCATCGCCTCGGGCATTGAGTTCGACATGCTGTTCGGCCCCGCGTACAAGGGCATCCCGCTGGGCGCCGCTGTGGCCGTTGAACTGGCGCGCCAGGGGCGCAATGTGCCCTTTGCCTACAACCGCAAGGAAGCCAAGGACCATGGCGAAGGCGGCACCCTGGTGGGCGCGCCGCTCAAAGGCCGCGTGCTGATCGTGGACGACGTGATGTCCGCCGGCACCGCAGCCCGCGAATCCATTGCCATCATCCAGGCCGCGGGCGCCACGCCTCACGCCGTGGCGATTGCCCTGGACCGCCAGGAAAAAGCCACCGAGAACGGCCGCGACGTGGACCACAGCGCCGTGCAGTTCGTGCGCAACCAGCTGGGCCTGCAGGTGTGCGCGATCGCGCGGCTGGCGGATCTACTGGCCTACCTCCAGGATCATTCGGGCGACAGCCTGGGGCAACACCACGCGGCGGTTCTGGCCTACAGGAAGACCTACGGCGTGAACGACTGAGTTTGACGGGCGGCGAAAAAACTGCCCGTCAAATTAAATTGCACACAATTTAATTTGACGCTATAATTCAACCCATGGCAACGCAAAAGCTCCCGAAAAACCTCTCCGCCGACCAGGCCCTGCTGCTGGACAACCAGCTGTGCTTTGCGCTGTATTCGGCGTCGCTGGCCATGACCAGGCTGTACAAACCGCTGCTGGACGACCTGGGGCTGACCTACCCTCAATACATCGCCATGCTGGTGCTGTGGGAACGTGACGGTCTCATGGTGTCCGAGCTGGGCGAGCGCCTGTCGCTGGACTCCGGCACGCTCACCCCCCTGCTCAAGCGGCTGGAAGCCCTGGGCCTGGTGGCCCGCATCCGCGACGTGCAGGACGAGCGCCGGGTGCACATCACCCTCACAGCCGCCGGGCGCAAGCTCAAGACCCGCGCCGCCAGAATCCCGGGCTGCATCCTGGCCGCCAGCCAGTGCTCCATCCCCGAACTGATTTCACTCACCCAGCAGGTGCAAGCCCTGCGCCAGCGCCTGACGCCCTGACCCTTTTCATTCACCCCTGTTCAACCACCAAGGAAACCACCATGACCAAGCTCGAAAAAGTCCTGTACACCGCCAAGGCCCACACCACCGGCGGCCGTGACGGCGCCTCCAAAACCGACGACGGCCGCCTGGACGTCACGCTGTCGTCGCCCGGCACGTCGGGCACGGGCACCAACCCCGAGCAGCTGTTTGCCGCCGGTTACTCTGCCTGCTTCATCGGCGCCATGAAGGCCGTGGCCGGCAAGATGAAGGTCACGCTGCCTGCAGACCTGTCCATCGACGCCGAAGTGGACCTGGGCCCCATCCCCAACGCCTACGGCATTGCCGCCCGCCTGAACGTCAGCCTGCCCGGCATGGACCGCGCTGCGGCCCAGTCCCTGATCGACGCCGCCCACCAGGTGTGCCCGTACTCCAACGCCACGCGCGGCAACATCGATGTGACGATCACCCTGGTCTGATCAAGCCTCTTGCTGTCACGAATGCGGCCCGCCGGTCTTGAACCGGCGGGCCGCTTCGCTTAACGTGGCAAACATGAGCACCACCACACTCCAGGTCCGCAAGGACAAGCTGACCGAAACGCGCCTTGTCACCACCGACGACGCCCCGCTGGCCCCTGGCCAGGTACGCGTGCGCGTCGAGCACTTTGCGCTCACGTCCAACAACATCACCTATGCGGCGTTTGGCGACGCCATGAGCTACTGGCAGTTCTGGCCCACGGGTGAAGACGGCTGGGGCGTCGTGCCCGTGTGGGGGTTTGCCACCGTCACGCAGAGCCTGCACCCCGGCGTGGCCGTGGGCGAGCGCCTGTACGGCTACTGGCCCATGGCCAGCAGCGCCGTGCTGCAGCCCGACCGCCTGACCGAGGCCGGCTTTACCGACGCCGCGCCCCACCGCGCCGGCCTGCATGCCGTGTACAACCAGCTGCTGCGCTGCAACCGCGACCCGTTTTACACAGCCAATACAGAAGGCCCGCAAGCCCTGCTGCGCCCGCTGTTCGTCACGTCGTGGCTGATTGACGACTTCATGGCCGACAACGATTTCTTTGGGGCCAACGTGATGCTGCTGTCCAGCGCGTCCAGCAAGACGGCCTACGGCACCGCGTTCCAGCTCGCGCAGCGCCCGGGCATCGAGGTGATCGGCCTGACATCCCCCGCCAACAAGGCGTTCTGCGAAAGCCTGGGCTGCTACACGCGTGTGCTGACGTATGACCAGCTGGACCAGGTGGCAGCCGACGCGGCCTGTGTGTATGTGGACTTTGCCGGCAATGCGGCGCTGCGCCAGCAGATCCACACGCGCTTTGGCCAGCTCAAATACAGCTGCTCCATCGGCGGCACGCATGTGGAGCAACTGGGTGGCGCCAAAGACCTGCCGGGGCCGCGCGCCACGCTGTTCTTTGCCCCCGCGCAGATCAAGAAGCGCAATGCCGACTGGGGTGCGGCCGAACTGGGCAAACGCCTGGTGCTGGCCTGGCAGGCGTTCAGCCATCGCGCCACCGAGGCGGCAGGCCCCTGGCTGGTGGTGCAAGAGCACAAGGGTCCGCAAGCCGTGCAAGCCGCCTATGCCCAGGTGCTGGCCGGCAAGGGCGATCCGCGCACGGGGCACATGCTGTCACTGCAATGAGGCCCCCACGCTTGTCACTTCGTGTACTGCACTGCCCCCCGAAGGGGGCTTCAGCAGTCTTGGGGCGGCCCGGCGCCGGCTGAGCCGCGCGGGCCCCACAATCGGCGCATGACCGATGCCCGCCACCCTTATGAAACCCTGACCCCCGATGTGGTGATGGACGCGCTCGCGTCGGTCGGCCTGTATGGCGACGGCCGCTTGACCGGCCTGAGCTCCTATGAAAACCGCGTGTACCTCATTCACCTGGAGGAGCCGTACGAAGGCCACAACGCGGTGGTGGCCAAGTTTTACCGGCCGGGACGATGGAGCGAGGCTCAAATCCTGGAAGAACACGCCTTCGCGGCCGAGCTGATGGCGGCGGAGGTGCCCGCCATCGGCCCGCTGGTGCTGCAGGGCCGCACGCTGCACCCGCATGACGGGTTTTCGTTCAGCGTCAGCCCCCGGCGCGGCGGACGCCGGCCCGAGCTGGACGACGGCAATGTGCTGGAATGGATCGGCCGCTTTCTGGCGCGCATCCACACCGTGGGCGCGGCGCGGCCGTTTGCGCACCGCGGCACGCTGGACCTGCAGACCTTTGCCACTGAGCCGCGCGACTGGCTGCTGGCGCACGACATGATTCCGCTGGATGTGCAGGGCGCGTGGCAAGCCGCGTGCGGCAAAGCCATTGATGCCATCGCGCAGCACCTGCAGCAAACCCGCACCGCCGTCATTCGCCTGCATGGCGACTGCCACCCCGGCAACATTTTGTGGACGCCCGAAGACCAGCCCGGCGGCGGCCCGCATTTTGTGGACCTGGACGACGCCCGCATGGGCCCGGCGGTGCAGGACCTGTGGATGCTGCTGTCCGGTGACCGCGCGCAGCGCAACCAGCAGCTGGGCGCTTTGGTCGACGGGTATGAACAGTTCCGCGAATTCGATCGCGCCGAACTGGCACTGATCGAGCCGCTGCGAACGCTGCGCCTGATCCATTACAGCGCCTGGCTGGCCCGGCGCTGGGACGACCCGGCGTTTCCCGCCGCATTCCCGTGGTTCGGCAGCAGCGACTACTGGCAGGGCCAGGTGCAGATGCTGGAGGAACAGCTGGAGGCGATGGAGGAGCCGGCGCTGGTGGCCTGACCCGCGCTCGATCAGGGTGCGACGGGGTCGCCCGGCGTTGCGGTTTGGCGAGCGGACGGCGTGCCGCGGATCGTGGCGGCCGGCGTCGTGGTGTTCCGGTTCTGCGGGTCGTACAGCACCGTGCCGGTGCCCACACCTACACCCGCCCGTGCACCGCTGTTGCCAATGGGCGTGCTGGCACCCACGCCAACGCCGCCCGTCACCACACCGCGCTGGTTGACGCCCACACCCACGCCAACAGGCCCCACACCCGTGCCGACGCCCAAGGTGGCGCCGCCCGAGCCCACGCCGACACCCACCGACACAGGGCCGACAGGGATGCTGATGCCCGCGCCCACACCAGCCGTGCCGCAGCCCGTCAGGGCCAACAGCACCAGCACCAAGGGTGCGACCAGTGCGCGTGGGGAATTTGTCATCAGACCATTCTAGGAGCGTGGGCCGCGCGCAGGTGTATCCGCGCGCATCGCCCTTACACCAGCAGTGCGTTCACACGGCGCACATAGGCGGCGGGGTCATCCGGCAAACCACCTTCGGCCAGCAGCGCCTGGTCAAACAGAATGTGGGCCAGGTCGTTGAAGTGCACGCTGCCGTCCAGCTTCTTGACCAGTGCATGGTCGGCGTTGACTTCCAGCACGGGCTTGACCTCGGGTGCGGCCTGGCCCGCGGCCTTCAGCATGCGCGCCAGTTGCAGGC
>CALRZF020000001.1:0-47114 GCA_943372585.1 Ramlibacter sp. 2FC | reverse complement strand
GCACTGATTTTGTTGACGATGGCGGACGGCGTTCCTGCTGGGGCAAACAAGCCAAACCATGCGCTGGCCTCAAACCCTGGATAACCTAGTTCAGCCACAGTAGGCACGCTCGGCGCCAAGGGAGATCTTTGCGCACTTGTCACCGCAAGGACTCGCAACTTTCCCGACTGTATATGTGGCAACGTGGTCATGATGACGTCGAAATTGGCGGACAGTGTCCCACCCAAAAGATCGACCATTGCGGGCCCCGATCCCTTGTAAGGGATGTGAAACACCTTGATCTTCGCCCGCGAAGCCAGCAGCTCCATGCTCATGTGAGCGGCCGACCCAGTTCCACCGCCATGTGTGATGTAGCCCGGCTTGGCTCTGGCGTAGCTGACGAAGTCGTTCAGCGAGTAGATGGGCATTGAAGGATTGACCGACAGCAGTTGAGGAATGGTGACCAGCTCCGCGATCGGCGCGAACGAGCGTTGAACGTTGTAGGGCAGCTTCGGATGCAGCGTTTGAGCGACCGCATGCGTAGTATTGGTTCCCATCAAAAGGGTGTACCCGTCTGGCTTGGCCTTGGCGACCGCATCGGAGCCAATGACGCCCCCGGCACCAGCCCGGTTTTCCACAATGACCGGCTGCTTCCACACGTCTGCAAGTCGCTCTGCAACGCTGCGTGCCAACAGGTCGGTCGATCCACCGGCTGCAAATGGGATCACCAGCTTAACCACTCCGTTCGGGTAAGCTTCTTGAGCAAAGGCGTTGGCCGTCACAAGAAGTCCGAAAGTCAAGACGGCGACGGCGGTAAGAGGGCGTTTCATGAGGTTCTCCGAAGGGGTGAAGTTGGATAAGGCGGCACGCATTCCCTTGTCGCGCTTTGCTCATCTGCTGCTGGAATCATCACCCGTAGCTCACGCCGATACAACACCAAGAGCGCTTGGACGCGCATAAGCCAAGCTTATCCCTGGGTCTGGGGTTTTCATGGACGCTTTGCAAGCCAGCGAGCCCCGCCGGCGTGCCGATACCGATTGCGTTGAGATGGGTCGCTCAAGCACAGCGCGACCACGAGGTTGGTTATGTATCAGGTCAATTGATCGCCGCCATGGACCTTCCTAAAGATCGCCTCGCCAACTTCATCCAAACAGAGTCCGCCAAATGGAAGAAATTGGTGGAGATCGCCAGCACCACGAAAACATCGCCGCCTGATGCAGCGGGCCGACAGCGGACGCAGCCTGTCTAAGACCGCCTGGCTGGCGCAGACGGTTGTCGGAGTTCGCCCACGAAATTGGCGAGCGGCGCTGCGCAAGCTCGCCTGACTTCATTAGCCGGCGCCGCCCTCCATGGCCCGGCACACACGTTGGGCGATGCTGGCCACCAGCATTCCGACACGGCCGACCGAATCCATGTGATAGGACGCAAAGTACTCGTACTCGGGCAGGCGGGCTTTGCAGTCGATGATCTTCAGCGAGCGCATGTCGCCCTTGTGGTTGACGCACGCTGCGCTGATGACGCCCACACCCAGCCCCTCCCTCACGATCCGGATCAGGGCTTCGACCGAGCTGGTGGAGCTCAATTTCACGGGCCAGAGATTGCTGTTGCGAAACACCTCCTCCACCGAACCGTAGGTGGCCGAGTCGCGGGCGTGCGTGATGATGCGGTGCCCGGCAAGCTCATCGAGCGACATGGCGGCCGGAAGGCGAAGCGCGCGGCTGGCGATCCATACGGTTCGATAGCGCGCCAGCGCCAGGTTGCGTACGCCGGCCGACAGGGTGCTGCCCATGATGATCGCCAGGTCCAGTTCGCCGCTGACCAGCAGGCTTCGAAGCCGCGGAGAGGTGTCGATGATCAGCTCCGCCGTCAGGTGCGGTAAATCGCGCGCCATTTCGGTAAACAGCTGGGCGATCCAGGCGTTCACGATGGTGCTGGTCGTGCCAATGCGGATCGTTTGCAACTGGGCCTGTTTGCCTGAAGCACGCACCTTGAGCTCGGCGGAGGTCTCCAGCAGGTGCTCTGCAAGCTGCAGGAGCTGCATGCCTTTTGCCGTGAGCTGGACGTTGCCACCGCTGCGGTCAATCAGTTGCTCCCCCAGTTCTTCTTCCAGTGAAGCGAGCCGCATTGAAATCGCCGGCTGGGTGATATGCAAGCGGTTGGCCGCCGCGCGAAAGTTGCGCAGCGTTGCGATCGAGACAAATGCTTCTACCTGCCGCAGCTCCATATCGCACCTCATCAGTGGAACTTATCGCGACATCGTCGCGGAATCAATTGGACGGATTATTGCGTGAATCGTACATTGCACCGGACATCGCGTTCATCCTCTTTGAATGAGTCTTCTGAAGGAAATCAATGGCTTCCCCGCTTCTCAACAACACACCGCCGGTCGGCCGAGCGCTGGTCGAAGCGCGGCTGGCCGCAGTTCCCTCGGCGCTGATGGTGGCGTTGTATGAAGCACCCCATCTCGCGCGGGAGATCCGGCAGTTCGACGAGTACCTGCAAGTGGACGTCGCGCACACGATCATGCTGGCACAGCAGGGCATTCTGGAGCCCGCACATGCCGGGCTCATACTGGCCACGTTGCAGGAAATCGCCACCTTGGGTGCCGACCACTTTCCGCTTGATCCGGCGCAGGGCAGCTTCCTGCTGCAGGTGGAGGCCTACCTGTTCCAACGTATCGGCGAATCGGTGGGGGGTCGTATGCATACCGGCCGCAGCCGCCTGGACCAGGGCCCGACAGTTCGCCGACTGTACAAGCGGCGCCATCTGCTGAAGGTGCTGGACAGCCTCATGGGCGTGCAAGAGGTGATTCTGGGCGTAGCAGCGCGCCACACCGGCACCGTGATGCCAGGCTATACCTGCATGCAGCACGCGCATCCCACCACCTTCGGACACTATCTGCTGTCGTTCAGCACCAAGCTCTCGGATGATTTCGACCGGCTTCGCGCGGCTTATGCACGGCTGAACCTGAACCCCCTGGGTGCGGCGGGACTGTCAGGCACATCATGGCCGATCAACAGGGCGTTGACCACCGAACTGCTGGGTTTTGACGGGCTGGTCACGAACTCCAAATTGGCGCGCGAAGCCTACTACGCCGCCGAAGTCGCGGCCGCCCTGTCGTTTGTCATGGCAACTCTGAACGACCTGGCGACAGACCTTCACCTGTGGTCGAGCCACGAATTCGGGTTTGTCGAGACAGCCGACGAGTTCTGCGGAACGAGCTCCATTTTTCCGCAGAAGAAAAACCCCGCAGGTCTGGAAGCTGTGAAGTTTGCCGCCGGAGGTGCCACCACCTGGTTGGCATCGGCCCTGGCCACATTCCGCGCTGAAGGAACCGGTGACGTGGTGATGCGCGAGGTGCCTTTGCTGGACGAGGCTTTCAGTTCAACCGACGGCAGCCTGAAACTCATGGAAGCCATTCTGGCAAGCCTGACGGTTCACGAGAAGAACATGGCACGCGCGGCGGATGCGCACTGGTCCACTGCCACCAACCTGGCCGACCAAATGGTGAGGGACGGCAATTTGTCGTTTCGCGAAGCCCATAGCGTCGTAGCGCGGCTGGTGCGGACCTGCATTGACCGAAGCGTTGGCGTTCAGGACGTCACCAGTGAGCTGGTTGCCGATGCGGCACAGGCACTGGGGATATCCGACCCGGGTTTGCCGACGGATCAAATCCGCAGTTGCCTGGACGCGCGCGCTTTCGTGCAGACGCGCCTGTCCGAAGGCGGAGCGGCGCCTGGCCAGATCGCCTCGCTCATTGCCCTGGCAGAACTCACCGTCCAGGAGCAAAACCAGTGGCTCGCGATGCGGCACCTGCAGGTCAATGCAGCGGCCGCGGCACGGCAGGACTCGGCGAAAGTGCTGATCAACCTCGCACAAGAGGAGAACAGCATGGCCAGCTAAGCGGGTTCCACTTCTTAACAGACGCTGAAAATCAACTCGGTCACAAATCCGGAAGGTTAAAAAAATGTTCAAGAAATTTGCCGCAACGATGGTTGCGCTGATGTTTTCGCTTGCCGCTAACGCCCAAGGCTATCCGAACAAACCCGTCACGCTGGTGGTGCCCTTCGCGCCCGGCGGTGGGGTCGACGTGATGGGCCGTCTCATCGCGGAACGGATGTCCAACAGGCTGGGCACGCCGGTTATTGTCGACAACCGCGCCGGCGCAGGCGGCACGATCGGATCGGCGTACGTGGCCAAGGCGCAGCCTGATGGGTACACCTTGCTGGTGGGAACTCAGGGGCAAATTGTGCAGCCCTTGCTTTACAAGAAACTGCCCTTCGATGGTGCCAAGGCGTTTGTCACGGTCGCCACGTTTGCATCTGTTCCCAACGTGCTGGCGGTTTCCATGACCACGCCTGCCCGGAACATGGCGGAGTTTGTGGCTTATGCGAAGGCCAATCCGAAAGCATTGACTTACGGGTCTTCGGGTGTCGGGTCGATCAACCATCTGGTCGGCGAAATATTCGAAGACCGCGCCAACGTTCAAATGACGCACGTTCCGTACAAGGGCGCTGCGCTGGCGGCCACGGACTTGCAGTCTGGCGTGATCAACGCTCTTTTCGTGAATCTTCCGAACGTGCTTCCTTTCGCCAAGGCCGGAAAGGTACGGCTGCTGGGTATCGCATCCGGCACCCGTGCGGCTGCGATTCCTGATGTCCTCACCTTTACCGAAGGCGGGGTCAAGGATGTCGTACTGGATTCCTGGTACGGAATCATGACGCCGACGGGCACGCCCGCCGCGGTTGTGAAACTTCTCCAGGACACCGTGTTGGCCATTGCAAACGAGAAAGATTTTGCAACGCGGCTCGCCGGCCAAGGCGCAGTTCCGTTCGCAAGGAACTCCGCCGAATCGGCAAGGCTGATGGAGCAGGAGACCAAGGTTTGGGCGCCGGTGATTCAGAAGGCAAACATCCAGATGGACTGAGCGATCTTGCTGTGCGAGGTGCGGTCGCTCAAGAGTTGCTGGAAAGACCAGGCGGCGGCGCGGCAACAGGCAGTAGCTGCCCCCTGGTTCAGCCTTCTTTCTGACGAGCAACAGCAACTGGTCTTGCAGGCATGCAGCCTCCGCAGCCTCGCGGCCGGCGCAATAGCCGGGCGACGGGGTGCAGTGCCTGAACACTGGGCCGGTGTTGTCCAGGGGTTGCTCAAGGCGAGCGCTTCGGACATTGAGGGAAAGGTATCCAGTTACCTGCTGGCTGGGCAATCCCAGTGGATCAACGGCGAGGAGCTTGTGCAGAACGCTCCGCGATTGCATGACGTTGTGGCGATGGCTGACAGCCTCCTTCTGATCATGCCCAGTGGGGTGTTCCAGCGGCTCCTGATCAGCAATATCCAGTTCTGCGGATTCGTCCTCAGGCAAACCAGTTATCAACATCGCCGGTTGATGGAGCGTATCGATGGCGGGCGAACCCGTTCCAAGAGCG
This sequence comes from Ramlibacter sp. 2FC, assembly GCA_943372585.1. GTDB lineage: Bacteria > Pseudomonadota > Gammaproteobacteria > Burkholderiales > Burkholderiaceae_C > RAM1. Next base: position 41,709 of record CALRZF020000001.1, on the reverse strand, counting down.
CGCTGGTGGCGCGGGTTGTCGCCGACCTCGCGCGAGAGCTGGGCTGCGACGGTGTGAGCTCTCTCGAAGTCAAGCAGGAAGACATCGCGGAGCTTGTGGGATTTTCCAGGCAGACGGTCAATCAGATCCTGCGTTCATTGGCCGCCCAGGGTTTTCTCAGCACGCGATACAGCCGTGTTGAAGTGAAGGATGTTTTCGCGCTTCAGAAATTTGCATCGGCTTTAGAAAACTGACGCATTGACGCCACGCGATTGTCGGCAATCCGACAGAGTTGGATCGGCTCGATTCATACGATTCATCACATCCAGATGTGAAGAGATCACATCGGATAAATCGATGAATTTTTAAACGATCAAACCTGGTTGGAGATATTGGATGAAGAAGAAAATTTTCATAAGCGCCATGGCGTTGGGCGCGATCAGTGCCTACGCGCAGTCGTCAGTGACCTTGTTTGGCGTGGCCGACGCGACGTTCCAGCGTGGCAGTGGCAGCGTCGCGGACCGCACGCAGCTCGGAGCCAATGGCCTGGGCACGTCGCGCATCGGCTTTCGCGGTGTAGAGGACCTGGGCGGCGGCCTGTCGGCGTCTTTCTGGCTGGAGTCGGGCTTCCTGGTGGACAACGGCACCGGCCAGACCACCAATACCAACAACCAGAACAGCGGCGTGGCCCCCGCACTGGCCGGCGGGCAGGGCTTGCTGTTCGGCCGCCGCTCCACCGTGAGCCTCTCGGGGGGCTTCGGTGAGGTGCGGCTGGGCCGGGATTTCTCGGTGCAGTACTACAACCGCGGCGACTTCGACCCCTTTGGAAACAACGGCGTGGGTACCTCGCAGACCCAGGTCGGCACGCTGGGCGGCCAGGTCAGCACACGCGTGTCGAATGCCATCATGTATTTCCTGCCGCCGAATCTGGGCGGCCTGTACGGTGAAGCCCAGTATTACCTGGGCGAGAACGCCAGCAATGCTGGCGCGACCGAGGATGACGGCACGGGTGCCGGTGTTCGGCTTGGCTGGCGCAGCGGCCGGTTCAACGTGGCTGTGGCGCACGCCAGAACGCAATACGCGAGTACGGCCACCACAGGGGATATAACTGCGACTAACATCGGCGGTCGATGGGACATCGGCGTCTTCAGCTTGATGGGCGGCTACTATCGAGACCGCGTCAGCACCGTGGCGGGTGTGACCGGCCGCGGCCCGCAAATCGGTGGCATATGGCGGATGGGTGCTGGCGAGGTCAAGGCGCAGTACTCAAGCTACAAAACCAGTGCGGCCGGTACTCCGGAGACGAAGAAGATTTCTCTCGGCTACGTGCACCACCTGTCCAAGCGCACCGCGCTGTACGGTACGTACGCGCGTGTACGCAACAGCGGTGGTGCCACAGCCGCCCTGAACGGCGCAACCACCGGTCCCAACCAGTCGTCGTCCGGCCTGGATTTGGGAGTGCGTCACTCTTTCTGAGCGCGCTCGGTTCGAATGCAGCGGCCGTAGGTGATAACAAAAAGGTTGAGTCTCCAAGGTAGTTGGGGCCGGCGAAGCAAGCGCCGGCCTCTTTTTTTTCTCTTGCTTGCTTGTCGATAGCGACGTCACCACTGCTCCCTTTTTTTAAGTGCGACTTCTGCTTCTGGCCAGCAGAAGACGTCCGAGAACAGGGCTAGACGTACCAATTTCGACAATGACCAGCCGCAAACCTGCGAAAGCGGACATCGCAATAGACGCGCCGTCTAAGCTCCCTGCGGATCTTTGATCCTGGCGACGTCCCGAGTGCTCACTACGCTGCTTAGCCAGAAGAGCCTATCGATGATGTGGGCTCGCTATGATGACCGGCATGCGATGCGCATCCATGCCGCTCAGGAGCTGCTCATGAAGATGGTCCCACGCTTGCACTTGCTTGCCTTGTCTTTGACGTCATTTTGCGTGGGTGCGCAGTCGCCGCTGATCGAGGTCATCATTACGCCAGATGCATACCACGTTGGCAGCTTCAAGTCGCCGCTCGCTACGCCTGTGGTGGATGAAGTCGTTCGGGCCAAGCCTGCACGTGTTCTGATTTCGACTTGTGTCGCGACACCGCCTGCCAAGGTCTTGCAGTTCGAAGCCGAGTTGAAAGCGCGCCATCAGACTGAAATGACGATTGCGCTCTCAGACAAGCTGTGCGTGAGCGCGTAGTCGGCGACCCTCTGGGATCACTGGCAGCACCCTCCAATGCCGGAGGTCCTCTTTCGGCCACTAGCAGACATCATCCAGCAGTCGGTGAATCGATTCGCTTGCACGGAACAAAAAACCCCCCGGAACTTCCTGTTCCGGGGCTAAAAAAAGATCGGCGGAGAAACTTGCATGTGACTGCCGATCAGAACACGTGTAGAAGGTGATGATCAGAAGTTGTGACGGATCCCGAAGTCGTAGCCAGTGGACGACGCGTTGGCGGCCGTGGTCGCTCCGTTCAGAGCATGGCTGGCGCCGCCGCTGTTGCGGGCCTGCGCAAAGGTGGCGTACAAGGCCGTGCGCTTGGACAGGTTGTGGATGTAGCCGAGCGCCAGTTTGCGGGTGCGGGGCTGGGGTGCCGCGCCGCCAGGCTCCGCGCGATACTGCGAATATGACAGTCGCACCAGATGGGCGCCTAACGGGATATGCCCGCCCACCAGGTAGCCCGTGCCGTCCGTCGTGCCGCTGCGGTCGCGGGTGATGTGGCCGATCAGCTTGGCGACGCCGAAGTCCCATTGCGCGCCGATGTTGTTCTGGCGCACGTCGCCCGCGGCATAGCTCGTGCGGCTGAGCGCGATCGCGACGTTCAGCTGGCCGGCGGCATAGCCCACCCGCACGCCCACGCCCTTGCCGTCGTCCTCAGTCGCCGCGCCGTTCTGCGCGTTCTCGCCCAGCCAGAATTGTGCCTGGCCGTACACGCCGCCCAGGCTCGCGGGCAGGAAATACCCCACGCTGTTGGACGCACGCACGGACGTGACGCCGGTGATGATGGAGTTCAGGGTCTGTGCCGTGCCCAGACCGTTCGTGCCGAATGGGTCGAAGGTGCTGATATTGTGGAACTGCGGCGTGTAGTCGCGCCCCAGGCGCAGCTCGCCCCAGCCGCCCGCCAGCGACACGGTCGAGCGGCGGTTGAACGTGAGCCCCTGGCCACCGTTGAGCCCGGCCAGCGCGGCGCCCGACGCCTGGTTGTTCGTGTTGGTGGAACCGCCGGTGCCGTCGTCATTGGCGATGCCCGCCTCCAGCCAGAACGACGCGGACATGCCGCCGCCCAAGTCCTCTGCCCCGCGAAAGCCCATGCGCGAGCTGTTGTAGCCGGAGTTGGTCAGGCGGGTGCGGTCGGCGATGCTGCCCTTGCCGAAAGCCAGGGTCGCGTCCACCACGCCGAACAGCGTGACGGACGACTGGGCACAGGCGGCGCCAGCCGCGGCGAGCACCGCCAGAGAAACGAAGGTCTTCTTCATATGAAGTTCTATCCTTATGGGGAAGTTAATGAAATGAACCGGATTCACCGGTAGCGCAAAGTTATGTGTTTTCAGAGAAAACACAAACCGGGTTAGTGGGTGTACGTCGCTGCTTAACGGCGTCGGTCTGGCGCTACATAACGATCTATTTCCCTATCCATTTGCATCGTTGAAAGGTGGTTGCTGAGCTGGCGTACCTCGTTGAGGATGGTGCGGCCGCGGTGCGTAAAGTCCACGCCCGCCTGGGTGGGCTGTAGGCCGCGTGGGTCGCGGTGGAACAGGGGCGTTCCCAAGGCGGATTCCAGGCTGGCCAGGCGCTGGCTTGCTGCCGACTTGGACATGTGGGCGACCTTGGCGGCGGCGCCCAGGCTCCCGCTGTCGGCGCACAGCACCACCAAATGGATGGAAATCAGATCAATCCTTGCGATGTTCACGGAATTAGACATGGCGGATTTGTCAAGTTTTGTCCGGGACCGTCATGTACGTGCGGACCGGGGCGTTCAGCACATGCGAACACCCCGACGCGGCGCTACTCGTGGTATAGCTGCGAGCGTCCGCCGTCTATAAGGATGTCGCTTGCGTTGATGAACCGCGCCTCGTCGCTGGCCAGGAATAGCGCGGTGTATGCCACCTCGCGCGGCGTGCCGATCCGCTTGCACGGCAAGAGGTCGGCTTGGCGCCGGGCGACCTCGGGCGTGAGCCCGTCGAGCCACGACTGTACGCGTTCGGTCAGGATCAGCCCTGGAGAGATGGAGTTGACCCGCACGCCACGTGCTGCGTATTCGATGGCCAGGGAACGGGTCAATCCGATCAGCGCATGCTTGGCCACCGGATAGGGGAAACATCCGGGAATGATGCGGTGCCCATGAACCGAGGCGATATTGACGATGGCGCCCGCCGACCGTGCGAGCATGCCCGGCAGCACCGCGCGGCAGCAGTTCCAGGCGCCTTCCAGGTCGATCTCAAAGCAGCGCCGCCACTGCGCTGGCGTCATCGTCAGCGGGTCCGCGAACACGTCCACGCCCGCGTTGTTGACCAGGACGTCGACCGAGCCAAAACGGTCGATAGCCTGCCGCACCATCGCATCGACCGCCCCGCCGTCAGCGATGTCTGCCTGGATGAAATGCGCGGTGTCCGGGCCCAGGCGCGCGCATAACGCGCGTGCGTCGCCGTCCTCGATGTGGCTGTTCAGCACCACCCGCGCGCCTTCCTCTGCATACAGCTCCGCGATCGCGCGGCCGATGCCCGCCGTCGAGCCCGTGACCAGGGCGACCTTGCCTTGCAACCTGTTCATGACGTTCTCCACTTCATCTGTTCAAGCCCGGCCCAAGGCGCCGGGCACGGCCAGGCCCCGCGCGTCGAACAGGTGTAGGCGGTTGGCCGGAAAGCACAGGCTCAGCTGCGCCTGGTCCCCGATCTGAACGCCAAAAGGCGTCGCCACGCGCAGCGGCACGTTGCCTACTCGCGCGGCCAAGATGCAGTGCGACCCCAGGTCTTCCTTGAAATCCAGCCCGGCGTTCAGAGTGGGTCCGCCACCCGGGCCGACGACGATGTCCTCGGGGCGAACGCCGAGCTGGAAGGTGCCCTTGAGGGGGCTGTCGGCGACAGCCTGGCCATCGGGTAGCCGCAGCACTGCACCGTCCCCCGTCACCGGCAGGATATTCATCGGCGGTGCGCCGATGAAGCGGGCGACAAAGACGGAGGCGGGCTTCTGGTAAATCGCCTTGGGGGTGTCGAACTGTTCGATGCGGCCCTTGTTCAGGATCAAGATCCGGTCAGCCAGCGTCATCGCCTCGACCTGGTCGTGCGTAACGAAAACCGTGGTGGCGCCTATGCGGCGGTGCAACTGCGCCAGTTCCACACGCATGTCGTGGCGCAGTTGGGCGTCCAGGTTGGACAGGGGCTCGTCGAACAGCAGCACTGCGGGCTCGCGTACGATGGCGCGGCCAATCGCCACGCGCTGGCGCTGCCCGCCCGACAGCTGACCCGGCTTGCGCTTGAGGTAGTCCGTCAGCGCGAGCACCTTGGAGACGGCTGCGACCTTCTCAGCGCGCACGCTTTTGGGAACGCCCGCCACCTTGAGGCTGTAGGCGATGTTCTCTTCTACGGTCATATGCGGGTACAGCGCGTAGTTCTGAAACACCATGGCGCAGCCGCGCTGCTTGGGCTCCAGATCCTGGACCTCGCGTTTGCCGATGTGGATGGTTCCACCGCTCACGCGCTCAAGGCCCGCGATCATGTGCATGAGCGTGGACTTGCCACAGCCCGAAGGTCCGAGCACGACGGTGAACTCACCGGAGCGCAGTTCCACGTCCATGGGCGGAATAATCACGTGCTCGGTATAGGTCTTGGTGATGCCCGTGAGCTTGATGCTGGCCGCGGCGGCCCGCGTTGCCAATGCGATATCAGTCAATTACTTCTCCGAAAGTACGAGCCCCTGCACGATGAATCGCTGTAGAAACGCGATCATGGCCAGTGGGATGATGGAAACGACCAGGGCGCCCGCCATGATGAGCGGGTAGTCGGGGATGTCGCCGTCCACGTCGGGCACCAGCCGGGCGAGCCCGACGACCGCTGTGGTCATGTCGGGCGAAGACGCCGCCACCAAGGGCCAAAGGTACTGCGTCCAGCCGCTCAGAAAGGTCAGTACGAACAGGGCCGCGAAGCTGGTTTTTGACAACGGCAGCAGTACATCGAACATGAAGCGGATTGGCCCGGCGCCGTCCATACGGGCAGCCTTGAACAGCGAGTCGGGCAGGGTCAGGAAGAACTGCCGGAACAAAAATGTGCCCATGCCGTGCGCCACCAGCGGCGCGATCAGCCCGAAGTTGGTGTTCAGCACGCTGTACTCCAGCTCCACCGGCGCGCCCCACCACCGGGCGATCAGCAGATTCAGCCCGGTCACGTCCAGCAGCCAGTTCAGGGGCGACAGGACGTTGGATGCCACCTGGTAGGTAGTGACGAAGCGGATGTCCAGCGGCAGCATGATGGTGGCCAGGATTAGTGCAAACACCACGGCCGCCCAGCGCGCGCGGAAGTAGACGATCGCAAAGGCCGACAGGAAGGACAGTGCGCACGTCCCCAGAGCCACGCCCATGGCCACGACCATGCTGTTGATTAGCTGGAGCGGGATACGGGTGTCGAAAATCCGGCGGAGGTTGTGCAGCAGCTGGTCGCCCGGGTACCAGGTCAGGCCGTTGCGCAGGATGAACTCGAACGAGTGCGACGCTGTGACCAGTGTCAGGTAAAGCGGCCCCAGGATATAGACCATGCCCGCGAGCAGGATCGCGCCAGCGGCGATGTTGATGGATCGTGCGTTCTCGACCATGGTCAGCGCTCGTAGTTGATGCGCCGTCCGAGAAAGACGAACTGCGCGGCGGTCAGCAATAGGACAAAGACCATCAGGATGGCGGTCTGCGTGGATGCGCCGGACAGGTCATAGCTCTTGAACCCATCGGCGTAGATCTTGTAGACCAGCAGCGTGGTGGAGCCGCCCGGCCCGCCCCGCGTGATCGTGTCGATCAGCGCGAAGGCCGAAGTTACGCTTTCGGTGAACTCCAGCACTAAAGTAAGGAACAGCTGGGGCGCGATCAGCGGAATCTGAAGGTCAAAGATCTGCCGCCAAGGGCTTGCCCCGTCCATGGCCGCGGCTTGGTGCATCGTGTGCGGAATCGACTGCAGCCCAGCCAGCAGGATGATGAAGTTGAATGGGATGCCGCCCCACACATAGGCGGCGACGATGGCGATGAATGCATCGGTGCCGTCCACGCCCGGTGCCCAGGCGCCGGGGAACAGGGCGTTCAGCGGCGCGAGCACGCCCACGAAGGGGTTGAACACGAACGCGAACACCATGCCGATCGATGCGCCGGCAACGCCCTTGGGCCACACCAGGATGTTGCGTGCGGGCATGGACAGACGGATCTTGCGGTCGGCGGCGAGCGCCAGCACCAGCGGAACCAGCACCGACAGCACGGACGCCGTCACCATGAACACGAGCGTGCGGGTGGCGGCTTTCCAGAACTCGGCGTCAGATAGCACTCGCTCGAAATTGTCCAGGCCTACGTACTGCGATCCGCCGCCGAACGGCCGCTCCAGGAATAGGGACCAGTAAAACGCCTGGAAGATCGGCACGTAGAAAAACAGTGCGATGAGCAACAACAGGGGGGCCACCAGCAGCACCGGCAGCCAGCGGCCCCTGAAATAAGTCGAATGGGATGTCATGGGGTCTCAGTGTGTGCGGCGCCGCGTGCGGGCGCCGCACGGGTCTGCCGTTCAGGGAAGCTTCACGCCCTTGTAGGTCTGCTGGAAGCGCCGCAGCAGTTCGTCGCCGCGCTTCTTGGCGTTGTCCTGCGCGACCTGCATACTCTGTTTGCCGGCGAACGCCTTCTGCGTTTCCTCCTCCCAGAACTGGCGGAACTGTCCGAACAGACCCAGGCGGATGCCGCGCGTGTCGGCGGTCTGCGGCTGGTTCATCGACTCGATGCCGATGGCAGCGGTGGCGTACTTGGGCGAGTTGATTTCCCCGCTGCGGGCGATGGACAGCATCACGTCGTTGGTGACGGGCACGTAGGCCGTCGCCGCGACGAAACTCATCTGCTGCTCGGGACGGCGCACGAAGTCCAGGAACGCCTTGGCGGCCTCGATCTCGGGGCGGTTGTGGCCCTTCATCACGTAGATCGAAGCGCCGCCCACCATGGTGTTGTGGCGCTTGTGGCCTTTGTACATGGGTGCCATGCTGACGGTGACTTCGTACTTGCCATCGAATGCTTTGGCGAACGGCGCGTAGTAGCGCGACGAGGTTTCCACCATTGCGCATTCCCCGGCGCTGAACGCCCCGATGAAATTGCCTGCCTTGGTATCGGGGTTCAGCCGCACCAGGCCTTCGTTGCGCCACTGGGCCAAGTTGGTCATGTGTTTGGCCGCGATGGTCTTGTTGAACACGTACTCGGCGTCCAGGCCGCCGTAGCCGTTGTGCTTGCTCGCGATGGGCACGCCATGCCGCGCCGAGAACTGCTCCAGCACGATCCAGGGCTCGGCATTGGTGACGAAGGGGCAACTGTGGCCCGACGCCTTGAGCTTGCGCGCGGCGTCGATCACTTCCTCCCAGGTGGTGGGTGTCTTGGTGACGCCGGCCTTTTCGAGCTGGGTCTTGTTGGTATAGAACAGCAGCGTGGAAGAGTTGTACGGCTGCGCGTACAGCTTGCGGTCCGAAGTCTCGTAGTAGGCCCGCGCGCCTGAAATGTAGTTGTCCCACTTGACGTCCGGCAGGATGTCCTGCACCGGCACCACGGCGTTGGACAGCATCATGTCCAGCGTGCCCGCGTCAAAGAACTGGATCAGCACCGGGTGATTGCGCGCGCGGTAGGCGGCAATAGCCTTTTGCATCGCGATCTCGTAGGTCCCCTGACCCACGCAGTTCACGCGGTGCTGGGATTGGGCGGCGTTGAAGGCGTCGCACTGCGCGCGGATCGCAGTCTCCACGTGGCCGGTGTTGCCGTACCAGAACTCGATGTTCGCGCCCTGCGCGGCGGTCACGCAGGCGGCCGCCGTGACGGCGGCCCCCAAGATGCGCATCTTCATGGTCTGTCTCCTCAGTGGTTCAAATAGGCCAGAGGCCGGGATCACTCCTAATGGAGTATTTAACAAGTCGAATTGATTGTCGCGATTGATATTGTGATAAATATAGGTAATTACCCTCAAATATGGGCGGAAATGAGCCAGACCGTCGTTGACAGAATGTTTTCGAAGGTCCAACGCCCCCGGTAAACTCGCAACTTGGTTTGCAATAGTGAGTGGAAGCGACATGAAAACGGATGACGCAAGGGTATTGATCGTGGAAGGCGAAGCGGTGGTGCCAGTGGTCAAGGCACTGGCCTCCGAGCCGCGCCAGGCGATTCTGGGCCTGCTCACGCACCAAGGCCTGAACCTGTCCGAGCTGGCACAGGCCATGGGCCTGCCCCATTCCACGGTGAGCTTCAACGTCAACCAGTTGCAGGCGGTGGGGCTGGTGGTGGTGGAGACCGAGCCCGGCACGCGCGGCACCCAGAAGCTGTGCCGCAAGCGCTACGACGAAGTCCGCATCCGCCTGCCCGGCGCCGAAGTCCAGGCTGACAAGAACGTGATCTCGATCTCGATGCCGATTGGCAGCTATCGCCATGTCGAGGCCCGGCCCACCTGCGGCCTGGTGTCCGAAAACAAGATCATCGGGATGCTGGACGACCCGCGCTCGTTCTACGAACCCGAGCACGTGAATGCGCAGTTGATCTGGTTTGCCCATGGCAGCATCGAATACGCCTTTCCCAACAACCTGCCGTTCGGCGCCATCCCCCGGACGTTGGAGCTGTCGGTCGAAATCTGCTCCGAAGCGCCCCAGTACAACCCGGACTGGCCGTCGGACATCACGTTGTGGATCAACGACATCGAGATCGGCACCTGGACCTGTCCCGGAGACTTCGGCGGCGCGGCCGCGCTGATGACGCCCGCCTGGTGGCCAGTGGAGCGCACCACTCACGGCCTTCAGAAGCAGTGGTCGGTCAATCCGCAGGGCGCCATGATCGACGGCGTAACCCTGTCGTCCGTGGACATCGGCAGCCTCAACCTCGACAAGGCCAATCACATCAAGGTGCGCCTGGGCGTAAAGCCCGACGCGCGCCACCAAGGCGGTATGAACCTGTTTGGCCGCAAGTTCGGCAACTATCCGCAGGACATGGTGATGCGCATAGCCTTTGACTTCCCGCGTGGCACGCCGGCGCCCTTGGTCAGCACCAAGATCTAGCCCCGCCCGGCCGGCGCCGTCTGGCGTTAGTCCATTGCCTTCCAGCTCCTCCAAGGGTTTGCCCTAGCTTTAATCGCAATAAATATTGCGACAATAAGTCGAAGTTGTTGCAAAGGTGCGTGTGAATCTTCCTCAGTCCCCCCGCTTATTCACGTTGTCGGACGAGACGGGCTTTTCCCTGCAGATCATGGACATCGGTGCCACTTGGCTATCCTGTCAAGTGCCGGTGGACGGCGCGCGGCGCGAAGTGTTACTGGGTCGCCCCCGGCCCGAGGATCATCCTGCTCAGCCCGGCTACCTGGGCGCGGTGGTGGGGCGGTACGCCAATCGCATCGCTGGCGCCCGCTTCGAGTTGAATGGGCGGACCCATCTTCTGGAGCGGAACGAAGGGGCTAACCAATTGCATGGTGGCCCTGACGGCTTCGACCGCCGCCGCTGGCGCGAGGTCAGCTGCGATGCGCGGCACGTGCGACTCGGGCTGGCCTCTCCGCCGGGCGACCAGGGCTTTCCCGGCGCGCTGCGCGCGCAGGTCGAATACCGCATTGCGACGCCGCGCCAGGTGTCCATCACCTTCGTGACGGAAGTTGATGCGCCGTGTCCTGTCAACCTTTCCAGCCACGCGTACTTCAACCTGGACGCGCAACACGAGACAGTGCATGCCCATCGCGTGCGCGTTGCCGCCGATCACTTTCTGCCGGTCGATGACGGCCTGATCCCCACAGGCGAGCTGGCGCCGGTGCACGGAACGGCCTTTGATCTGAACGGGTCCTGCGTCATCGGTGAGCGCCTCAATGGTCATCCGCAGTTGGCGCTGGCCGGCGGCTACGACCACTGCTATGCGCTGCGTGCGGCCTGCAAGGCGCCGGGTGAAGCGGCGGCCGAGGTGTGGAGCGCGGACGGGCGATTGGGCCTGAGCATGTCCACCAGCTACCCGGGCCTGCAGGTTTACACCGGCAATCAGCTGGCGGGCACGCCCGGGCGTGACGGCGCGCCTTACCGCGCCCATGCCGGCATCGCGCTGGAGCCGCAGTACTTCCCCGATAGTCCGAACCGCACCGCGTGGCCGCAGCCCACGCAGCAGCCCGGCAACCCGCGTCGCCATGCGATTACTTACCAGTTCCTCCAGGGGGCGGGCGAATGACCACGCACTGCAATCCTGAAGCGACGCCTGGGCTGGACTGGGGAGCGTCGCTCACCGTCATCGCGCAAGGCGCCGGCGCGCTCGCGTTGCGCCACCAGGGCGAGCTCCATTCGCTCGCGGTGGAAAGCAAGGGCGCGCTGGACTACGTGACAAGGGCCGACCGCGAGGTTGAGTCGTTCATCACCTCGGAAATCGCCCGGTTGTTTCCCGGTGACGCTGTAATGGGCGAAGAGGGCGCGAGCCGCACCGGAGCTTCGGGCCGCTTGTGGGTCATCGATCCGATCGACGGCACGCACAACTTCATTCGCGGCATGGCTCACTGGGGCGTGTCCATCGGCGTGCTGGAGCAGGGCCGGCCATTGGCGGGCGTGATTTACCAGCCCGCATTGGGCGTGCTGTTGACTGCGCAAAACGGCCGAGGCGCATGGCGCAACGGCGTGCAGTTGCCAACGCGCCGTGGCGCGGGCGACCTATTGGCCTTCACCGGCGCGGGCCCCCGCATGAGCACGCCGGCTCTGTGCTGGCTGACCACGCTGGTGCGAGACGAACTACGGGGTTCGGAACGCCGACTGCACTGCGCGACGGCAGCACTCGCGGCGCTGGCCCAAGGGCAGGGCGACCTGTACCTGGCGCTCGACGACCACCTGTGGGATGTCTGCGCGGGCTTCCTGATTTTGCAAGAGGTGGGCCTGACGCACACGCTGGAATGGTCTGCGGACCCGACCACCGGCCCCTTCGCCTGTGTAGCCGGCCTGCCGGCGGCAGTGGATTCGGCGCTGCACGCCATCCGCTGCAATCCGCCACCGCACGGCCTTCTCCCCTTTGAAAGCGATCGATGAAAGAACTGCGCGTAGAAAACCTGACCAAGAGCATTGCCGGCAACAAGATTCTGGATGGCGTGAGCTTCACTGCCGCGCCCGGTGAGTTTGTGGCGCTGCTTGGCCCTTCTGGTTGCGGCAAGTCCACCCTGCTCAAGCTCATTGCCGGTCTGGATCACGCCGACCAGGGGCGCATCGTGCTGGACGGCAACGACATCACTCAAGCGCCGCCGCAGCAGCGGGGGCTGTCGTTGGTGTTCCAGTCTTATGCCCTGTTTCCACACATGACGGTGGCCGAGAACGTCATGTTCGGGCTGCGGGTGCGTCGCGTACCCGAACCCGAGCGGCGCCAGCGGCTGGCAGAGGCCGCCGAGATGCTCAATCTGGGCGCGCTGCTCGATCGCCGCCCCGCCCAGCTGTCGGGTGGCCAGCAGCAGCGCGTGGCGTTGTGTCGTGCGATCGTGGCGCGCACGCCCGTATGCCTGATGGACGAGCCGTTGTCCAACCTGGACGTGCAGTTGCGCCACTCGGTGCGGCGCGAAATCCTGGGGCTGCAAAAGCGCCTGGGCTTCACGCTGATCTACGTGACCCACGACCAGATCGAAGCCATGAGCATGGCCGACCAGATTGTGCTGATGTCGCAGGGCCACGTGATGCAAAAGGGCAGTCCCACGCAGTTGCACGAGACACCGCAGAACCTGTTCGCCGCGCGGTTCATCGGCTCGCCCGCCATGAACCTGATGACCCTGGCCCCGGGCGCGAACGATTCCGCGCAGGTGCATTCCGCCAGCGCGCGAGCAGCGCTCGCCCGCGATGGCGGCGTCGTGGTGGGGGTTCGCCCGGAGCATGTGGTCCTGGGTGATCCTGCAAGGTTTATGGGCCGGGTGACTGACGTCGAATACGTGGGAGGCGCGTCCATGGTTACCTGTGAGGTCGCTGGCGGCTCGCTTGTCTTGCGGGCGCCATCCGACCGTGCCGTTCCTGCTGTCGGCGAAGTTGTCCCGGTGACCTGGCACGAAACGCAAGAGCATCTTTTCCACCACGTCGGCCAAACGCGGCTCGACTGATCAACCCATCGGGCGCAAGCCCTTAACCTGGAGACAATGAAATGCAAATTATCAGAAGAGCCTTGTGCACCGCGCTGGCGGCCGGCGGGTTGGCGCTGTCGCTGTCGGCTACCGCCGCCCCAGCGACGGAAATCGACCTTTACTACCCCGTGTCGGCATCCGGCCCGATCGCCAAGATCGTTCAGGACCTGATCACCGACTTTCAAAAGGAAAATCCCGACGTCAAGGTCAACGCGATCTACTCGGGCACCTTTGACGAGACGCTGTCCAAGGCGCTGACCGCGCACAAGGCCGGCAAGCCGCCTGCGATCGCGCACATCCTATCGGCGCAACTATTCACGTTGTTGGAAGCAGACGCCGTTGCTGCTTTCGACGACATCAAGCAGCCTGACGGCAACACGGATTGGGTCAAAGGCTACTTTCCCGCACTCACCCGCAATGGCATGTACAAGGGGAAGACCTACGGCATACCGCTGCAGCGCTCGGTGCAGATCTGGTACTGGAACAAGGACGCCTTCAAGGAGGCCGGCCTGGACCCGGAGAAGGGCCCGAAGAACTGGGACGAGGTAGCCTCCTTTTCCAAAAAGCTGGTCAAGCGTGACGCTTCGGGAAATGTCACGCGCTGGGGCGTGCAGATTCCCTCCTCGCTGTCTGCGTACTGGACGCTGCAGAGCTTTTCACTGCAGAACGGCGCCGACATTTCCACCGATGAAGCCAAACTGCGCGTGAATTCGCCCGAGGCGGTGGCCGCGTTGACCTGGTGGCGTGACCTGGCATCGGTGCACAAGGTTATGGCTCCTGGCGTGATCGAGTGGGGCACCTCACCGCGCGACTTCATCGAGGGACGTACGGCTATGTTGATGACAACCACGGGCAACCTGGGCTTCTTCCGTGCAAATGCCAAATTTCCTTTTGGTGCCTCGCCGCTTCCTGCCCATAAGGCTGCGGGCACGCCCACGGGCGGCGGCAATCTGTATGTGTTCAAGGGCGCACCGCCGGACCAGCAGCAGGCGGCCGCCCGACTGGCGCGCTGGCTGGGCAAGCCGGAGCGCGCAGCCGAGTGGGCTGTCAAGACCGGCTATATCGCCACCACACCTGGCGCCTACGACACCGCGCTCATGAAAGAACATGTGGGCAAGTTCCCGCAGTACCTAGTGGCTCGTGACCAACTGGCCACGGCAGTACGCGAACTGTCCACCTACCGGCAGCCGCAGGTGACGAACGAAATCGACACTAACGTCCAAGCCGTGATGGCCGGTTCCAAGACTCCGCAAGCGGCGCTGGACGAAGCGCAGCAGAAGACCGAGCGAATCCTGTCGCGCATGCGCTGACATCAACCTGGTAGCTTTCCCGTGTCCAGACCTTCCTTCCGCCTGAGCCAAAGCGTCGCCGCCTGGCTGCTGATCCTGCCCGCGATGAGTTTCCTCGCGGCCTTCACCTACCTGCCCGTTCTGAGGACGGTGTGGGACAGCCTGTTCACGGAGAAAACGCCGCTGCGCCCCGCGGCGTTCGCAGGTCTGGACAATTACCGGGACATCTTTGCCAATCCGGTATTCATCACATCGGCTTGGAACAACCTGCTGTACGCGCTGGTCACCATCCCGGTGGCCGTCGGACTTGCACTGGCCATGGCTATCTTCGCCAACCAGAAAATGCGCGGTACATGGTTTCTAAGGATGTCATTTTTTCTGCCGACGGTGCTGCCAATGATCGCAGTAGCCAACATATGGCTGTTCTTCTTCACGCCGCAGTATGGCCTGATCGACCAGTTCACCGGCCTGTTCGGCATCGGTGAACGCAATTGGCTGGGCATGCCCGGTACGGCGCTGGCATGCGTGATGATCGTGACGATCTGGAAAGAAGCTGGCTTCTTCATGATCTTCTATTTGGGGGCGTTGCAGCAGATCTCGCCGGACCTGATAGCCGCCGCGCGACTTGAGGGCGCAAGCCGTTGGCAGGTCTTCAGCCGCATAACCTTTCCACTGCTGATGCCCACCACGATCTTTGTGGTCATCAACGCGACGATTAACGCGTTTCGCATCATCGACCACGTGATCGTAATGACCAAGGGCGGTCCCGGCCATGCGACGTCGCTGCTGTTGTTCCACCTTTATGAGTCTGCATTCAAATTCTGGGACCTTCCCTACGCCGCGGCGCTAACCGCCCTGCTGCTGATGGGGCTTGCAGGGCTTGCCGCAGTCCAATTCTTCCTCCTGGAGCGCAAGGCGCACTACCGATGAAATCAATCCACCGACCCCTGCGCCAAGGCGGCTATCTGGACGTCCTGGGTGCCTGGTTACTCGCCTTGGCGTGGTTCCTGCCGTTCGCCTACGCGGCCTGGACTGCATTCCATCCTGCCGAGTACGCCGTGCGCTTCGACCTCTTCGCGCCTCTGACCTTGGAGAACTTCGTCAACGCATGGAATGCAGCACCGTTCGCGGCCTACTTCGTTAACACCACGCTTCTGGTAATCGGGGTCACGATCGCGCAGTTCGTACTGTGCACACTAGCCGCTTACGGCTTCGCACGCTATCAGTTCCGGGGGCAGAACGTGGCGTTCTTCCTTGTCATGACACAGCTCATGATCCTGCCCGAGGCGCTAATGGTCGAGAACTACAAGACGGTGTCGCAGTTGGGCCTGTTGGACACACTGACTGCCATCGCGCTGCCCTACCTGGGCTCGGCGTTCGGCATCTTTCTGCTGCGGCAGTTCTTCAAGACCATTCCCAAGGACCTCGACGACGCAGCGCGGCTGGAAGGTGCGGGGACGCTGGAAATCCTGTGGCGGATCTACGTGCCACTGGCTCGGCCTATCTACGTGGCCTATGGGCTGGTGCTCGTGAGCTTTCACTGGAACAACCTGTTGTGGCCGCTCATCATCACCAACTCGGTGGGCACGCGTCCTCTGACTGTGGGCCTGCAGGTGTTCGCCCAAGCCGATCAAGGCGTGGACTGGAGCATCATCACCGCCGCTACGCTGCTGACGTCTGGGCCTCTGCTCGTCGGCTTCCTGATGTTCCAGCGGGCGTTCGTCGACAACTTCCTGCGCGCAGGCATCAAGTGAGAGCGGCGATGCTGGTAGCACATCTTTCAGATCCGCATATCGCCGAGCCTGGCCGGGGGCCGGACGGGCTGTTCGCCACGGGCCGGCACTTGGCAGCGGCGATTCAGCACATCCGGACTTTGCCGGTGCCGCCCGATGCGCTCATCATCAGTGGCGACCTGGTGGACGCGGGTGCGCCTGCCGAGTACATGCTGCTGCGTGAACTGCTGGCGCCGCTACCCATGCCGGTCTACCTGATCCCGGGTAATCACGATCATGCCGACGGGCTACGCGAGGCGTTCGCTGATTGGGGGTATTTCCCGGAGATGGGCCAGCTGTATTACACCGTCGAGCAATTTCCAGTTCGCCTGGTTCTATTGGACAGTTCGATCCCCGGGCAGGTTCACGGCGAATTGGGTGTTGCGCAGCTGCGGTGGCTGGACGACCGCTTAGGCGAGCAGTCGCAACGGCCCACCCTCGTAGTGCTGCACCATCCGCCTTTCGACAGCGGCATCCGGCGCATGGATTTATGGAAACTTGCCGATGCGGACGCGCTGGAGGCCGTCGTGCGGCGGCACCCCCAAGTCGAGCGCGTAGTCTGCGGCCACCTGCACCGGTCTATGGTGCGGCGCTTCGGCGGCACGGTCGTGCAGTCCTGTCCCTCGACAGCGCAGCAGTTGGCGCTGGACCTGCTCGACCCCGGCACTAGCCTGACGGTCAAGATGGAACCGCCCGCAGCGCTTCTGCACGCTTGGGACGGCCATTCGCTGATTACTCATCAGATCGTGCTGCAGGACCCTGGCGTGGCGCAGAAGATCGCGTTCCCGGCTGCGATACAAGGAGACACACCATGATCGCCGCCAAAAAGCTAATCTCGGCACTGTTGGTCGCCGCGGGTGGGTTGTGTGCGACGGAGGTCCCAGCTGCGCAGATCGTTGTGGGGCAGGTGGCGCCGCTGTCCGGCTTGGACGCCAACCAGGCGCGCGCTTACGCTGTAGGTATGAACTTAGCGTTTGCCAACGTCAACAAGTCGGGGGGCGTGAACG
The DNA here is from genome assembly GCA_943372585.1 of Ramlibacter sp. 2FC. Taxonomy (GTDB): domain Bacteria; phylum Pseudomonadota; class Gammaproteobacteria; order Burkholderiales; family Burkholderiaceae_C; genus RAM1. The sequence continues at coordinate 24,382 of CALRZF020000001.1, read as the reverse complement.
GCCATCAGTTCACTCTGGTTACCCGCGATGACGGTGGCCGACCCGCCGACACGGTGACTGCAGCGCGCAAGCTGCTGGCCGACGAACGACCGCTGGTGTTGGCCGGCTTCTTTGGCACCCGTAACCTGGCCGATCTGATCGTCGCAGGCGTGCTGGAGAAAGAAGGCGTGCCACTGGTGGGCTACCGCACTGCCGAAATCCGCTCAGAAACCCCATTGCTTTATGGCGTGCGTGCCGGACTGGCCGATGAGATCAGCAAGATCATGACGCACTTGGCCACCGTTGGGATCAGTCGCATCGGCCTGCTGTATGAGGACGGTCAGGGCGCGAAGGTGCTGCTGGACGCAGCCGAAGCTGCGGCGAAAGCCGCCCGGGTCTCGCTGGTAGCTCGGGGCTCGTTTCCCGGCGGCACAGCTAAAGTCAGCGCTGCAGTCAACACCTTCGTACAGGCGGCGCCTCAGGCAATCATCATGGTGTGCGACGGCGTGGTGGCGGCCAGCTTCATCGAACAATACCGCACGGCGGGGGGCGCTTCGCTTCTGTTCGCCCATTCGGGCGCAGACGTGGAGCAGCTGTCGCGGCTGCTGGGCGAGGAGCAAATGCACGGCGTGGCCATCGCGCAGGTCACGCCGAATCCATACAAGGTCGCCACGCCGATCTCCAAGGAGCTCAATGGCCTGTTCATTCGAACGCAGCGGCTGGACGTGCCGGTCAGCTACGCAATGATGGAAGGTTTTATCAACGCCAAGGTCATTGTCGAGGCGGTTCGCCGCATGGGTCCGCGACTCCGCCGGGAGGCCCTGGTGCAGGCGCTGGATTCGATGGCGTATGTCGACCTTGGGGGGTACCAGATCGGATTCAAGTCTGGACAGCGGTCCGGCTCCCGGTTTGTCGAACTATCCATCATCGGCGCTGGCGGTCGCGTCCGTCAGTAAAGCGCCACCACTCCCAGCGAGGCATTCGCATGCAATACCTACTTTGGGCCTTTAAGGCCACCTTGGTCGCGGCCGTCCTGGCGTGCCCTGCGGCGGTACGCGCCGCACCGCCTACGGTCATCGACTTCTATTACCCTGTTTCTGCCTCCGGTCCCATCGCCGGTATCGTCGGCGAACAGATCGCTACGTTCCAGTCCGAAAACCCGGACGTCAAGGTCAATGCTATCTACACTGGAACATTCGACGAGACGATGGCCAAGGCGCTGGCGGCACATAAGGCTGGCAAGCCACCGGCGATCGCACACATCCTGTCAGCGCAGCTCTTCACGCTGCTGGATGCCGACGCAGTAATGGCATTCGAGGATATTCCTCAGCCAGACGGCAGCGCCCAGTGGCTGAAGAGCTATTTTCCTGCACTGATGCGCAATGGGCGTCACAAGGGGAAGACCTACGGCATTCCCCTGCAGCGCTCGGTGCAGATCTGGTACTGGAACAAGGACGCATTCAAGGAGGCCGGCCTGGACCCGGAGAGGGGCCCGAAGAACTGGGACGAAGTAGTCTCCTTTTCCAAGAGGTTGGTCAAGCGCGACGCTGTCGGCAACGTGACTCGCTGGGGTGTGCAGATTCCGTCCTCGCTGTCCGCGTACTGGACGCTGCAGAGCTTTTCCATCCAGAACGGTGCCGATATCTCAGTGGATGTGAGTTGGTACCTGCGGCTGAACACGCCAGAGGCCATCGGCGCATTAACTTGGTGGCGTGACCTGGCCACCATGCATAAAGTGATGGCCCCAGGTGTAATCGACTGGGGCAGTTCCCCGCGCGATTTCGTGGAGGGGCGCACGGCCATGCTGATGACAACGACGGGCAACTTGGGCTTCTTCCGAACAAACGCCAAGTTTCCGTTCGGTGCCGCGCGGTTGCCAGCCCACAAGGCTGCGGGCACGCCCACGGGCGGCGGCAATCTGTACGTGTTCAAGGGCGCACCGCCGGAGCAGCAGCAGGCGGCCGCCCGACTGGCGCGCTGGCTGGGCAAGCCGGAGCGCGCAGCCGAGTGGGCTGTCAAGACCGGCTACATCGCCACCACGCCCGCCGCGTACAAGATGGCGCGACTACAGGACCACATTGCAAAGTTCCCCCAATACGCAGTGGCGCGTGACCAGTTGGCCGATGCGGATCGCGAACTCTCGGTCTACAAGCAGCCCTTGGTCACTGGCGAGATTGACCGCAACGTGCAAGCTGTAATGTTGGGAACCAAGACGCCGGAGGCGGCGCTGCGCGAGGCGCAGGAAGCCGTCGATCGCATCCTGGCCGGTTGGTAACGCATTTCTAACAAGCAATCAAATTGATGAAGATCACCAAACTCACCACCTACCGCGTGGCGCCCCGCTGGATGTTCCTGAAAATCGAAACTGACGCTGGCATTTGCGGCTGGGGCGAACCAGTCGTCGAAGGGAAAGCCAAGAGCGTCGAGGCCGCCGTCCACGAGTTCAGTCATTATTTGGTGGGACAGGACCCCGCGCGCATCAACGACCTGTGGCAGGTCATGTACCGAGGCGGCTTCTACCGAGGCGGTGCAACGTTGATGAGCGCCATCGCAGGTATCGACCAGGCGTTGTGGGATATCAAGGGCAAGGTGCTGGGCGCGCCGGTCTACGAGTTGCTGGGCGGCAAGGTACGTGATCGCATGAAGACCTATGTATGGGTCGGTGGCGACCGACCTGCCGACGTAATCGCCGACATCCGGCGCCTGCGCGAGGGTGGTTTCGACACTTTCAAGATGAATGGAAGCGAAGAGATGGGCTTGTTGGACACCGCTGCCAAGGTGGATGCGGCCGTCGAGCGGATCGCCGAGATCCGCGCTGCCTTCGGCAACGAGATCGAGTTCGGCATCGATTTCCATGGCCGTATCGGCACGCCGATGGCCAAAGTGCTGCTGCGTCAGCTCGAGCCTTATCGGCCGCTGTTCGTGGAGGAGCCCGTGCTGGCGGAGCAGGACGAAAGTTATGCGCGTCTAGCGCAGCACACGAGCATTCCGCTAGCCGCTGGCGAGCGCATGTACTCGAGCTTCGACTTCAAACGTGTCTTCGCGGCTGGCGGCCTTGCGATCGTGCAGCCCGACCTGTCACACGCTGGCGGCATTACCGAATGCGTCAAGATCGCGGCGATGGCTGAAGCGCACGACGTTGCCTTGGCCCCGCATTGCCCGCTGGGTCCCATCGCGCTGGCCGCGTGCCTGCAGGTGGATTTCGTGGCCCACAACGCGGTGCTGCAGGAGCAGAGCATGGGCATCCACTACAACCGGGGTGCCGAACTGCTTGACTACGTCGTTAACCGTGAAGACTTCCTGTTGGACCAAGGCTACGTCAAGCCACTACCGAAACCGGGACTGGGCGTGGTGATCGATGAGGAGCGTGTGGCGGCCGCAAGCCAGAAGGCACCCGACTGGCGCAACCCCGTCTGGCGCCACGCTGATGGTAGCGTGGCCGAATGGTGACGAGGCGCGCCCCCCGGCCCCGGATCATTGGACTGGACTGGGGCAGTAGCACGCTGCGGGCGATGCAGCTCGGCCCCGATGGCCAAGTGCTGGAACTTCGCAGCTCCAAACGGGGTGCGTCGGGGCTGGCTGGCGAAGCTGAGGCTTTTTCGGCGGCGCTGGACGAGTTGGTCGGCGATTGGCGCGACGCCGATGTTCCCGTTTGGGCCTGTGGCATGGTCGGCAGCCAGCACGGCTGGCGCGAAGTACCCTACGCAGACTGCCCAGCAGATCCTGGGTCGCTGGCCGCCGCGTCGCTGGCGGCGGACTGGCACGGCCATCCCGTGCACATATTGCCAGGCCTGCGCTGTCACTTGCCGCATGGCGTGCTCGACATCATGCGCGGCGAAGAGACGCAGGTTGTGGGCGCGCTCACGCTTGCCACACCTTTGACTGAGGCGGCATGCATCGTGATGCCAGGCACACACTCCAAATGGACTGAGGTGCGCGACGGACGAGTTCATGCCTTCTCAACGTACATGACTGGCGAGATGTTCGCGCTGCTTCGCCAACATTCAGTGCTGAGCAAGCTCATGTCCGCTCGCGCCGGCAGCGACTTGCAGGCCTGCGCCGCGGGTATGCGGGCCGCGCGCGACCATGGGGATCTGGGTCTGTCCCACCAATTGTTCTCCGTGCGGACCTTGGGACTTGACAAGACGCTACGCCCGCAAGCCTTGCCGGACTACCTGTCAGGCTTGCTGATCGGTCACGAACTGCGCGCAGGTCTGCGCTGGCGCCAAGGCCTGCGGTTGGGCGGCGCTCCATTGGCGCTGATTGGCGAAGAGCCGCTGGTTCGGCGCTACCTATTGGGCCTGGAAATTTTCGACGTGGCCGCCAGCCTATCGCTATCTAACACCGCAGGCGCGGGCCTGTTCCGGCTCGCGACCTCGCTCTAAAAATTCAGGAAACTGTAGATGTCTTCTTCATTCGACTCTGCCTTTAGCATGTTGCCGTTGGTGGCGATCCTTCGCGGCATCACCCCCGAAGAAGCGGAGCCTGTGGCCGGTGCGCTCTACGAAGCGGGTTTTCGTCTGATCGAAGTGCCGCTGAATTCACCCCGGGCGCTGGACTCCATTGAACTACTCGCGCGCACTTTGCCGCCCGAGGTGCTGCTAGGCGCTGGAACAGTCCTCAGCGTGCAGGCGGCCACGCAAGTCGAGGCCGCCGGCGGGCGGATTGTCGTCATGCCGCACAGCGATATGGCAGTCGTCTTGCACGCCAAGATACGCGGGCTCTACTGCATACCGGGTGCCGCAACGCCCACCGAGGCATTCGCCTGCCTTGCGGCTGGCGCAGACGCTGTCAAGCTGTTTCCCGCGGAGCTGATAGGTCCGTCGGCCGTCAAGGCGCTGCGAGCGGTTCTGCCGCCAGAGCTTCGCCTGTTGCCAGTGGGCGGCATCACGCCCGAGGCGATGACGCCATTTCGGGCGGCCGGTGCGAACGGCTTTGGGCTGGGCAGCGCGCTCTATGCCCCTGGAATGACCACAGCCGACGTGACGCACCGTGCGAGACGTTTCGTGGCCGCGTGGCGTCAAGGCGGCGCTTTGGCACCTACACCATGAGAGGCCCCGATCTGACGTTAGCGTTTCATCATGGTGCAGTACTTGGTGAATGTCTGCAGTGGCACGCGCCGACCGGTCGCTGGTGGTGGACTGACATACAGGATCGGCAGCTTCATGCTTGGTCGCCGTGGGATGGAGCGCATATGTCTATCGCACTTCCGGAGCGGTTGGGCTGCTTCGCGCACACGCGAAATGGGCAACTGCTACTGGGCTTTGCCAAGTCCCTTTGCTTGGGTACCTTGACCCACATGGGCGATGACACGGCGCACTTGGACTTTCAGATGCTGACCGAGGTGGAGTCGGAGCGGTTGTCCACCCGCGTCAACGACGGCCGATGCGACCGCAGTGGCCAACTGGTGTTTGGTACCTTGAATGAGGGCCGCGACCGCCAGCCAACGGGAAACTTCTATCAGTACTCGATGCGCCATGGCCTGAGGCGACTCAATTTGCCGTCGGTGACCATTGCCAACAGCATCTGCTTCAGCCTGAATGGGCGGCGGATGTACTTCTGCGACACGGTGACCCAGCTGATACAGCAATGCGAGTACGACGCCGAAACGGCGTGGGTTGGGCAGCCGCGTCCGTTCGCGGCCATGGCGGACGCTCTGGCCTGGCCCGATGGCTCGGTAGTCGATGCGCAGGACTGCCTATGGAATGCGCAGTGGGGTGCAGGCCAGGTCAGCCGCTACGCGTCGGACGGTCGCCTCTTGCTGACACTACACATGCCGGCGCCACACAGCACCTGCCCTGCGCTGGGGGGCGCGGACGGGCGGAGGTTGCTGGTGGCGACCGCCAGACAGGACATGGGCAGCGCTGAGCTGGTCAGCATGCCCCTGTCGGGCAGCCTGTTCGGTACCACACTGGCCGAGCCGTTGGCCGTGCCCGAGCCGTTGTTTGAAATTTGAAGGGGAATCAGGCCATCGTCTGGAAACAATGAAGCATCTGTTGAACCTTTTGGCAGCGATCGCGCTGCTCGTGTGGGGCACCCACCTCGTCCGAACCGGCATCCTGCGCGTGTTCGGCGCGAACCTGCGCAACGTTCTGGCGCACAGCATCAGCAACCGCTACACGGCCGCGCTTTCGGGCGTGGGCGTGACCGCGCTGGTGCAGTCCAGCACGGCTACCGCACTCATCGTCTCGTCTTTTGTCGGCCAGGGCCTTGTCACGCTGCCCCTGGCGCTGGCCGTGATGCTGGGCGCTGACGTGGGCACCAGCCTGATGGCCGTGGTGTTCTCGTTCGACCTTTCGTGGCTGTCGCCGCTGTTCATCTTTGCGGGCGTAGTCCTGTTCATTTCGCGCCAAAGCACCAACGTGGGCCGCATTGGCCGCATCCTGATCGGCCTGGGCCTGATGCTGCTGGCGCTGCGCCTGGTCACCGCATCGACCGAGGTGCTGACGCAGGCGCCCGCCGTCAAGGCGCTGCTGGCCTCGCTGGCCAGCGACCTGCTGCTGGAAATCACCATGGGCGCCGTGCTGGCCGTGGTGTCATATTCCAGCCTGGCTATCGTGCTGCTCACGGCCACGCTGGCGGCCTCGGGCGTGATCCCACTGGACGTGGCGCTGGGCCTGGTGCTGGGCGCCAACCTGGGCAGCGGCCTGCTGGCCGTGCTGACGACGGCCAAGTCCACCGTCGAGGTCCGCCAGGTGCCCATGGGCAATTTCGTGTTCAAGGCGCTGGGCGTGCTGATTGCAGCGCCGCTGCTGGGTCTGTGGGTTCGCCATGTGCGCCCGTATCTGGGCGAGCCGGCCACGGTGGTGGTGATGTTCCACCTGACCTTCAACCTGCTGGTGGGCGTGGTGTTCATCGGCGTCACGCAGGTGGTGGCCGGCTGGGTAAAAAAGTGGCTGCCCAAGCCCGAAAAATCCATGGCTTCCGGGCGGCCGCATCATCTGGACCCCTCTGCGCTGAGTACGCCGTCGCTGGCCATATCGTGCGCCGCACGCGAGGCGCTGCACCAAGCCGACATCGTAGAGACCATGATGCTGGGCATGCTCAAGGTCATCAAGGACAACGACCTGCAGCTGGCCGAAGAACTGCGCAAGATGGACGACACGGTGGACGAGCTGTATTCGGCCATCAAGTACTACCTGACCAAGATTTCGCGCGAAGCGCTGGGCGAAGAGGAAAGCCGGCGCTGGACGGACATCATCAGCTTCACCATCAACATGGAGCAGATCGGCGACATCATCGAGCGTGTGCTGATCGACATCGAGGACAAGAAGATCAAGAAAAGCCGCAGCTTCTCGGAAGCCGGCATGGCCGAAATCTGCGAGCTGCATGCGCGCCTGGTGGACAACCTGCGCCTGGGCATGAGCGTGTTCCTGAATGGCACGGTGCGCGACGCGCAGAAGCTGCTGGAGGAAAAGGCACGTTTTCGGGACCTGGAACGTGAATACGCCACGACCCACCTGGGGCGACTGTCAGACAACACGGTTCAGAGCATTGAGACCAGCTCGCTGCACATTGACCTGATCAGCGACCTGAAGCGGATCAATTCACACATCTGCTCCATCGCCTACCCGATCCTGGACTCGGCCGGAGCACTGGCACCCAACCGGTTGCGGGCCAACGCTGTGAGCCTTAGCATGCCTGAACCGACTTCTTCGAAAACTGCATAAACGAGCCCCGTACGTGTTGAAGGCAGTCAGCAAATTGCGCAGGTCTGCTTCGGGTCGAAAGCGGACATCCAGCCTTGGGACTGTGGATGGCGGCCCCGTCTGCTTGCGGCCAAATGCGGACATGACCAGCCCCAACGATTCATCGAGCTGCTTTGACTTCGGTCTTGGCTACAGCTTCTAATTCAGAGAAGGTGAAAGTACGACCGTTGTTACCTGCAAGTCTCCCGGCCTTTTTCTCGAGCTGACAACAATGAGCCCGGGCGTTTTTTGCCATCACGGATTTCCCTGCGCCAGTAACCATGACCTGAACGCTGCAAACAGCGGTCGCTCCAACCTCTCCCGTTCAAAGCACAGGTAGTGCCCTTGGTCCAGATCGATCGATGCGCCGTATGCGGCCAAACTGCCGTTGACGAGTTCCTCTTCCACCAGTATGCGCGGCACCAACGCCACGCCGAGTCCGCTGATCGCGGCCTGCACGATGGCCGAGTACTGGGCGAATCGTGGTCCTCCCAGCGTCGACGATTCGTCGATGTCGTGCCGCTGAGCCCAGGACCGCCAGGCCAGTGGCGCCTGCTCGTGGTGTAGCAGGGTGTGGTCCAGCATGTTGGCTGGGCGCGCCGGCCATCCTGACTGAGTTTTCAAAGCCGGCGCATGGACACAGACGAACTCCTTGCCAGCGATGTAGTCGCTACGCATCCCAGGCCAATCACCCGATCCGTAGCGGATCGCCGCGTCAATGTCCGGCGTCAACGATTCTCCGGGATCCAGGTGCTGGCAGAAACTGAAAGTCACGCCTGGGTGCGTCTTGCGAAAATCCGGCAGGCGCGGGATTAGCCATTTGGTCAGGAAGGTAGGCACGCTCGCCAACGTGATGATGCCGGCGTCCCCGCTGCCCGCGCGGAATTCGAAGGTCGCGGTTTCCAACGTGCGCAGACTGGGCGCGATCTTTGCCAGATATTCCCGCGCAGACGCTGTCAGCACCACGCCGCGGCCGCTCTTTTGCAGCAGCGGGCGGCCCAGGAACTGCTCCAGTCCGGCCAGCTGCTTGCTCACCGCGCTGACCGATATGCACAGCGATGTGGCGGCTTTGGTCAGACTTTCGTGCCGCGCCACGGCATCAAAAGCCAGCAACTCCTGAATGGTGGGGCAGGCGCGTTTCATGACAGCAGTATGAATGGAAACCGTTTCCACTTGCTCAACTGTTGATTTAGAAACATTCACTAGTCGTACTGCGCCCCATCGAATAGATTTCGCTTCGGCGCATGCATCGCGCCAGACGAATAAACAAACTGACGGGCGGCATGCCCGCGTGGAGACAAGAGCCTTGGTACGCCTCATCGCCGTGGTCTATGGCATTTACCTGGTCCTGCCCATCCTGCTGCTGGTGGTGGGCAGCACCGGCAACAGCTGGACCAACTCCCTGCTGCCGTCGGGCCTGACCGGCCGCTGGTACCTGGAGCTGTGGCAGGACCCGTCGTTTCGCAAGGCCTTCACCACCAGCCTGGTGGTGGCGCTGGCGTCGTGCGTCATCAACACGCTGCTGGCCGTGCCGCTGGCCTACAGCCTGTACCACGGCGCGCGCCGGCGCGGCAGTTTCGCCGCGAAGATCGTCAGCGCCATGCCGGTGGCCGTGCCCACGATCACGCTGGGCTTTGGCTACATGATCGTGTTCAACACTGACTACCTGCCGTGGCTGGGCACGCTGCCGCTGCTGATTGCCGCGCATGCGGTGCACACGCTGCCCTACCTGACCAACACGCTGCTGTCCGACCTGCGCCACATGGACCTGGGGCGGCTGGAGCACGCGGCCGCCACGCTGGGCGCGCGCCCGCTGCAGACCTTCCTGGGCATCGTGGTGCCCAACCTGCGCCAGAGCCTGGTCAGCGGCCTGGTCATGGTGGCGGCCATTTCGGTGGGCGAGTTCGGCCTGTCCAACCTGCTCACCAGCTTCCAGAACCGCACCTACCCGGTGGTGCTGCTGCAGGCCTTCTATGGCGCCACGGGCTTTGCCTGCGCGGCCACCGTCATTCTTTTGATCCTCGCCAGTGCCGCGGCCCTGGTCTCTTCATCCGTCGTCAGAAAAACATGAGCCTCGTACTCGACAAGGTCAGCTACCACTACCCCGGCACCGCGCATGGCCTGTCGGACGTGTCCATCGACATCCGCACCGGCGAGCTTGTCGCCGTGATCGGGCCCAGCGGCTCGGGCAAGTCCACGCTGCTCAAGCTCGTGGCGGGGCTGGAGAGCGGCAACACCGGCTCCATCCTGCTGGACGGCGACGACCTGTCGCGCAAGCCGGTGCACCAGCGCCACATCGGCATGGTGTTCCAGAGCTACTCGCTGTTCCCCCACCTGAACGTGCAGGACAACGTGGCCTATGGCCTGAAGCTGCGCAAGGTACCGGCGGCCGAGCGGGCCCGCAAAGCCCAGGGGCTGCTGGAGATGGTGGGCCTGGGCGAGCTGGCCCAGCGCCCGGTCGCCAAGCTGTCCGGCGGGCAGCAGCAGCGCGTGGCGCTGGCCCGGGCACTGGCGATCGACCCGCGCGCGCTGCTGCTGGACGAGCCGCTGGCCGCTCTGGACGCGGGCATACGCGGCCACCTGCGCGACCAGATCCGGGCGCTGCAACAGCGCTTTAACGCCACCACGCTGCTGGTGACCCACGACCAGGAAGAGGCGCTGACCATGGCCGACCGTGTCGCCGTGCTCAAGGATGGCCGGCTGCTGCAGCTGGCGACGCCGCAGGAGATTTATGAGCGCCCCGCCAGCCGCGCAGTGGCGGAATTCGTGGGCCTGTCCACGCTGCTGGCCGGCACCGTTGCCGGCCCGGACGTGGTGGACCTGGGCTTTGCGCAACTGCACGCGCCCACCGGTACGCGGCGAGCGGGCGCTGCAGTGACGGTGCTGGTGCGCCCCGAGCACGTCGTGGCCGATCCGCCGGCGGGCACCCCCAACACTTTCGCCGGCCAAGCCGGTACGCAGCGTTACCTGGGCTCGATCGTGCGCTACGACTTCAACGTGCCCGGCGCGCCGCGCCCCGTGCTGTCCGAGTCGCGCCAGGCTGCCCGCCTGGCCATTGCCATCCCGCCCGAGCACGTGCGCCTGCTCGACCAATGAACCCCTCCCACCCCTATCCACAAGGAGAAAACATGAAACGCCGCAACCTCATCCAGGCCCTGGCCGCCGCCCCGTTTGCCACCGCCTTGCCCGCCATCGCGCTGGATGGCCCCGAGCTGTACCCCGGCGAAAAGGCGCTGTACGAAGCCGCCGAGAAAGAAGGCCTGGTCGTGTCGTTCGACACCGGCCCCGAATGGGCCAACTGGAAGGCGCTGTTCCGCGACTTCAAGAAGCGTTACCCCGAGCTGGAGATCACCTACAACGACCTGGGCTCGGCCGCCACCGTGACCGCGCTGGAAAAAAGCCGCCGCCGCCCTCAGGCCGACACGGCTTATTACTTCGCGGCGTCGGCCGTTGACGCGGTGAAGAAAGACGTGGTCGCGCCGTTCAAGCCCATTGGCTTTGACAAGCTGCCGCCGGTGTTCCGCGAGGCTGAAGGCAAGTGGTTCACCATCCATACGCTGAACATTGCGTTCCTGGTCAACAAGAAGCTGGTCAAGAACACGCCCACCAGCTGGGCCGACCTGCTCAAGCCCGAATACAAGAACAGCGTGGTCTACCTGGACCCGCGCTCCACCGGCGTCGGCCAGGTCGTGGTGTTCGCGGCGGCCTATGCGCAAAACGGCTCGGTGGACAACGTCAAGCCCGGCACCGATTACCTGGGCCAGCTGCATGGCGCTGGCAACGTGATGCGCGTGGAGGGCACAACGCCGTATGCCAAGTTCCTCAAGGGCGAAATCCCGATCTGGATCGGCTACGAAAACGATGGCCTGAAAGCCAAGCACGTGGACGGCATGGGCGACGCAGTGGAAGTCGTGATCCCGAAAGAAGCCAGCGTGGCCGCGCCCTATGCGATCAGCCTGGTCAAGAACGGGCCCAACCCCAACAGCGGCAAGCTGTGGCTGAACTTCATCATGAGCGAGATGGGGCAAAACCTGTTCGCCCAGGGCTTTGTGCGGCCGTCGGTGCCGGGCATCCGGCTGTCGGCCGACGTGCAGGCCAAGATGCCGGCGGCACCGCAGCTGCGGCCGCTGGACGTGGTGAAAGCATCCGAGCGCAAGGCCGAGGTCGACCGCCTGTGGGCGCAGGCCGTGCTGACCAAGTAACGCGGCCATGAGACGCTTTGGGGGCCTTGCGGCCTGGATCTTCCTGCTGCTGTTCTTTGGGCTGCCGCTGCTGGCGCTGGTGCCGGAGGCCTTCAGCGACGGCGGCGCCGCGTTTGGCCGTGTGTTCGGCGACCCGCTGTTCCTGGGCGCGGCGCGCAACACGGTGTTGCTGGGCGTGCTGGCCGGCGCGGTGTCGGCGGTGGTGGGTACGGCGATCGCGATCGAGCTGGCGCGCCAGCCCGAAGGGCGGCGCCAGTGGCTGATGACGCTGCTGGGTCTGCCGCTGGCGTTCTCGGGCCTGGTCATTGCCTACGGCTTCATCCTGGCATTTGGACGCGCCGGCTTCGTCACGCAGCTGCTGGCCATGCTCGGCGCAGACCCGGCTCAAGTCGGCGGCTGGATCTACACCGTGGGCGGGTTGGGTTTTGCGTATGCGTATTACCTGATCCCGCGCGTGGCGCTGTCGCTGTACCCGGTGTTCGCCAACCTGGACGAGCGGCCGATGTTGGCCGCACGCACGCTGGGCGCAAGCCGCCTGCGCGCGTTCTGGGACACGGTGGTGCCCGAGGTGGCGCCTTCGGTGCTGGCCAGCGCCTGCCTGGTCGCGGCGCTGGCCATGGGCACCTACGGCACCGCGCTGGCGCTGGCGGGCACGCAACTCAACATCCTGCCGCTTCTGTTGCTGGCCAAGGTGGGCGACGGCGGCGGGGACTTTCCGGCGGCGGCAGCCCTGTCGCTGGTGCTGCTGGCCATTTGTGTAATCGTTTTGGGAGCTGGTGATGTCATTACGAGTCGGCGTGAGCAAAAAGCTCTCGACAACAGCCATTGAGCGGCTGGAGCGCCTGGCAGAATCCCAGGCCGGCGCGGCGCGCAGCCCGTTGGCTGTGGGCATCATTGGCCCCGGCGACGGCGGCAGCCGCGAATGCCTGGCTGCGTACGAGGTGGGCAGCGTGCTGGCCAGCGCCGGTGTGCCTGTGGTGTGCGGTGGCCGTGGCGGCGTAATGGAAGCCGCCTGCCGCGGCGCGGCCGAGGCTGGCGGCATTGCCGTGGGCATCCTGCCCGAGGCGGACCTGGCCGGGGCCAATCCTTACCTCACGGTGGCGCTGCCCACCGGCATCGGCGAGATGCGCAACGCGCTGATCGCGCGCAGCAGCGTCTGCCTGGTCGCCATCGGCGGCGGCATGGGCACGCTGTCCGAGATGGCGCTGGGCCTGAAATGGGGCAAGCCCGTCTTTACGCTGTATGAGGACACGCGGCTGCCCGCCGCGCGCGCCGCGGCCGACGTGGAGCAACTGATCGAATGGGTGCTGGAATGTTTGACGTCCGACAAATCATCCGACGTGCCGCACGCGCTGCCGGTGTAGCGGCGTTGTTCGCGGCCACGGCCGTGGCCGCCGACACGCTGGACAAGTTGCAGGTCAGCCGCAAGATCCACCTGGGCCACCGCACGGCCAGCGTGCCGTTTTCGTTCATTGACAAAGCGGGTGAGCCGGCCGGCCTGGCAGTGGAGGTCTGCAAGCACTTTGCCGCCGCGCTCAGCCGTGAACTCAAGCTTGCGCTGCAGGTTGTGTGGGTGCCCGTGGGGCCCAACGAGCGCAATGCAGCGCTGGCGGATGGCCTGATCGACATCGACTGCGCGGACTCCACCGTGTCCAACCAGTCGCTCAAGGAGGTGGGGCTGACGGTCCCCCTGTTCGTCGCGGCGACGCGGCTGCTGGTGCCGGGTGCCGTAGAGGGCACCGACCTAGGACGGTTCCATGGGCAGAAGGTGGTGACCACCTCGCAGTCGGGCAACGAGGCAATGCTGCGCTACGTGCTTGCGCAGACGGGCGTGAACGCAGGCGTCGTGGTGGCCCGCAACCCGAAGGCTGCGATGGAAGTGCTGCGAAAGGGCGAGGCGCAGGCGTTGTTTGCCGATGACGCGAGCCTGTTTGCGATCCGGCTGTCGGCCGGCGCGGAGCGCTACACGGTGATTCCCAAGGCCTATTCCATGCGCGCCAAGGCGCTGGCTTTTCGCACTACTGAGCCGCGGCTGCGCGCTGTGCTGTCGCGCGAGATGCGCGCGCTGATCCAGGGCGGTGTGCTGGCTCGGTGGCACGAGCAGTGGCTCAACTCGCCCTTGCCAGGCTACGGCATCAACCTGGGCGTGCCCGTCAGCTACCTGCTGCGTGAGACTTGGAAGAACCCGAGCGACAGCTTTGTGGACCAAGCGTTTGGGCACCTACCGGACTAGCTGTGGTGGCGGTGGTGCCGCAGCAGTACAAGCTTACCCCTACTCAGTAGTACGGTTGCTCCGCTGAACCGACCTAGTCCTACCAAAAGCGTCAGGGCCTTGCCGTACTGAAACATTAGCTTCACTTGTCGGTTGGATTCAAGTAAGATTCGACGGCGCGTTGATCGGCATTACTCTCCAAGGGCGCCCCGACGCAAAGAGCAGAGACCTCCTCACGGAGGCTTTTTGCTTTTTGGGTGCTGCTGGTTTCACTGGCTGATTTAGTCATCGCCCCGCGACCGATCCGTACTTGTTTGGCGAGTGCGGCGGTCAATTTCAGGCGGGGTGCCTGGAAAGCCGGGTCAACTAGGCCACAAGCCACGGAAACTCCACTCGTTGATGAAGCCTGCCATTTGCATCACCTGCTTCTGAGACATGCCACTTTGCGCCCACATGAGGATGCGAGTGTTACGCACAATGGAGACTCCGCCATTTGCAAGGCGACGAGGCCCGGCCGCACCAATGGCGTCACCAATCATCCGGTTCGCCAAATAGTCCAGAACACGCCGCGTAAACCGCGAGCGCGTATCCGTAAGAAAAACGGGATCGCCTTTGACCTGCGGCGATTGCATGACTGATTCTCGCTCTTGCAGCCACCTCTCGAGCGTCAGGCTCGTTCTCAGGTTCAACTTCAATGTACGCCTTTGCGCATCCCTTGATCCTCGGATCACAACTTGCAATTGGGACCGCGTCAAAATATCCCGCTCAACATCGGAGCGTTCCAGCGCAGCCATCTCCCCTGTAGACAGGCCGGCATCCATCAGCAACAACATGACAGCGCGATCGCGTAAGTCACTCCGTTTGCAACCCATTGGCATTCCGGAATAGATCGCAGCCCATTCAGCTGGGGTCAGAGTCTGGGGTATCGGGCCCCGATCACCCGCCAAAGAACTGTCAAGCTCGCGCGTCGGATTGCAATCCATGACGCCGCATCTCAGCGCGTGGTCGTAGATTCGACCGAGAAGTTGAAGATATCTATTTTTGGGCCTATCGCTAGACGGCTGCTGATGTCTCACCCAATAACCAGGGTATGGTGACTGGAGAAATTTGGAAACATCTTCAGAGGTTGCGGTCAAAAAGCAAAGCGATCCTTCAGCACGACTCTTGCTCTCCTTTCCCAACCATTCACACCACATAGCCCAGATGCGGGCATAGATCTGAATCGTCGACTCACTGAATGGCCTCTTCCGACTCAGCGCGAACCAGTCAGCGAGCAGCTCATCCGCATTCATTGAATTTCCTTAAACGGCTTGAGGTTGTGTACCTGGCTGAGCGATGACGGCTCAACCGTCTGCCGGGCAAGTACCTTCCCAACGTGATCCCAGAAGACGCGTCGCACGTTGACAGGCATTGAGCCCACGGAATATCGGATGGGCGGGTGTGACGACAGAAACTCAAAAGCCTTCACAGCTTCAAGCGACCCGCTCTCTGCTTTAGCCAGCGCAAAGTACTCCCATCGTCCCCACTCGAAAATTTCACTCAGCACTGCCTTGGAATCAGCGGAACCCGCAAGACACCCAGTGTTCAACTGACGTTCAACATCCAATGTCGCTATTGGTTCATCGCGCGCAGGTATTTTCCGAAGCGAAAACTTTTTGCCGCACCGCAGACAATTCCTGATCGAAGCAGTTCTGGATAGATCGGCTTCGATCGGCTCCTGGCAGTGGCTGCAGGTGTCCTGTAAAGGAGTGCGATGCACATTGCAGCCCGTTGTCCAAGAGTACCTCCAAGACAAGTCCCAACGAGCAGGAACGCGCTGGCGCACACATTGAACACAGACGGGCGTGGTAGCGACACTGTTGCGCCGGCCGCGAAAAGTGCGATGCGTGACTGCATGGCGCAGGGGGACGCCGTGCCATGAGTCCGTCGGTGTCGCGGGCGCGCAAAGCGCGGCAATCACTTCCTGGGCATAACCGGTCAGGCGCCCAAGCACCTGGTGTACTTCACCTGGAGGGTCAAAATCCAGATCAACGAAGGCCGAGACGGGTCCAGCAGTTACACGCAGCATTTGCAGAGCGCAGCTGTATCCATTCGCAAGCGCGACCCGGTGCGCCCAAGAAGAACAGCTCTCATCCACGCATGGGGGCGGTCTTACCAGAAGAAGCGTCTGCCCGGAATGGATCTTCACTGACATGCGCCTTCGCTTTCAGCGTCAAACAGTCCAGGCTGCCTGCGGGTGCGAAAACAGGTTTTCAGTTCCCGATCGACAAGGCGTCGCAGGTAACTCCAGGCAAAGTGATTGGTACGGACGAAGTCATCTCCTACGCAGTAGTCCAAATACAAAGACGGTTGGGTGTAGTCGCGCCAGCGCTGGATTTTTGCGACCACCCACTGCTCAAAAGTCAGGCCGCCAGCACACACAATGTCCAAGGCGTGTGACCAGAGCCTCGCCGGATTTGACAGCAGATCAGCAGGGTCGTGATCTGCCTGCTCAGGGGTGTCTGCACAGATGAACCGCCAGGTAGACGATAGCCGTTCATGAATGGCGTCCAGACAGTCGGCCCCGGGGTCCAGCGATTTCGGCGCTTCGACAATAGGGACGTTTGCGGCTGCCGCCATGTACAGAGTGGGCGCGCTACCTGCTTCTCCACTAGAGTCTGCTTCGTCGAACCGAAGACCGCATACGCAATTGTCATAGTCGCTGGCACCGTAGCGCAGCAACTGCCTGCAGCGAGGGCACCTCGCCAAGGCCGGTGTCCCGTGCGTCAAGCAGTAGCTGTTGTACGGATGCCGCTCGTAGATGCTGTCGGGCAGTCTTTCACGTATGCAATGCGAGCACACGAGCCTTCGCGGCTTCGGTGCTTCATCAGACATTGCTGCGTGAATTTCTTGCGGATATTCAGCGTAGCGCGCCCTCTCAGCGCGAACGCCGATTGCTATGTACTGATCTACCCGACAGCCCAACGAGATCTGTGCAGCTAATTGTTCATAGCTTGAGCCGGTCAGCGTCGCTGATCGCACCATATGGGCCACGGCTGATTCCCAAGGTCCTAAGGCGGGACCTGACGTTGGTTCAGTAGTACGCATGATTGTCACCATCCATCGGGCTTGGCATGAAAGGCTCGCCTGGATTTATCAGCCGCCGGGGCACAAAACTCTCGTTGAAAGGATCATCCTTTTTTGAGACCGGTACCCACACCGTGTCATGGAAGGCGAGAGACAGCAGCGAAAGGCTACATGTCGTCTTATCCTCCAGCACTGCGCGGACGCCATCCAGAAAGTCCAGCAAATTTCGGAAGATTCCGTCAGTTGCGTAGAACAAGCGCGGAATCATGGCCGGGCTGATCAGAAAGCGAAGAACCTTGTCCGGCAAGCTGGATGCTGCGGTGGCGACACTGGTCGTGAAACGTGCGATCTCATCTACGTTGGAAAGGGCAAATGGACGCATCGCATGGATGGGCTTGTACCGGCCACGCAACTGGTTGTTTACTTCGAAAAGCAATCGCGATCGGGGGGCTCCGGCAAACACCGTTGGGATGCCGAGCGTTGAGAGGTTCTGCTTGAGAATGTCTGCGTCGTTAGCGTAAGTACTGACCCTTCCGCGGTCAACAAAGTGCTGTATCTCATCGAGCAAGATCAAACGAACCTTGCAGACGCGACACAAGCGCTGGAAGGTTGCCCAAAGTTCTTCTGCTGTTCCCGATTCCGTGGGGCGGCCCAGGGCCGTCAGCAGGCACCGGGCTAGGTGTCTGGAAGTAGGTTGCGCGGGTACTTCCGCGTAGATGACCGGCACCTCTGTGTACTCTTCGTGGTGTATTGGGGGATGTGCGTCGCGGTACTCGATCAACAGTCGCGACTTGCCCACGCCGGATACGCCAATGAGGCGGAGGTTTTGCCGCCGACAACCCTTTGCTGAAGACTTGTGACACCGCTGCACGCGCAGCCAGGCGCTTTTGAAATGCGGGTCCGCTATCAGAGGACCCATGTGCTCGTAGGGACGCAGCATCATGCAGCACCGCCCATGGCTGCCTGGCTTTGAGGATCAAACGCCGGAAAGGTCGGCATCACGCCCGAATACAGCTCGACGGGAGGCAGGTCAGGCGTCTTTGCAGCACGGCCACGCTTGGGCTTTGTGGCTCCGTTCGGTGGCGCTGACGTTTCGCTGTTCTGAGCTACTTCTTCATTTTCCAAATCCGATTGCGGCTCTGGATCGGCCGCTCCGGTGGCGCTCAATGCGTCGAGATTGTTCGTGAATCCCAGCAGCTTGAGTGCTTTCTTGCGAGCACGCTGTGACTTCGCAGTATTGAGCGACTCAACCAACTTCCGCATGCGTTGACGCGCCGTCAAGATGTCGATCTGCTCCCCCGCAGAGATCGCCTCGCGCTGCATTTTATGCAGCATCTTCAGCTGGAATTCCCCGAGATCATTCGTGGCGGGGTTGGAGTTGAGTACTTCAAGCCACTCTTGGTTGTCAGCGTCGAATACCCAGATCCTGTCCAGCTTACTAGGCCGGTATCGCACCTTGACCTTCACGTATTCGCCAAACTGTTGACGCCGACGCAGAGCTTGCAGCTCAGAGTTGTTGAACGTCCGTTCACCACAGATTTCGATGCCGTAGTGAAAGATCGTACGTGTCGTCAGCTCAGTGCACAGAATCTCCAGCAAGCCAAGGTCCGCAGGAAGGGTGACTTGAGCAAGATCAAAGCACGCGTCCCAATGCGGACCTGGTTGCCGGTTTGTACCCTTGTGTTTGGTTTGGTGATAGACGTCGATCACCCAGATGTGCATGATGTGCCGCAGAGACTGCAGATCGATTACTGCGCATGAGGAGGGGTCGCGCTCGGTAACGCGGTTGTAGAGCTGGGTCAGTGTCGCGCCGGGCAGGGCGTCCATGATTTCAGCGTTCAACCGCTTGATGGCCCTTTCTACCCGGCCTTTGAACCATGCCTTTTTGCGTGGGCAGTAGATGAGATCAATGCCCATTTCACTTGCGGACCCGACGAAGGTTTCGCTGTGGAATTCAGGGCCATTGTCCAGTTTGAGGTACCGAGGAAATCCCCAACAGTTCCAGTTCCCCTGAACCAATGGATATCGCTGCTTGATGCCCAGTTTCTGTGTGACTGCGTTATGCAAGCATTCCAGAACTGTCTGGGTTGAAGTGCCCTCAAATCCGATCGTGAACCCCACACAGGCCCTGGTAACCCATTCGATGAAGATGGTAATGCGCGGCCGCCCGAGAACCAGCCCAGTTTCAAGGTCGACCACCATAGCATCCACGATGGTGTGGTCAGCTTCAAAACACTCCATGAATTTCCAGTTCTCGGCGTTGCGACCGGTAGACCGGAACTTCTTCTTGGCGGCGCCCAGCCCGTTGCGGGCTGCGTACATGTCGAAGGCCGGCTGCCTTTGAATACGCCTCCTGAAAGCATTGATCGATGGGGATTTCAGAAGGTCGGTTGACGGGCGCGCCTGATTCGCAACGGCAATCTTTGCGCATAGGTCCATGTAGCATCGGGCAACTGGAAGCCGCTCTGTGGTCATGTAATCGTTGAATATGACCTCGTCCATCAGCTCCTGAACCTCCGGGCTGCAGCGCGATTGCCCTTTGCCACCTCGATTGGCAAACCTCGGAACAAGCGGGCGAGCGCCAACCGAATAGGTCTGGCGCGCGAGCCAGCGCTGGACGGTGCGGGCTTTCGGGGGCTCGACGTTCAACTTTTTCGCAACGGCTGCAACAGTTCGGCGAAACGATTTGCTGGCGTCCTTAATCGGGCAGTTCTCATCCTGCACCGCCTGCAGTATCTCGCGCATCACCTGCGCTTGCTGCTTTGTTGCGTCACTTTGATCGGCAGCGGCGTACGGGATATGCCGTAGAACTGCATGCGGCTCGGGCACTCTCGCGCCTCGGCGTTTCGGTCCTGGCTTCAGGCCTCCGCTTTGATAGTGTCCGAAGAGCGTCGTGAGATCCAGGGTCTTGGTGATCTTGCCGTCGGCGGTGATCAACTCCACCCAATTGTTGTCGCGAACGCCTGAAACGATATGTACTTGGTCAAACAGTCGAACCGAACAGCCCGGAGTGAATGTAATTCGCTCCATCAAAGCTCTCCTCGAACTGCCGTGACACGGCTGTTTCGGGTTGCAAAGGCGCATGCATATCGAAGTGCCAGCCATGAATGACTAACGCTGCGACGGCATGGCGTGCTCCGACGAGCCGGCACACGTCGCCGAAAGGTTGCTACCGACGCTTCCTCAAGCAAGCGCCCGTCCTCCATTCTTTTTGTTTTGGGATAGGCCACCAAACTGCGCGCTGCCTTCATGAGCCTCGCGTTTTCCAGGACAGCCGCAGTGGGCTGTACCTCGTTTGGGAGTTCAATGAAGGTGGCGCCTAGCGACTTCATCTGCAGTGCTATCGCCTGATGTTTGGAGCGAATTTCCTCGCTCAGGAGCACTGACAGCGGCTTGCACTCAATCACGAGGAGCTCGGAAGGCTCCCGGAGTGCCACGATGTCCGGCACATAGTTGAATTCGCCCTCAAAACTCTGGATCGTCAGCAGAGTTGCCTGGCTCACAAGGCCGAGCGTCCATGGGGATGCATCCAGCACCTCTATCGCAGTTCGTTCTTCAGGCGTTTCCCATTGCACTTGCGATCCGAACCGCAGGGAAGTGTGGATTCCTCTGACGCGGGTGCCGCTTCGGGTCACCAGGTTCCGGGGTTGTTTGGGCTCGGCGCCGCCCGGCGCGAGCTCGCGCAGTCTGTTCTGCAGGTTTTTTGACACGGTTTTCTTTCAAGCTGCCCTGAGATTTGTTTTTCAGGGACGACAAAGCCTTGACAGCCGGTCAACCGCTAGCAGATACTTCAGTCACCACAACGTTTGGTTCTGCCAACGGCTGACTCGCCTGCCTATGAAAATAGGTGGGCGTTTTAGTTTTATGGGCTCATATGGACTCCCCTAGCTGGGACGCATCTACTGAGCCATCCGGGGATCCCAGTGCACTGGCCAAGCCCAGCTGCATTGTTCTTTCCGTGATTTGCGGCCCCGGCTTGATACCCAGGGCGACCGCAATCAGATGGCTTTTGCCACGCGACGCCTTGTTTTTCCCCCCCAATACGGCATAGACCAAGCGTGGATCAAAGGCACGCGCGCGCGCCCATGCCGCAATAGACATCCCTTGGAGCTGAAATTCAGACTTGATCTCCGCGGATTGAAACGTCTTTGAATGACTATTAATGCCCATGATGGGAATTATTGTTCACTTAACGTCGATTCACAAGGACAATACACTCTGATTTCTATGAATTTGATTGCCCTCCTACGCGACCGCCTCAAATCCGAACGCCAGCGCCTTGGGCTGACCCAAGTGGAATTGGGCAAGGCTGGTGAAGTGGACAGGCGAACGCAGTACAAATATGAGGCGGGCTCCAGCGATCCGACTCTTGGCTATCTACGCGGCGTCGAGGGCGCCGGCGTCGACATACCGTTCGTTCTCTTTGGTGTTCGCGCAGAGGACTGTCAAGGAGCAATCGATTGGCCTCTCCTCTGGCAAGCCGTGGAGGATGTCGGCTTGTTCTGTGCGCGACGCGTGCCGGACTGCCCAGAAGGCATGCGACGTGACCTGGTTGAGCGTCTTTATGCCGCTTATGTAGAGCACAAGCGAAGCAAGCAGTCGCTAACCCAACGTCAAGACCGCAATGACCTGGTCAGCGCGATGTGGGAAAAGGAAACCCATGGATAAGCCGGATCAAGACGATCTGGCCGACCTTGCAAGAAGGATGGTCGAGGAGGCCAGACATGGGGGGCCGGAGGCTGTTCGACTCTTCATCGACTACGGTGAATTCAACTTGTCTGGCTACGTCAACTGTTTCAGATCTGGATGGCGACTTGCGCTCTTCCACCCGATTGTTTACCGCCGCCATATGCTCTGGAAAGAACGTGCTCGTCAATTGACGCCAGGCACTCCGGAATATTGGGACCTACTGGGCAAGGCAGAGCGAAATCTGACTGCTGCGGAATTTGGTCGTCTAGATCTCAGTCCCGCTGAGAGGGCGAGACTGCGAATCATCCGGCAGTCACATGGCCTGAATTGGTGGACTTTTCGAGGCCTGGTGTGCAATCTTGCTGCGCAGTGCAAAGACCAGCGGCTTCATTTGCGTGAGCCACCCAAGTTGCCCATCCAGGCAATCAGCATCGTCCGAAAAGTCTGGGCTGCGATTTCTTGTTACGTAGTACTGGGTGGTGCGGTTCAACTCCTGGCCCAAGGCTGCCTAGACTGCACCTCTGCTGGCGCTTTCATGCTGGCGCCAACGCTATTTGTCGTTTGGTGGTTTTTGCATGTGTTTAGCGAAGGGTGGCAGTCGTCGTTTCTGCATCTGCGTGCAATGTCCATATGACTTGGGTGGCCAACTTGCGAACTGGCTTACCAGAGTTGCTCTTTGCTCTTGAAATCAACTCTCATCCTAACAAGCATAGCGTCCCAGTACTGGCGTACTGAGGCATCTAATTACTAGTGGTCAGCGGCAGCGCCGCCTGATCCGCGTTCCCACCACCCTGCGCGCACTGGTGTGACGAACCGAACAAGCATGCGGCACTTCCGGTACATCACCTGTACTCAGTCGCCCGCCCCTTGCGGCGCGTAACGGTGGGATTCGCCGCGTCCTGCAGCTCCAACAAGCCCTCGTCATCGAAGTCGACCAGTTCGGCGCTTGGCATAGGTTAATTATTGGTGAAACTCTATCGCGGACGGGTAGGCAATGCGATCGATGACTGCGACACGCAGTTTCACCTGCGCAAAGTTTCGCTCCTGATCGGGATCTGCGCGGCACAGCACTAAGAAGCGCCGCTGCGCATCCCCCTGGCCGCTCTTTTCTACGTTCGGCCGGCATGTCTAGACAAACTCAAGCGCGAATGACGCTGTCTCCACGCGTTTCTACCTATGAGGCTTCGCAGCAGCGAAAGGTCAGGAAGCCCAATTTGGCTCGCGCGCGCATCCTCAACATTGGGGATGAAAAACTAAAGAAAATTGATACAGTCAAGCTGCCAATGTCTGTGCCAAGCATGCGCAGGACGGGCGTCATCAAGGAGGAGGATCCCTATGCCAGGTCGATTTATCGCAGAGCGCCGCTTTGTCTGCGTTTCCGCGCTTTCCAGCGCTGCCGCGCTGGTCATGGGATGCAGCACCAGTTTCCCGCGCAACGAACCAGGCACGGGCTTCGGTGACATCTACGTCGGCAGCCCCCGGGTCGAGACCAGCGACCGATTGATAAACGACCGCCGCGAGAAGGAGCACTGGCTCACCCTGCGGCGCAACGAGGTCAGGGATGCCAAACTGGGCTTGAGCGGCGTCACATCCTTGGCCAGCATGTCTTTCCTCGGCGCACAGGCGAATCTGAGCTTCGACCCACTACGCGGCCTACAGAACGTCGAGATTGGCCGCGCCACACAGGGAGCGCAAAGTCAAGCCGACGATCAAAAGGCCTTATCCGCCCTGCGCGCGACTGCGCGTGACGAGATTATCGCGAAGTACAACAAGAAGGAGATCACTTTCAAGCAGGCAGAAGAGCAGCTCAAGGAACTGGGTCTGACGGCAACACCCGCGTCAGCAAGTACTCCTACTTCGACGACGCCAACCCCGGCCGCCTCGGCTCCGGCAAGCACGTTGCTCGCAGCGAACAAAGACACGTTGACTGCACCGACTGAACCACCACGCGTTACCCAGCTTTCCCAAACACCCATCCAGGACTTCTACGACCGGCTGGCGGCCTATGAAACCATTCAGAGCGAGATCAATGCCACCCGCGGCGACGACGCGCACGACCTCGCCGGCAACACACTGTACCGGCTGGCGTTCGACACGACGGTTCTGCCGACCGACGACACCAGCGCATGGGCATTGGTGACGATCAAGCTGCGCCCCCAACTTAACCAGGTCGACTACGGAAAACTGCTCGTCCATTCGCTGCAGCGACAGGCCGCCTTGATCACGCAAGCGAATGAAAGGTCTTTCCGGGTAGCGATGCGGGCGCTGGGCAAGGAGTGCTGGACGCCCGGTGCAAAGGATGCAGTCGCTGCAACGGGCGCCCAAGAGTCTGCGATTTTCGCTAAGGCGTTCCGGTGCGCAACGAGTGACCTGGGTAGCAACTTTCGGGCAGCACTTGAACGACATCTCACTGAGGCGGGGCGGGCACCAAACACCGTCCTGAGCTGCGACGGATCATGCGACTGGCTCAAAGCCCGACGCGTCGTGATCGGCGAGCTCTTTCTTGACAAGACCGACACGCCAGACGCACAAAAGAAATTCTCCGA